>JAITIB010000043.1 GCA_031279675.1 Puniceicoccales bacterium | reverse complement strand
GGGTTCGCGCGGCGAGGGTCAGCGCCATTATGTAAATGGCGGCGAGCAGGTCGAGGATGGCGAAGAAGCATGGGCCGCGCAGGGTGCGCAATTGGCGGGATTCCTCTCGGCAGACTTGTGTTTTTCCGCGCTCGTCCAAGCGTCGAGCCAACGTCCGCTTTCCTTTTCGGCGAGAGGGAGGCGGTTGCGTTTGCCAGTGCGGGAACGTCCGAAGTCCTCCGGATCGCGGCTCCACACGCGCGCGCCATGCAAGCCGAGCGGCTCGCCGTTGAGCGTGTCGAGGCAAAAATGCGGGTGCACGGGCGCGGAGCTTGGCAGGGCGCGGATGCGTTCAAGGGTCGCTGCCGCGGCGGCGTCAAGGATGTTGGACAGCGGCAGTTTTTCGTTTGCTGCGATGTCGTATGCGGCGGTGGCGTCGGCCCATTTGGGGAAGATTTCCGGCACCGGCGCACCGGGTTTTGCGAGGACTCCGGCCAGCGTTTTTTGAGCGCGTCGGCGGCGTCGCGGATCGTTGCGGGCGAGGTGTGCGAACACACGCGCTGCCTCTTCCCCGGGCGTGTTCGCGGCTTGCGTTTCCGCCGTGCATGGCGACGGACACGCCGCTTGGTTTTGCCGGTTTTGCTGATTTTTCCGGCCCTGAGCGTTTTGTTTCATGCCCTATCCTCCACGGGCACAACGCATAACGCCATTCCTTTCTCCCCATGCCTGCTCAGCTAAACTTTACACTAACCCGGCGAGTGCGTGTCCGCACGGGACTTTGCCGGACTGCGTCCGGAAGCTCCCGTCGCAGACGGAACCGGGCGCAGCCCGGCAACGACCGCGCGGGCACCGCGCCGCCTCCGCGAAAGCGGGACCATCGCCGCACTCCATAATTGGACGCACTCTTGAGCCTTTTTGCCTCAGGTTGAGGCGAAACAAACAACAAAATAACAAACAAAGAGAAAAAACATGAAAACGAGTAATAGAATAACGAAGAGCGTCTTTGTTGGAGCGGCGGCACTGGCAGCAGTGGCGGTGGTGCCAGCGTTGACGGGTGCCGTGCCGACGATGGACATTGAGACGGTACTTATCGAAGCCCCGGGTGGCATTGCCAATGCCCCCGATTCGGCGACTGGTTCTGTTCACGGCTCTGTTGGCTACGATTATTACATCGGCAAGTATGAGGTGACGCAGGGGCAGTGGAAGGATTTCCTGAACGAGGTGGCGAAGACCGACAGTCACGGACTGTATAACGATTTCATGGGCATCAGCGCTTCTTATAGTGGGATAACACGCTCAGGGGTGTCTGGCAGTTACAGCTACAGTCTGGTTAACGAGGATTACGCGAGGCGTCCTGTGATTTTTGTGAATTTGCTGGATGCGAAGCGATTTTGCAACTGGCTGACGACCGGTAACACGGAGCTCGGGCTCTATGACATGGGGGTTGGGCATGGTAACGATGAACGTGATACCGCAGCATGGTCGGCAAACGGCGGGGTGGTGTTGCCTGATGAGAATGAGTGGTATAAGGCGGCGTATTACGATCCTAACAAAGGAGGTTCAGGAGTTGGCGGATACCATGAGTATTCGACGACCGGCTCCGGTAATACCGCTGGGGACACGATGGATCCAGGCTATGCGAACTACAATGATTTGTATCTTCACGGAGCTGAAGGCTGGACGTATAGGTTGAGTCCTGTGGAATTCTATAAGGACTACGCGAGTGCATATGGGGTGGTGGATATGACAGGGAATGTGTCGGAATGGATCGACATTCCAAATGGTTCCACTCGCGTTGTTCGCGGGGGCTCGTGCGGAAACACTGATACGGGCCTCGCCGCTGGCTTCTCGTGGCCGCACTTCACGCCCGGCGATGAGCTCGGCGACCTCGGGTTTCGTGTCGCCAGCCTTGCGCCGATACCAGAACCAAGCACTTACGGAGTGATAGGAGGCGCGTTGGTAGGACTGCTCTATTTGCTGGGGAGGAAAAGGCGCGCTGTCGCACCTTGAGGCATCGGGAACGCCTACAAGCCGTTTTCCAAGACCAGCGACGAAGGGGCGCCCCGGGATTCTATTCCTTCTCATCACGGCTTTCCGGAACCTGTGGTTTTTCCTCTTGACGGGAAAGGGTGTGAGGGGTTTTTCCTCGCGGCATGTTTCGCACTGTGTCGCTGTTTTTTCTGTTGCTCGCCTACGTGGCGGGCACGGGGCACTGTGTGGTGATGTCGGCGGCTTGCTTGGAAAATGATGGCGGTTCGTGCCATTTTCCCGCCGAGGAAAATGAGGTCGGTGACATTGGTGATCCGGGTGCCCGTCCTTGTGCCGGACATGCGCCGCATGGGGTGGACTGCGAGGTCGAGTCCATGCTTGCCGCGCCCAGTGCCTTCGGGGCTTTGGCGCGGTTGCTTCCGCCTCCTGCCGAGGCGGCGGGTTTTGCCGGTGTCATCGGGCGCTTTGCCGTGCTTTTTCGTGCGGTGCCTGATGTGCCCCGGGAGTGTGTCTTGTTCCGCCGGGATTGGGATTGTGTGCGGTGTCTTGCCCGTGGGTGGCAGTTCATGACGCGTGCCGCGGCTCCGGCGCGCGCGCCTTCGGTGGTGGTGTTTGCGCGCTGAGATCCCGTGCCCGGAGTGGGTGCGGTGGCGTGCCTTGACGCAGGGCTTTCGCGGTTTTGCCGACGGAGTCTGCCTTGGTTTCGCGCGAGCGCGCGCAGAGTTGTCGCAAGCTTTTAACCAACCATCTTTTAACCAACCATCGATTAATTTATGAACAAGAGACTTTTTCCAATATTCACTTTTCTCATCGCGGCGGGCACCGTGTCCGCCGCACAAGACGCGGGCGGGCAAATGCCGTCCACGACGCCACCTGTTGTTGCGGGAGTTCGGCGCATGAGTGTCGATGACGTCGTGGCGCAGGCACTCGCGTTCAATCCTGAAATTCGTTTTTACGAGGACGAAATCGCGCTCGTCCGTGAACGCCGTGGCAATGCCGGGCGCTGGGACGATCCCAATTTGTCCGTTGAGATTGGGCGCAAGTCCAGTCGCGAACCGGGCGGGGCGTTTGCGGGCGATGGCGTTGCGTGGGGAGTGACGCTTGCGCAACGTTTTGATTTTTCCGGGCGCAATGCGTTGCGCAAAGCCATTGCGCAACGTCAGGTTGAACGGGCGGAGGCGGGCCTTGCCCAGTTTCGCCGCGAGCTGGGTGCGCGGGTTGCCGAGCTGGCGCATGTTCTCCTTGCCGCGCAACAGCGGCTTGAGGCGACGGAGGACGCCACCGCGCGGCTGCGTGCCGTGCTGGGGACGCTCGTCCAGCGCGAGCCTGCCGGGATCAATGTTGTTTTCGAGATGCGCATTCTTGAGGCGAGCGCCCGCAAGCTTTCCCGGGAGGCGTCGGTGCAGCGCGCCCGGCTTGCGGGGGCGCTTGCGGATCTGAATCTTTTGCGCGGGTTGCCGCCTGAAACCTTGCTCGTGCTTGCCCCCGAGGCCACGGTTCCCGTGGATGTGCCTGCGGATGCGGCGCTGGTTGCCTCCGCTTTTCGCGGGAATCACACGTTGCGGCAATTCGAGCTGGATTTGGAGGAGCAGGGCATTGGCGTGGAGCTTGAGGGCAAAAATCTGTTTAGCGATGTGACGCTCTCCGCGTATTATTCGGAGGAAAAGGCGGGGGGGCGGGACCGTTTTGCGGGGATTGGGGTGAGCATTCCGCTTCCGTTCTGGAATCGCAATTCGCCTGCCGTTGCCGAGGCGAAAACGCGGCGCGGGCAGGCGCAAGGCGCCTTGTTTCGTTTGCGCCGCGATGTGCACAAGGACGTGCTTGATGCCGCGGCGCTTTATCGTGCGAACCAGGGTGTTCTCCGTGAGACCGGTGTTGGGGAGGTTGCGCGTTTTCACGAGGCGGCGATGCTTGGGGAGCGTCATTATCGTTTGGGTGCGATTCCCGTTTCCACTTATGTTTCCCTGTTGCAAGCGCACCTTGAGATTGTGGATGTGCATGTTGAGGCCCGTGTGGAGGCTGTCCGTGCCGCGGCACGGTTGAGCATTTTGGGCGGGCAGCCGCTGGAGGCTTTTTTCGCGCCGGTGCGCGGGAAGGCGACGCCACCGCGGGTGTCCGGTGGAAAGGGAGGTGCCTTGTGAGACGCTTGCACACCGTCCTTGTTTGCGCGGCTGCCGCCGGTGGCGTGTTTTTTGTCTCAGGCTGTGAGCGCCATGGCCAGCATACTGACGATGATGCTCATGAGCATGGGCGCGGCGGTCACGACGGGCGTTCGCATGAGGAGGGTGCGGAGCTTGTCACCTATGCCGCCGGGCGCGGGTTGCGGTTTGCGCCCGAAGTTGCGGAGGCGATGGGGTTGCGGACGGTGTCCGTTGTTCCGGGACGCATTCCGCGGGTGATTTCGCTCGTTGCCGAGGTGGTGGATGCCACGCGGGCTGTCGCCTTTGTGCCTTTGGCGCGGGCGGGGGATTTTTCCGCGGGGCAAATTTTTGAGGCAAGCGTGGGAGGGAAGGATGTTGCCGGGGCGAGGTTCACCGCGCGGCTTCATTCCATTTCGCGGGAGTCCCAGCGTGCGATGGGGAGTGTTGAAGTGCTCTTTGAGGTGGCGTCGGAGGATGTCCCTCGCGGTGAGCTCCGGGCTGGAGGCGTGATTGCGCTCACGCGTCTGGTTCCGCCTGCGGGCGAGGTGCCGTCCATTCCGCGCGAGGCGTTGTTGGAAACGGCGGGCGGCACTTTCGTTTATGGCGTGAAAGAGGGGAGTTATTACCGCATTCCTGTCCGTGCCGGGGCTGTTGGCGCAAGCGATGTTGCCATTGTTTCAGGTCTTTCCGCGGGTGACGTTGTCGTTGCCGAACCTGTTTCCCAGCTCTGGCTTGCCGAGCTTCGCCTGACCAGGGGCGGGGGGCATTCGCATTGAGCCTGGCTTTAAAAAACCATCGCCCGCACGAACATGATCAATCGCATACTTGAAATTTCCCTTGCGCATCGTTCCGCCGTTTTTCTCGCGGCGTTTGTTTTCATTGCGCTCGGCATTTATTCCGTTCCCCGCCTGCCTTTGGATGCCGTTCCCGACATCACCAATGTGCAGGTGCAGATTAACGCGTCCGTTCCCGCCCTTGCCCCCGAGGAAATAGAAAAACTTGTCACGGTGCCCATTGAGATCGGGATGAGCGGGATTGAGAACCACGAGGTGGTCCGTTCGTTGTCCAAGCCCGGGCTTTCGCAGGTCACCCTGATTTTCAAGGATGGGACGGACATTTACCGTGCCCGCCAGCTTGTCGGGGAGCGTTTGCAATCGGTTGCCGAGGCGTTGCCTCCGGGTGTGGTTCCAAAGCTTGCGCCAATTTCCACGGGGCTTGGGGAGATTTTTCATTATGTCGTCCGCCATGCGGACGGGGCGCAATCCCCTGGGGGGGCGGAGGCGCGTTTGCGCGAGCTGAGGCAGGTGCAGGATTATGTCATCAAGCCTGTGTTGCGCACCGTGCCCGGTGTTGCCGAGGTCAACACGTCCGGCGGGCATGAAACGCGGATCGTTGTCGAGCCGGATCCCGCGCGGCTTGCCTCGCTTGGGCTGACGCTTGATGACGTTGCGCGCGTCATTGCCGCGAACACTGCCAATGCCGGTGGCGCGGGGATCGAAAAGGGGTTTGAGCACATCACGGTGCGCGTGGCGGGGCGCGTTGCCTCGATTGGGGAGATTGCCGCGTTGCCGCTGAAATTTGCCTCCGGTGCCGTTGCCTTGCGTGTTGGCGATGTTTGCGGTGTTGCCGTCGGTTCGGAGGTGCGGACCGGGGCGGCGACGCATGATGGGCGCGAGGCGGTGCTTGGCTCCGTGATGATGCTTGCCGGGGGGAACAGTCGCGAGGTGTCCGGGCGCGTTGGGGCGCGGCTTGGCGAGCTGCGCGCTAATCTTCCTCCGGGCATTGTTGTGGAGTCCGTGTATGACCGCACGGCGCTTGTGTCGCGGACCATCGCCACCGTGGGTGCGAACTTGCTTGAGGGTGCGCTGCTGGTTGTCGCCGTGCTCGTCGCCCTGCTTGGGAACTGGCGGGCGGCGCTCATTGTTGCCGCGGGCATTCCGCTTTCGATGTTGTTTGCCGTCACCGGGATGGTGGGCCGCGGGGTGCCCGGGAACTTGATGAGCCTTGGCGCGGTGGATTTCGGGCTGATTGTGGACGGTGCGGTTGTCATGACGGAAAACATTGTGCGTGTCCTTGACCAGCGGCGTGGCGCGCTTGCCCGGGAGCTCACGCGGGCGGAGCGCGATGCGGCTGTGCTTGATGCGTGCCGGCAGGCGGGCTCGCCCACCGTTTTTGGCGTTGCTGTCATCACCATCGTTTATCTTCCCCTGTTCACGCTCTCGGGTGTGGAGGGGAGGACGTTTGCGCCGATGGCTTTCACGGTTGTTTTCGCGCTTGTCGGCGCGCTGTTGTTTGCGTTGACGCTGGTTCCGGTGCTTGCCGCGCAATTTCTCCGGGGGCGTGTTCGCGCGCGGGATGGCGTCACGGTTTTTGCCCGTTGTGTGTATTTGCCCGTGTTGCGCATCGCCATGCGTTTGCGGTTGTTTGTGGTTGCCGTGGGAGTGGCCGGTTGCGCTGGCGCGCTGGTGCTTTTCAACCGTCTTGGCTCGGAGTTCATCCCGCGGCTTGATGAGGGTGACATGGCGGCGCAGATGATCCGCACGGGCAGCATTGCGCTGGGCGCTTCGGTGGAGATGCAGATGTCTGCCGAGCGGCTGCTTTTGGAAAAGTTTCCCGAGATACGCCATGTTTTCTCCAGGGTGGGCACGAGCGAGGTTGCCACGGATCCCATGGGTGTGAATGTTGGCGACACTTGCATTATTCTCAAGCCGCGCGAGCAGTGGCGGCGTGTCACGCCACCGGGCGGGGGGGCGGCGCGGACGGTGTCCAAGGATGAGCTTGCCGCGCTTATGCAGCGCGAGCTTGCGGTGCGTTTTCCGGCGCAGGCGCAGCTTTTTTCACAACCTGTCGAGTTGCGTTTCAACGAATTGCTTTCCGGGAGTCGTGCCGACGTTGCCATCAAGGTGTTTGGGGAGGATTATGATGTGCTGGAGCGGCTCGCTGGCGAGGTTCGCGAAATTGTCGAGCGCGTCCCTGGCGCGGGCGAGGTCGAGTTCGACGCGATTGGGCGCACTCCGATCCTGCAGGTCGAGATGGATCGGGAGGCCATGGTCCGTTACAATGTCCACGCTGACGCGGTGAATGCGGTTATTAATGCCGCCTATGCGGGGAGTGCGTGCGGGCTGGTTGTGGACGGGGAGCGCCGTTTTCCTGTGGTCACGAGGGTTTCCGGGGATGTCCGGGGCGATTTTGACCGGATCCGGCAGCTTGGCGTGCGCACGGCGGACGGTGGCGTGGTGCCGCTTGGGAAGGTGGCGAGGGTGAGTGTTGCCGAGGCGGTCAACACGATCAGCCGCGAATCCTGCCGCCGCCGTGTGGCGGTGCAGGTGAATTTGCGCGGGCGTGATGTTGCCGGGTTTGTGGCGGAGGCGCGGGCGCGCATCGAGGCCGGTGTGAAGTTTCCCGGCGGTTACCATGTCGAATACGGAGGCGCGTTCAAAAATCTTGAGGAGGCGCGGGCGCATCTCGCCCTTGTGGTTCCCGTGGCGCTTGTGCTGATCTTTGTGCTTGTCCACATGGTTTTCCACAGTTTCCGCCAGGTGTTTGTTGTTTACACCGCTGTGCCGCTCGCGCTCACGGGTGGCGTGTTTGCGTTATGGTTGCGCGGGTTTCCGTTTTCGATTTCGGCGGGTGTTGGGTTCATTGCCTTGTCCGGGGTGGCGGTGCTCAACGGTGTCGTGATGGTTTCGTTTATCAACCAGTTGCGGGCCGCCGGGCGTTCGCTGAGGGAGGCGGTGGAGGAGGGGGCGGTGACGCGCTTGCGTCCGGTGCTGATGACGGCGCTTGTGGCCTCGCTCGGTTTCGTTCCCATGGCGTTATCGACGGGTGCCGGCGCCGAGGTGCAGCGGCCTCTGGCAACCGTGGTCATTGGGGGCATTTTGAGCACGACATTCCTGACGCTTCTTCTTTTGCCAACGCTCTATGCGTGGGTCGAGCGCGACGATTGATGCCGGGGTGCGGAGCGGGGAGGTTCGGGGGCTGGGTGCTCGAAAATAAGCAATCCGGGGTGGGTTTTGTCTAAAGTTGAGCATTGTTTTGTCCCACCAGAGTGGAAAATGCGCATTTCGGGGCTTGGCACGTGAATTGCTTGCTCCATGTTCGTTTTTTTCACGCTTTTTTCTTAAACTCACATTCACTAACATGAGCGGTAACGCAGCACGACGCAAAGCAATCGAAGGCATCGCCTCCCATTCCGGGATGGCGCCCTCCTTCGACTATAAGAACGACAAGGTCGAGGACCTTTACGGGATCAATGTTTTCTCCCTTGAAAAGATGGAGAAGCGCCTTCCGAAGGCCATTTTCAGGAGCCTCAAGAATGTCATCGAAAACGGGGGCAAACTTGACACGACGGTCGCCGAGGTGGTCGCCTCCTCGATGATGGACTGGGCGCTGGCGCACGGGGCGACACACTATGCGCATGTGTTTTACCCGCTCACGGGGTTGACTGCGGAAAAGCACGACAGCTTTTACGAACCCTCGGGGGGGCGTCTCCTTGCGACGTTTTCCGGAAAATCGCTCATTCAGGGCGAGCCGGACGCCTCGTCGTTTCCCAGCGGCGGGTTGCGCGCCACGTTTGAGGCGCGCGGTTACACGGTCTGGGACGTCACCTCGCCCGCGTTCATCGTGGAAGGCGTCAACGGTTCGACGCTTTGCATCCCGACGGCCTTTGTTTCGTGGACGGGTGATGCGCTTGACAAGAAGACGCCGCTGCTGCGCTCCATGCAGGCGCTCAACCGCCAGGCGCAGCGCATATTGAAGCTTTTTGGCCATCCGGACGCCGGTTTCATCGCGGCCACCGCGGGGCCCGAGCAGGAATATTTTCTCATCGATTCCCGGCTCTACCACCTGCGGCCCGACCTTTACACTTGCGGGCGCACGCTTTTCGGCGCCCGCCCGGCGCGCGGGCAGGAGTTCGAGGACCAATACTTCGGCACCATTCCCGACCGCGTGCTTGCCTACATGATGGAGGTGGAGCGCGAGGCGTTCAAGCTCGGCATCCCGCTCAAGACGCGCCACAACGAGGTGGCGCCCGGGCAATACGAGGTGGCGCCCATTTTTGAGACGGCCAACGTTGCGCATGATCACCAGCAGCTTACGATGACCATCCTCAAGAAGGTCGCGCGCAAGCACGGACTCGTCTGTTTGCTCGCCGAAAAACCCTTCGCGGGTGTCAACGGCAGCGGCAAGCACGTGAACTGGTCCCTCGGCGGCGCCAAGGTCGGAAACCTTCTCGACCCCGGGGACAACCCGCACGACAACGCGCAGTTTCTCACGTTTGCGACAGCGGTCATACGCGCCGTCAGCCTGCATCAGGGCGTCCTGCGCGCCTTTGTTGCCAGCGCGGGCAACGACCACCGTCTTGGCGCCAACGAGGCCCCGCCCGCGATTCTCTCCATATACCTTGGCGACCAGCTCACCGGGGTCTTTTCGCAAATCCAGAAGAGCGGCGCGGCCACCTCCACGAAGCGGGGCGGCGCGCTCCAGATTGGCGTGGACACGCTCCCCGTCCTCTCGAAGGACGCCGGGGATCGCAACCGCACCTCGCCCTTCGCCTTCACCGGGAACAAATTTGAGTTTCGCGCCGTCGGCTCGGCATTTTCGATCGCAGGCCCGCTCTTTCTTCTCAACACGATCATCGCGGACTCCATTCAGTATATTGCCGACGCGCTTGAAAAGGCCACCAAGGGTGACCCGAAGAAACTTGATGCCGCGCTCCAGAAACTCCTTCAGGAGATTTTGAACGAGCACGGAAAAATCATCTTCAACGGCAACGGCTATTCCGAGGAATGGGCCGTGGAGGCGGCCAAGCGCGGGCTGAAAAACCTCAAGTCCACGCCCGAGGCCCTCCCCGAGGTCACGACAAAGGCGACCATCGCCGTTTTTGAACGTCAGGGCGTCCTGCGGCGCCACGAGCTCGAATCGCGCGAGGAACTTTCCTACGAGGGCTACATCAACACCGTCCGCACCGAGTCCAAGCTGATGCTGGAAATTGGCCGCACCCAGATCTACCCCTCCGTCAACCGTTACATTGCCGAACTCTCCGCGGCGCGCGGTGGCGTCGCCGGAGCGGGCGTTGAGCTCAACGACGGCGTGCTGGAGAGAATAACCGCGCTCCAATGTGCGTTCGCGGACGCGCTCGCGACGCTGGAAAAACAACGCGACACACCCTCCGGCGCACCCCACAAAAAAGCGCTTCTCGCGCGCGACAACATCCTTCCCGCCATGCAAAAAGTCCGCGAGCTCGCCGATTCACTGGAAGAGCTCGTCGCCGACGATCTCTGGCCACTGCCCTCCTATCAGGAACTCCTCTTCCTGCGCTGAACCGCAGGCGACTGCCCTTCTTTTCCTGAAAACTGCTGCGAGCGAAGGCGGGTCCTCTCTGCGAGGTCCCGCCTTTGTTTTTTGGAAACCATTTTCAGGCTTTCCAATCCCGCCCCGTTCCTTACTCCAAGACCCCCGCATGAAACTTCAAAAAGTGGCAATACTCACCGCGGGAGGCCTCGCGCCCTGCCTTTCCTCCGCCGTTGGCGGACTCATTGAGCGATACAGCGAAATTGTCCCCGACGTGGAAATCATCTGTTATCGCAGCGGCTACAAAGGCCTGCTCCTTGGCGACAGCGTGAAAGTCACGCCCGCCATCCGCGCCGGCGCCGCGCTCCTGCACCAGCTCGGCGGCAGCCCCATCGGCAACAGCCGCGTGAAACTCACCAACGTCAAGGACTGCATAAAGCGCGGCCTCGTCAAGGAGGGCCAGTATCCGCAAAAAGTTGCCGCCGATCAACTCGTCAAGGACGGCGTCCAAGTCCTCCACACCATCGGCGGGGACGATACAAACACCGCTGCCGCCGATCTTGCCAGATTCCTCAAGGAAAACGGATACGGACTCACCGTCATCGGCCTGCCCAAGACCGTTGACAACGACGTCCACCCCATCCGCCAAAGCCTCGGAGCCTGGACCGCTGCCGAGGAAGGCGCGCGCTACTTCGCAAATGCCGTTGCCGAGCACAGCGCGAACCCGCGCATGCTCATCGTCCACGAAGTCATGGGGCGCAACTGCGGCTGGCTTACCGCCGCCACCGCCGCCGAATATCGCCGGCAGCTCAAGGCCCGGCGCTTCCTCGACCCCATTGGCGACGGCACCGCCCAAGCCGACATTCATGGCGTTTACATCCCGGAAATCGTCGTGGACATCGCCTCCGAGGCCCGGCGCCTGCGCGCCATCATGGACAGCCACGACTGCGTCAACCTCTTCATCAGCGAGGGGGCGGGCGTCGAGGCCATCGTCAAGGAAATGGAGGCCGGCGGCCATGCCGTTCCCCGTGATGCCTTCGGGCACGTCAAGCTCGACGCCATCAACCCAGGCAAATGGTTCGGGAAGCAATTCGCCGCCATGTTCGGCGCCGAGAAAACACTTGTGCAAAAAAGCGGCTACTTCGCCCGCAGCGCCCCGTCCAACGCAGCCGACCGTTCCCTCATCAAAAGCTGTGTGGACTACGCCGTGGAGTGCGCCCTGCGCAACGAAAGTGGCGTCATCGGTCACGACGAAGACCAGGGCGGACGTCTTCGTGCCATCGAGTTCGAACGCATCAAGGGCGGCAAACCCTTCGACATCACCCAACCTTGGTTTCATCAACTGCTTGCCGACATCGGGCAACCCCCGCCTGTGCCCGCAGCCCAACCCGCAAGCCATTAAGCCTCCTCTGTGCGCAAAAAAGGCAGCTTGAATCACACGGGATGCGACAATTATGAAAAAGGATATTGCGTTGCCCGATATTATGTCCCAATGGGCGGGAACGGCGTGACGTCTTATCGCGACATTGAGTTCATAGTAAAAAACGGAAGATTCGAAATTTTAAACGCATCAGACAGCATGTGTTACGAGGTAACACAGGACACTGTGCATGAAAAACGAACAGAGTGTTCATACCATCTTTCATTTCCTTTTTATTACTCTGATATTCATTCCGATTCCATAAGAAAACTTATGTTTAGCGGTTTTTTCAAGAGTGGAAAGTTAATGGGAATTACAGTTGCAGCTGAAGGGATCGTTGGTGAAGAAGGATACGGCGAGGCATATGAAATACTCTCTCATTAAATTAGAAAAGTCCGTAAATTGCCAATCGCGATATCTTGACCACAAAACAAAACCGCATCGCCACGGGTACACGCGCCGATAGCATCATCGGCCAATACGATTACACCGTCAACGCCATTGGCCAACGCACCGCCCGCGCCCAATCTGGCACCGCCGACGGCCTTGGCTGCGTACTTGGTTGGACATGTTCTGCCTGCGCATAACTCCAGCGCCCAAAATCCGGCATGGAATGGTGCGTGCGATTTTCCTGAACAAAAAGTGGCGTCCGCTGTCTTCCCGTTACTCATCGTGATTCCTGAACTTCGTCCTGCACAACCATGAAAACGAAATCCCTCATCGCATTGCTTGCCGCCTTGTGCGCCGGTGTCCTTCCTGCGCAGGCGCAAGGGGAAACGGTGGAACTCAAAATTGACACACCGCCGTACACTCGCATCAGCGGGATGAGCTCCTTCTCCATCCCTCCGCAGTTTTTTGAACGTGAGCCTCTTCCCCATCCGGTCATCCAAGTGCCCGAGGGCACGACGAATCTTGCCAGAGGCAGGCCCGTCACCTCAAGCGACAAGGCTCCCGCTGAGGGCGAGATCAGCTACATCACCGACGGTGACAAGGATGGTGACGAGGGCTTCGATGTCGAGCTCGCCCCTGGCGTCCAGTGGGTGCAAATAGACCTTGGCAAGAGCGCCGAGCTTTACGCCGTGGCCATTTGGCACTTCCATCGTTGGCGCCCGCGTGCCTACCGCTCCGTCGTTGTCCAAATCTCGAACGACGCCGGGTTCAAGAAAGACGTCACCACCGTGTTTAACAACGACTACGAGAACAAGGCGGGCCTTGGCATTGGCAGGGACAAGGTTTACATTGAGACGAACCGCGGCAAGCTCATCCCCGTCAACGCCGTCAAAGGCCGTTACGTCCGCCTCTACAGCGCCGGAAACACCGTCAATGGGGCCAACCACTACGTTGAGGTGGAAGTTTTCGGAAAACCTTGACACTCATTTCTCAATCACCAGCAATAATATCCAACCATGAAAACGATGCGATCCTCAACCCTCCTCAAAACATTCGCCGCTGCGACTGCCGTGTGCGCACTCGCATTCCCTGCCGGGGCGCAGGGCAAAAAGGCGGATCTTAAGATTGAAACGCCGCTGTATGTCCGTGTTGGCACTGAAAAGCCCATTACTGGCATTCCTCCCCAGTTCCTCGAACGCGAGCCCGTTCCCAACCCTGTCATTCAGGTGCCCGAGGGCACGAAAAACCTTGCCAAGAACAAACCTGTCACCTCAAGCGACAAGTTGCCCATCGTGGGCGAGCTCAACTACATCACCGACGGTGACAAGGATGGCGACGAGGGTTACGAGGTCGAGCTCGCCCCCGGCATCCAATGGGTGCAAATCGATCTCGGGCAGTCCGCCGAGCTTCACGCCATCGTCGTCTGGCACTTCCATCGGGACAAGCGCGCCTACCGTTCCGTTGTTGTCCAGGTGTCGAACGACGCTGAGTTCAAGAACGGCGTCACCACCGTGTTCAACAACGATTACGAAAACAAGGCCGGGCGTGGCGCTGGCAAGGACAAGGTTTACGTCGATACGAACCTTGGCAAACTCATCCCCGTCAACGCCCTCAAGGGCCGTTATGTCCGTCTCCACAGCGGGGGGAACACCGCCAATGTCGGCAATCACTACATTGAGGTGGAAGTTTTTGGCAAACCCTGACACACATTTCTCCATCACCAGCAACACATCCAACCATGAAAACGACGCGATCCTCAACCCTCCTCAAAACACTCGCCGCCGCGGCTGCCGTGTGCGCTCTCGCGCTCCCTGCCGGGGCGCAAGGCAAGAAAGTGGACCTGAAGTTTGACCTGCCGCCCCCTGTGACGGTCGGCACGCCTCTGCCCATCAAGATTCCCGCCCAGCACCTTGAGCCCGAGTCAACGCCCAATCCCGTCATCCAAGTGCCCGAGGGCACGACGAATCTTGCCAAGCACAAGCCCGTCACCTCAAGCGACAAGACGCCCATCGTGGGCGAGCTCAACTACGTCACCGACGGTGACAAGGATGGTGACGAGGGTTATGAGGTCGAGCTCGCCCCCGGAGTCCAATGGGTGCAAATCGACCTTGGCAAAACCGCCGATCTCCACGCCGTGCTCCTCTGGCATTTCCATCGCCAGAAACGCGCCTACCACTCCGTCATTGTCCAAATCTCGAACGACGCCGAGTTCAAGAAGGACGTCACCACCGTGTTCAACAGCGACTACGAAAACAGGGCCGGGCTCGGCGTCGGCAAGGACAAGGTTTACATTGAGACAAACCGTGGCAAGCTCATCCCCGTCAACGCCGTCAAGGGCCGTTATGTCCGCCTCTACAGTGCCGGGAACACCTCCAATGTGGGCAATCACTACGTCGAGGTGGAAGTCTTCGGCAAACCCTGCCATTAGAACTTGAAAGTTTGGTTTGCGGGAGCGAATCGTCCCCCGGGCGATGTGTCCGGGGGCCGGTTTTCGGCCCGTGGTTTTAACTTTCCTCCGGGCGTTTTTTCCGCGCATATTGGCGGGGTGAGTATTTTATGGCGCAACCGCATTTCATTTGTCCTCGCGCGCCGCTCCATCCCCGGCTGGCAACGCGGGATCCGGGGGCGCGCCGGATGGATGTTACAGGTGGCGTTGATGTTGCTGGCGGTGCCGCCCATGTTCGCGCAACAAACGCCGCTGCCTGTTTTGGAGGAAAACGTCCCGCTGCCGTCCGCGAATGACCCCGTTATGCGCAACCGGTTTGCCGCCGCGGACGAGGCGCTTGCCAGCGGGCTCACCACGCTTGCCAGCGGGTTTTTCACGCGTCTTTCCCTGGAGTTTCCCCAAGGCGGCGCCTCGCACGAGCGCGCCCAGCTCGGGCTTGCCACCTGCCTCCTTGCGCGCAACGACCCTGATGGCGCTGCCAAAATCCTTGAACGTCTCCCGCAGTCCGCCCCGCGCCAAATCCGGCTCGCGCTCGCCCGCGCCATCATGGGCACGCAGACCGCCGGCGATGGCGACGCCCTGAACGCGCTCAATCCCGCGTTGTTGTCCGCCTCCGACTTGCCGTGGTATCACATTGCCCGCGCGCTCTTCGCACTTGCGACCGACAGCGCGTCCGAGACGCAGACCGAGTTCATCCGCACCGAGTTCACCCAAGCGCGCGCTTCCTACAGCGATGCCGCCCAGCACTATCAGGCGCAGCACGTCCGGGCGCTTGAGTATCTTGCGCAAATCCGCCTCGGCCCACCCCCCGACGCGGCCGTCCTGAATGAGTTGCGCAACAGCGTCGCCACCAACGAGAACAACCCGCTCGGCTTCATCTTTGCCAAGCAACTCGCCATCGCGCTTGCGAAAAACAAACGCACTGCCGAGGCTGTTGCCATTCTCCGCCAGCGCAGTTTCATCTCTCCCGCCGAGCGCGACGAGGCGGATCTGCTCACCGGCTACATCCTTGGCGCCGGCAATTCCGGGGGACGCCAGGCCCTTTACAACGTCATTTCCAACAAAGCCCCGCCACCGCTGCAAAATCTTGCCCTGAGCGCCCTTGCCACCGCGCCCGCGTCCGGCACTGCCGGCAACCCGCCGGCGGAAATTTACGAAAAGCTCACCATTCACGCCGCCACCGCGCCCGATCCGCGCACGCTCGACATGCTCAACCTCGTGCGCGCCACGCTCGCCTATGCCGCCAACGATCTTCCCGGCGCCACCCGTGCGGCCAACGATCTTTTGGAAAACACACCCGAGAGCCCCTTGCGTTCCGATGCCCTGCGCATTCTCGCCACCGTTGCCTGGCAGAACAACGAACCGCGGCGCGCCGCCGGGCACCTCACCCAGCTCCAGCAACTCCTCACCGGCCCCGCGCAGACACGCACCGCGCTTGTCGCCGCCGACTGCCTCTACGTCTCCGCCCGGATTCCCGCGCCCAATCCCTCCGCCTATCCGCTTGCCGCCGCCGCCTACGCCGCCGTCCAGCCCCGCCTCCCCACGCCGGAGGAACGCGGGAACACCCTCTACCTGCGCCTCCAGTGCGAACTGCGCACCGGCAACGCCACCGCCGCCACCGCACTGCTCAAGGCTGCCGCCATCCCGCCCGGCATCGACACCGACAGTCTCCTTCATTGCGAATGGTCGCTCATCGAGTGGCTGCGCAACAATGGCGAGGCCCCCGCGGCCCGTGCGCGTCTTGACGCCCTTCTCGCCATGCAGGGCGCGCGCATGGACACCACCCACCGCATACGCTTCCTCTGGCAGCAAGCCCTTCTCGCGCTCGCCGCGGACGATACCGCGCAAGCCATCCAGCTCGCCGCGCAAATCACCGCCATCATGGAAAAACTCCCCCCGTCCGCCCCCCCGGCCCTTCTTGCGCAAACCCGCGCCATACTCAGCAAAACCATCCTTCTCAAGGCGCGAGCCATGCTTCCCTCCGATCCCGTCTCCGCCCATGCCATACTCAACGAGTTGCGCCGGAAATATCCCGACGAGGAAGCCACCGCCGCCTCCTACCTCCTTGAGGGCCGCAGCCATGCCGCTCGCGGCGACTATTCCCAGGCCCTGCGCATTCTCGCCACCGCCCACCAACGCTACCCCCGGCACCTCCAGCCCCCTCTTTCCGATTACGGCGCCGAGGCGCTCTACGAGATTGCCCAGCAGCACATCGCCCAAAGCCAAAGCGGCACCTCCAGCCAGCCCTATCGCCAGGCGATTGAGGCCCTCGAAAAATTTGCCACCGACTATCCCCGCCACCCCCTTGCCGACGCCGCAAAGCTTCAGCAGGCCGACCTCTTCCGCATTACCGCAAACTTTGCCGACGCCCTTGCCATTTACGAGCAGCTCCTCACCCGGCTCCCTGACAACACACCCCGGCGCTGGCGTGCCGAGCTCGCTCGCGCCGACTGCCTTTATGCCAAGGCCACGCTCACTCCCGCCACACGCGACACCGACCTCAACCTTGCCATTGACGCCTACGACCGCCTTTTCAGTCTCCCCCACAAATCCTCCGATCTCAAGGCCGAGGCCGGATGCAAATGGGGCAATGCCCTCGCCGCGCGCCGTCCCGACCCGCAAGCCGGAGGGCGCGCCCCGGCGGACATCGCCCGCGAGGCCGACGAGGCGCGCTGGAAGGTCATCACCCAGCTTTTGAAAGCCCCCGGTCCCGACGCCCCGCTCCTTGGGGCCAACGCCCGGTATTGGACCGCGCGCACCCTGATGAACCTCGCCGATTCCAGCAAGGCGCGCAACGACAACGCCACCGCCGCCACGCTCTACCGCCTCCTTCTCGATTACAACAACGACGTCCAGAACACACCCGGGCGCCGCCTCCCTTTCCAAAACATCGCCTGGCGTGAACTCTCGCAGCTCCCCCGCATTCCACCCGCGGAAGCCTCCCCCGTTTCGTCCGCGCCAGGCCCCTCTCCATCACCATCCCTCACCCAATGAACACACTTCAGGAATACAGTCTCCTTTCCGCCGCCGGCCCCTTTCTCTGGCCGCTCTTGCTGGCAAGCACCCTCACCCTGTTTTATCTCTTTGAGCGCACCCACTACCTGCACAAGGGCCAGATCAACGCCCGTGACTTCCTCGAAGGCATAAAAAACAACCTGCGCCAAGGCCGCCCCGTCGAGGCTCTCACCGTTTGCGAGGAAACGCCCGGCCCCATGCCCCGCATCGTCAAGGCCATACTCCTGCACGCCGGCGAAAGCGAGGCGCGCATGCGCGTTGCCGCCGAGGGCGCCGCCCTGCTCGAAGTTCCCCCGCTCGAACGCCGCATCGGCACCATTGCCGCGATGGCGAAGCTCGCCCCCCTGCTCGGTCTCACCGGCACTGTCATCGCCCTCCTGAAAGCCTTTCTCGCAATGCGCGACCAGGGCCATTACGCCACCGCGGATGCCTTTGCCGCGCACACCGTGTCCGCCCTGAGCACAACGGCCCTCGGCCTCGTCATCGCAATCATCGCCCATTTGGGGTGCCATTTTTTGCAAGGCCGCATCCGCGCCATCGTCCACGACATGGAGTGGACGGCGCACAATACCATCCAGTTTGTCTGTCACGAACTCCCGGCGGAAAAACGCCCCGATCTCGCCATCCAGCACGAAAGTGCCTGAGGGAAACCCGACGCCATTTTTCCGCTTGCATTTTCCGCGTGGAGGATATGCTCTTTGGAAAATCACCGACGCCACCGCAGGAAGGCCCTGCCGGGAACGTTGGTGGTTGAACCAATAACTCAGTAAAACCATCCAACACCATACATCATGAAAAACACATCCCTCACAACGCGCCGTTACCAAGACGGCACCGCAAGCGACGCCACCTCGGCGTTGAATTGCGCTGGGGGGGGGGGGGGGGGGGGGGGGGGGGGGGGGGGGGGGGGGGGGGGGGGGGGGGGGGGGGGGGGGGGGGCCGGCG
>JAITIB010000072.1 GCA_031279675.1 Puniceicoccales bacterium | reverse complement strand
CCCCCCCCCTGACCGCGAAACCGCCGCGAGGGTGAAGTCTGATTCAGGATGAGTATTCATGGATGACGAAGGTCTGAGTTGTTTCCGGATTATTGTTTTCAAATCACCCTCGCCACCACGGATCATTCCAAAGTGCCGCCGATGATTTCCCGCATACCACACTCGTTTTGAGGGAAAGGCAAGCAAGGAATTTAACGATAGTTCAACGTGGCCATTTCTCCAGATATAATGCCCATGCTTCATTCCTCTTTCATTGGGCGCAAAGTAACCTCAAAGTCGCCGTAACGAAAGGATTCTCCCCTCTCCAAACTAAAATCGGCCACTTTCGTTCCATTTGATCGTTCATAAAGGATGCACATCAGAACATCCGCCCGATTGCGGTAGCAAGTGAACTTGTATTTTTCAGTCCACCATGTCTCTTCCAGCTCTTTTAGCACTTCACCCTCTACGGAATGCGTTGTAAGATCAGTGCCGGATGTTTGCGGCAGCCTCCATGAGGAGCATTTCGGTCGTGGCCCAGTCGATGCACGCGTCTGTGATGGAGACGCCGTAACGCAGTTCTTGCGGGTTTTTCCCCAGAGTCTGGCTCCCCGCGTGCAGGTGGCTCTCAAGCATGAGGCTTGCAAGCGCTCTGCCGCCGTTGGCGCGTTGCGCGATGAGGTTGCGGAAGATGGGGACCTGGTTCTCGTGGTTTTTCCCCGAGTTGGCATGGCTGCAGTCCACCATCAGCAGTTCGCGCAAGCCCGCGGCGCGCAGGGCGGAGGCCGCCGCGTCCACAAATTCCGGTTCGTAGTTGGGGTGGTCTTTGCCGCCGCGCAAAACCACATGCCCGTGTGTCACGCCCATGGAACGGATGACCGCCGTGAAGCCGTCCTCGTCCACGCCGAGGAAGCTGTGGGGGGATTGCGCGGCGAGCATTGCGTCCATGGCGACTTGCAAGGAGCCGTCCGTGGCGTTCTTGAAGCCGACGGGCATGGAGAGCGCGCTGGCCATTTCGCGGTGTGTTTGCGACTCGGTGGTGCGCGCGCCGACGGCGGCCCATGTCACGAGATCGTCAAGGTATTGGGGCACGTAGGGGTCGAGGAATTCCGTGGCCGAGGGCAGCCCGAGCGTGTTGATTTCGCACAGCAACTCGCGGGCAGTCCTCAGGCCGGTCTCGATGTCGCAGGTTCCGTTGAGGAATGGGTCGTTGATCAGTCCTTTCCAGCCAAGCCGGGTGCGGGGTTTCTCAAAGTAAACGCGCATGACGATGCAAAGCCTGTCCTTGAGGTGTTCGCGCAGCGCCGCCAGCCTCCGGGCGTATTCCAAGGCGGAACTCGGGTCGTGAATGGAGCACGGGCCGACGACGACGAGCATGCGCGTGTCCAGCCCGTCAAGAATGGCACGGACTTCGTCGCGTCCGGTGGCGACGGTCTCGTTGGCACGCTCGGAAACGGGCAGCGCCGCCTTGAGCTGCCGTGGCGAAAGCAAGCGCACCGTTTCGCGCACCCTGAGATTTTGCGTTGGAACCATACAGCCTCCAAAATAAGCAAAACCGGCTGTGGCGAAAGGATGAAATGCTCGCGTGCGTCCCATGAGCGCGCCATTGCGTCATGTGTTGTGCCGCCAGAAATAGACGCACAGGCCGAGCAGGGCGACCACGGCGGGAATGAGCGCAAAGCGCCACGCGACGCGCTTCAGGTCGGGCCACGTCGCGTCGAGCTTGTAGTCCGGGAGGGGGCGTGGGGGGATGTTCAGCAATTGCTCCCGATCCAGCATCCAGTTGATGGTGTTCAGGAGGAAAAACGCGTTGTTGTTGCTGTCAATCAGGGCGTTGCCCGCCATCGCCCCCGAGCCCGCGACCAACATGCGTCCGCCGGGAAGTTTCAGATTCATGCGCAAACCGGCGGCGCGCTCGGCGACGGTGACGACTCCCACGGGCGGCGGGAGGTCCCCCCGCTCGGGATTGTTCCGGTAGGGCATCGTGGCGTGGTCGCGCTCGCCCCAGGAGAGCTTGGGATCAGGCGTGGTGCCGGCGAGCTGCGTCACGTGCAGCGTGTCATCGGGCGGGCTGCCGGGGTCGGGAAACACCGCGCGGGCACGCCCCAACGCCAGCTGCCCATGCCCCGCGAGCAGTTTCGTCAGGCCGTGCGACACGCCGGAGATGCGCACGAGCAAATTGCCCTTGGTGTCGGCGGCATCCGGGCTGGCGTCCCATGCGCGCGCGTTGTCCACAAAAACGCCCCAGTCGTAAAACAAGTCCTCAAGCCCCGGAGAGGCGCCCGGGTCAATGAGCGCGACAAGCCGTCCGTTGCGCTCGCGCATGTAACGGCGCAGTTTGTCAACCTCCGCCGGCGTGAACGCCTGCCGGGGCGCGGCAATGAGGACAAGGCTCGCGTTGGTCGGCACCTCATTGACCCTGGCCAGGTCAAGCGGGAGGGTCGGGATGTTGCGCGCGCGCAATTTCAACTCCAGGGACGAGAGCCCGCGTTCGCCCATGTCCGCGGTGCTCATCTCGCCATGCCCGCTCGTGAGATAAACAATTTGCGGCGTCTCGCTGGTCACGTCCAACAGCGCGCTCACGAGCGCCTCCTCGCCCCGGAACGCATCCGGTTCCCCGTTTTCACGATACCGGCAAATGTCATAAGTGCTGATGAGCTTGCGGCGCGGCTCCTTCCCAAAACGCTTGTCCTTGCACACGATCACAAGCGCCACCGCATCGCTCAACTCCAGCCCCGGATTCTGGCTGAGCAAGTCCGCGCGCGCCCCCGCGTTGCGCATCCGGTCCACACGCTCCACGCTCAACCACCCCGCGGGCGCGGTCTTTTGCGCGGCGAACAAAAAGTCATCCAGCATCGGCTCAAGCTGTTTGCGCAAATAGGCCGCCCCGCCCGCCTGCGCCTCGTCCACCCCCGCGCCCGAATCCGCAAGCACGTTGTAAACGCGCACCCACGGCTCCGAGCCCCCCTGCGGCGCGCGGCGCGCCACCATCTCAAGGGACTTCACGGTCTCGATGGCAAGCAGGCGATGGTCCGCCGCCCCGACATGCCAGCGCCAGTGCACACCCGAGCGCGACGCCAGAGCGTTCAGCAAGAGCACGAGCGAAATGCTCAGCACAATTTGCAAAAACCGGTTGAGCGCATTCCAGCGCCGCGCCACCTTGAAATCATCAAACCTGTGAGTCATTGAGAAAAAATTGCCAAAAAAAACATTCGTTCCCCCGCCCTACACCCGCGCCCCCACCGCAAGCGTCGCCAAACCCAGCATCGCCAGCGCCCCCGAGCCAAAGAGGAACAACGGGCGCGTGTCCACAATCCCCCTCAAAAACACATCCAGATGGTGGAACGTGTCCAGATACTCCGCCGACGCCAGCAAACGCTCCACCGACGCATACCCGCCCGTGGGCACCTGCTGCAACACCCGCCCGAACACCACCAGGACAAACAACGCGCAAAAAGTCAGCAACGCCGCCACCAGCGTGCTCCGCGTCAACGCGCTCGCAAAAATCCCCGCCGCCACATACAACAACCCGCTCACCGAGACAAACACCGCCCCCCCCAGCAACGACGGCAACGACAGCAGGCGCTCATCCCCGTAAAGCCCCCCAAGCATCCCCCACGCCACCAACGGAAACAACAACGCGCCCGCCCACAGCAAAAGATAAAACGCGTAAACCGCGGCAAACTTCGCCACCACCACCTGCGCCGCGTGCACCGGTGTCGAGAACAACGCCCCGAGCGTCCCCAGGCGCCGCTCCTCCGCAAAGCTGCGCATCGTCAAAAGCGGCACAATGAAAAGCAACGGCACCGCGAACGCCCTGAAATACGTCTGCACAGGCGTGTCGGCATGGGACACCCCGACCGCATCGGCAAGCGCCAGATGGTAAATCCAACCCATCAGGGAAAGAAACACAACGGCAGCGACACATGTCGGCGCGGCAAAGGCCAGCGACCGCAGTTCGTGAAAAAAAAGTATCCGCAAAAGACGCATGGGCGCGCGTTGAAAAACATTCCCGGGAAATAGCCAAGCCTCTTCTCCCTCCGCACCGGCAAAACAAAGCACGGGTGTCTCCACCCGTGCCCCGCAATACGCATGGAACCGCGGGAAACTCATCCCGCGTTCCGGCGCAACCGCCGGCGCAACAACGCCAGCGCCAGCACGCCGGCGCCACCGAACAACGCGCAGGCCGAGGGCTCGGGAATCATCGCAAGCCCATACTCCCCGTATCCCTTGTCGACGAACCGCAGCCCGGGCTCACCTTGAACGGTCCACTGATCAACGGACAGGCTCCCGTTCACCCCGACGATCGACAGGCGCCCGCCATCCACCCAGCCGTTCACAATTGCCGTGAGCGCCACATCCCCGGTCACAGTCGCGCCGGCAAAATTGAGCACGGTCTCCGCCGCGCCCAAGTTGAACAGCAGCGTGGTGCCTATCAATTCCACCGGCCCCGCCGCGTCGATGCGCAGCGTGCCGCCACCGCCATCAGCGCCAACAACCAGCGTGCCGCCATCAATCGCCAAGGAACCGGCAAACGTCCCGACGCCACCAAAGGCGCCGCCGTTGTCCACCGTGACGCCACCGGAAACCACCAGGCTGGCATTGGCCAAAATCACCGCTCCCTCATGCACTTCGAAGGCGCCGGACACCGCCGCGGTTGTCCCGCCAAAATACTGTGTGCCGACGCCCTCCTTGACGACCGTCCCGGCACCGGTGACGCCACCGCTGAAGGTGGACGCGGGATCATTGCCCGTGGCGACAATCCTCAAAACATTTCCCCCGGTGGCCACGGTGCCCGCTCCGCTGAGCGCGCCCACGGTCACATCACCCCCGCCAAAATCAAACACACTCAACGCGCCGACATTGAGCCGGGCACGGTTCCCGGACCAGTCCCCGGCGGACTGCCCAAGAACATTCGCATTGAACGTCCCCTGCCGGACATCGATGAGCGAGCTGGAGCCCAACGCCACCGTGTTGCTTTTGAACAACACGTCCCCGGCGCCGCTTTTTACCAAGCTCCCCGTCCCGGAAACATTTCCCGAGGCCGTGACAGCAGCCCCGTTGGCATATTCCACCGTGCCGCCATTCTGAAGCACCATGGAGCTCTGGATTTCGGGAATGGCATCAGGGCTGGCAAACCGGAGCGTCCCCGACCCGCTCACCGTCGTCGCGCTGTTGATGACATTCTGGGAGTTTGTCGCCAAAATCTCGCGGAACTCCAGCACGCCGGCCTCGACGCTGGTCGTCCCCGTGTAAGCAAACCCGGCAATCGTGGAGGAAGAATACGGGGCGACAAACACCTGGGTGCCCCCGCCTTTTTTCACAATGTTAAGTTTTGACGTCAGTGACGCGGTGGCAGCCGTGTTGTTGTTGTCGCGCAGGAATCCGTTGAAAACATACGACTTCCCGGCTTCCGTGTTGATGACAAGCGTGGAGTCTCCTGCCACATCAGTGGAGTGAACGCTTTGAAGGGCGCCACTGCCAACGGTGCCGGGACCGGCAGGGTTGCCCGAACTCAAGCCCGCAAAGCTTTGCTCCGTCCCCATGAGCTGGAAACGAATCCAGCGGCTCGAACCCGTCGCATTCCCCGAGTTAAAGTCGGCGACAACCCCTTTGCCGGTCAAGGCGTCAAAGCCAAACTGCCCGTCGGCCTCCGTGTAAACCTCGATCGAGTAAGAACCGCTGGTATTGTTAAAAATCAAATCGGACCCCGCGGAAACGGCCACGGCGCCGCCTGTTTTGCCGAAATAAAATTTGGAATTATTTGAGACGCTGTAATCGAAAAACATACCCCCTGTGTTCCCATACGAGCCCGTCCCCTCAAAGCGAACCGTGCTATTCGCGCGCACCCGGATGACACCGTCACCCTTGATCGCGCCCGCCCCTGCAAATGTCCATGCCTGGCTGGTATTGAGGGAAAGGCCATAGTCGTAAAGATCCGCCGAGCCCGTCGTGTGCTCGTTGGTGATGTAAACATCCGTATCAATCGTCACCGTGCGAAGTCCGCCGCTGGTGGCGTAAAAATACGCGTGGTTGGAATCGCCGGCGCCCCAACCCGCCCCTGCGGGAGTCCACGACGCGGCGGCACTCCACAATCCACTCGTGGCATTCCATAGGTAACGTTCCGCCTCAAGCCCGCACGTGCCCGCGAACAAGGCTGCGGCAGCGAAGAGCGTTGGTTTGGAGAGTTTGGTTAGCCCGCGATTAGGGGGGGGGGGGGGGGGGGGGGGGGGCAATAAACCCCCAGGGGGGGGGGCGGGGGGGGGCCAAAATTAAAAAGGCGGGTTTTGGGGGGTGGTTTTTGTTTGG
>JAITIB010000031.1 GCA_031279675.1 Puniceicoccales bacterium | reverse complement strand
CAGCCGACTATATCCCACAGTTCGGATCAATTTTTTTTGCGGCCATAAAGATCCGCTTATGAATCCTCCATAACCCAGAGCACTTTCGCAGGCTATCCACTCAAAACAGCGAGGAACCTTGCATCAAAGGTGCAGGATTCCACCCGCCACTCATCAGCAAGACCAAGAAGTTGTTCAAAAAGTTTTTCTGTAGTCATGAAAATTCTATTCATAAATTCCCCACAACCCTATTCAACTTTCGCAGCGTTTCCACTCAAAACAGCGAGGAACCTAAAAAAGGATGGGGCGGGGTTTGCGCAAGCTCTTTTTTCAAAAATATTGCGGGCACAAAAAAAGCGTCGTCACGGTGGGGCTGGCGCTTATGCGCTGGAGAGCATCCGGATGCGCCGGTGTTTTTGAGGGAAATGGATTGTGACGGTTGTGCCGTGCCCCGGGATGCTTTCCACTCCGAGCTCTCCGCCGTGCGCGCGCAGGATGCGCATCACGACCATCATGCCGAGTCCGTGCCCGCCTTTTTTTGTCGTGTAATAGGGGTCAAACATGCGCGTCATGGCATCGCGCTCGATGCCGGCGCCGGTGTCGCGGATGTGGATGTGGACGTGGTCGTCGTCGCTTTCCGTGGCAATGTCGATGCGCCCGCCACGGTCCATTGCCTCCATGGCGTTTTTGAGGATGTTGAAGAAGAGTTGCTTGAGCTGGTTTTTGTCGCCGCTCACGAGTGGGAGTTCCTGTGGGGTGTTCAGGGTGACGCGGATGCCGAGGTCTTCGCACTGGGTTTTTAGCAGGGTGAGCACTTCGGCGAGCGTCGCCAGGAGGTGGACGTCCTGCAGTTGGGGGGGGCTGGGGCGGATGGCTTCGAGGAAGTGGTGGATGATGCCGTCAAGGCGTGTGATCTCCTCGGTGCAAATGCGCACGGAGTCCGCGACACGGGCGAGTGCGGGGGCGGGGGCGCAGAGTTTGGAGAGGTGGCGTTGGATGAGCTGGAGGTGGATGTGGATGGAGTTCAGCGGGTTGCCGAGCTCGTGCGCGACGCTCGCGGCCAGTGTGAAGATGGAGTTGATGCGCTCGCTCTCGACAAGGTTTTCCGTGCTGATCTTGTCGGCGGTGATGTCGAGCAGGATCACGAGGTGGCGCGCGCTGGCGGATGGAGTGGCGTCGGCGTCAAGGCGGCTGAGGTGGAGGCGGACGTGGCGCGGCTCGGGATAGGTGATTTCGATCTCGCGGGCAATGTTGGGGGCGGGTGTTTCGACATCCAGCGTGTGGCTGAGAGTGCGCGCGAGCCCCGGGATGAGTTTCCAGATGACGGCCTTGCCGGTGTCGTTCTCGTTCAAGCCGACGAGGTGGTTGGCGGCGCGGTTGGAGTACTCGATGAGACCGTCGGCGTTGATGACCAGGATGCCTTCCTGGATTGTGTTAAAGAGGGTTTCGAGCAGGTGGCGTTCCGCGGCGAGGCGTTGGACGAGTATGGCGAGGCTCGCTTGGTCGAGGTCGTCCACGCGGCCAAGGATGCGGTCAAGCGAGCTTTGGCGGCGTCGGGTGGTGTGGGCGGACATGAGTGGGGGCGGGCGTTATGTGGCGGCGCCGAGTTTTTCAAGAATGCGGTGCAAGTCCTCGTTGTTGTAATATTCTATGAGGATGCGTCCTTTGTGGGGGCCGTGCTGGACCCGGACCTTGGTGTTCAGGCGCGTGGTGAGGCGGCGTTCGATGTCGTTGATGGCGGCTGTGATCTCGGCGGCATGGTGCGTCCCGGACACGGGAGCCCCTCCCGGGCGGACGGGGGCGGCAGACTTGTGCTTGCGGACAAGGTGCTCGGCTTCGCGCACGCTGGCGCCGGTCTCGATGATGCGGCGGGCGAGCTGCACTTGGTCGCCCTCGGTGGGGAGCCCGAGGAGCACTTTTGCATGGCCGGACGTGAGCATGTTCTTGGCGAGATAGCCCTGGATTTCGCGGTTGAGGGTGAGCAGGCGCACGCTGTTTGCGATCGTGGCGCGGGGTTTTCCAACGCGCTCGGCAACGGTTTCCTGTGTGTGGTTGAAGTCGCGCATGAGGCTTGCGTAGCCGATCGCCTCTTCGATGGGGTTGAGGCCTTCGCGCTGGAGGTTCTCGATGAGCGTCATGACGGCAGTGGCGGCGTCACTGGCGTTGAGGATGCGGGCGGGTATGGCTTTGAGGGCGAGTTTTTGATAGGCGCGCCACCGGCGTTCCCCGGCGATAAGCTCGTAGCCCTCGTCGGTCGCGCGCACGAGGATGGGCTGGAGAAGACCTTCCGCCTGGATGGAGTCGGCGAGTTGCGCAAGCGCCTGGTCGTCAAACTCGCGGCGGGGCTGCCAGCGGGCGGGGACAATTTTTGCAACGGGAAGCTCTTGGTACGGCAGGGCTTGGGGTGGCGCCGGGGGTGGCGGGGTGGCGGGGGGAGGAGCAACGGGCTTGGAGCCTCTCTTCGCGCCGCCGCTGATGAGTGTGTTGAGTCCGCGTCCGAGGCTTTTCTTGGGTGTGCTCATCGTTGTCGTGGAGAGTGCGCGTTTTGATCAATTGTCCCTTGGGGTGGAGCCGGCGGGCGTGGCGGCAGCCTCGGCTGGAGTGGTATTGGCGGGCGGAGCGGGGACAGCCTGGGGGGGGGCCGGGGGAAGCGCCCGTTGGGGGATGAAAATCTCCTGCCCTATCTTGAGGCGGCGGGCGTCGGCAATTTTGTTGGCGGCGAGAATCCATTCGACGCGGGAATTGTGGGCGCGGGCAATTCTGTCGGGATTGTCACCAGGCTTGATTTTGTAGGGGACGCCCGTGGACGGCATTCCGGGCGGGATGGGCGGGGGGGAGGGGCGGACGGGGTTGGTCTCGGGGCCGGCAACATTGGCACCGCCGGCAACGGCGTCCACGCGGCGGGCAAGATCAGCGAGGGCCCTGTTGGTCTGCTCGGCAAGGAGCGTGACACGGCGTTTCATCTCAAGGTCCTGCGCTTGGATGGCATGGGCGTTGGCGTTGAGTTGTTGCTGGACGGAGGCATTGGCGGCACTGGTTGAGGAGCTCTGCGCCTGCGCATTCCTGAGGGCGGCACGCAGGTCCTGGACTTCCTCGCGGAGACGCTGAAGCTCCTCCCGGACCGTGGCCATTTCCTGCTCCAGCCCGGCAATCTTGGCGGCGCTCTGGGCATGGGCAGGGCGCGGGGCGCCGAGGAACAAGGCAAGGCTGAGGGCGAGGGATGTCATCAAGGTGTTTTTCATGCGAGTCATCTTTGGGTTGTCGGGATTGATTTGGCCTTGGCGGGCTTTCGTTGTCAAGGAAGGTGACGGCGCGCGGGGCCGAATGTGCGGACAAAGCCCCGCGTGTTGGTGTTGACGGCAAATGGGGAGCCCGGCACAGTCGCCCGCGTTTCAATTCCCGACACAACAATTTAATTTAACAACCAAGGCCCCCACCCAATGTCACTCATCAACCGCCTTTCTGTCCGGCTCCAAAACCACCCCAAGCGCGTCGTTTATCCCGAAGGGTCCGACACGCGCATCATTCAGGCCGCGCGCCAGTTTGCCACGCGCCGCCTCGGCGTCCCCATCCTGCTCGGGGACCGCACGCGCATCAAAATCAACGCCGCGCGCCTGAACATCAAGCTCGACGGCATCCGCATCGTCGAGCCCGCGCGCAGCGACGAACTTCCCGAATACGTCGTCAAGTTCCGCGGGCACCAGCGTTTCAGCGGGCTCGACGAGCACCAGGCCGCCGAGTATCTCGCCAATCCCAACTATTTCGCAACCATGATGGTCGCCACCGGCGGCGCCGATGCCATGGTCTCGGGCGCGACAGTCGGGCCCGCCAGCGGGCTGCGCCCCATCCTGCAAATCCTGCCGCGCCAGCACGGCATCGAGACCGTCTCCTCCATGCAAATCCTGGAAATGGAGGAGGCCAAGTTCGGCATTGACGGCGCGCTCTTCCTCGCCGACTGCGCCGTCATCCCCGAGCCCACCGCCGCGCAGCTGGCGGACATCGCCTGCACCACCGCGATGCTGGTCAACCACCTCACCAACCGCCCCCCGCGCGTCGCGCTCCTCGCCTACTCCACCAAGAGCATCAACAGCAAAAATCCCGCCATTGAGCGCATAAAGGCCGCCGCCGTCCTCGCAAAGGAGCGCGTCAGGGCGCTCGAGATGCCCATCGAGATCGACGGGGAACTGCAAGTGGACGCCGCGCTCGACCCCTTCACCGCGGCCATCAAGGACATCGAAAGCTCCGTTGCCGGGCAGGCCAACGTCCTCGTCTTCCCGGACCTTAATTCCGGGAACATCGCGTCCAAGATGGTGCAAATCATCTCCAACATTCCCGCCTACGGGCAGATTCTCACCGGGCTCGACCGCCCCGTCGCCGAGATTTCGCGCGGTGCCAGCGCGCACGACATTTTCGGCACCTCCGTCATCGTCGCCGCCCAGGCCGTTGACCGCCGTTACCTCTATCCGCACCAACTTCCCGCGGAATAACGCCACCCCCAAGGACCCGAGCCGCCCGCCATGCCCCGCACACCCGCCGCGAACGCAGACGCAACCCCCGCCCGCCATCGCGCCCATCCGTTGTTTGCCGAAAACGTTCCCGGGCTGCTCGACCGTCCGCTCAACACCTCCACACCGCGCGTGTTCATTGCCGCCACGCGCATGAACGAAGGGAAAACCACCACCTGCCTCGGCCTCTACGGCGCCCTGCGCACACTTGGCTACAAGGTCGGCTACATCAAACCCATCGCGCAGCGTCTCATCGAAGTCGAGGGCTTCCCCGTTGACGAGGACACGCAGCTCATCAACACCATTTACCGCGTCAACATCCCCATTGCCGCCATGAGCCCCATCGCGATTGACCCCACCTTCACCCGCCGCTACCTCGACAACCCGCAGGAGCACCACCCCCGGGTCGTTGACCGCATCTGCCGCGCCTTTGACCGGTCCGCCTACGAGAAGGACGTCATCATCATCGAAGGCTCCGGACATGCCGGCGTCGGGGCCGTGTTTGACAGCTCCAACGCCACCAACGCCCGCCTCCTCCAATCCAAGTGCATCCTCGTCTCCGGCGGCGGAATCGGGAAACCCGTGGACGAAATCGCCATCAACAAAGCCCTCTTTGACAAAATGGGCGTCGAGTGCATCGGCGTCATCCTCAACAAAGTTCTCCGCGACAAAATCGACTACGTCCGCGAATACGCCGGCAAGGGCCTCGCGCGCATTGGCATCCCCCTCCTCGGCGTCCTCCCCCTGCACGAACGCCTTGCCCGCCCCAACCTCACCCAGGTGGTGCAGGAAATCGGCGGGCTCTGGCTGCACCGCCCCAACGACCCCATGACAAGCGAGCGCATCACAAAAGTCATCATGGGCGCCATGTCCGCGAACACCATTTCCGAGCACCTCGGCACCGGCGTCCTCGTCATCATGCCCGGGGATCGCGAGGACCTCCTCTTCTCCATGATCGCCAGCGCCGGCATACTCAACGCCCCCGTCGCCTGCGGCATCATCCTCACGAACAAGCTCCGCCCAAACGACCGCATCCTCGGGATGCTCCGCCAGACCAACATCCCCATCGTCGGTACCCACGAGGAAAGTTTCGCCGTCACAACCAAGATCAACAACATGACGGTCAAGACCCAGCCCGAGGACGCGGACAAAATCCCCGTCATCGAAAGCCTCATCCGCGAGAACATGGACCTGCCCGCACTGCTGAAAATACTCAACGTAAAGGCGGGGTGAAACAACCGCCGCGCCACCGCGTTCCTTTTTGCGCGCTTGCGCCACCGGGGACGATTCGCAGCATCGGCCCCCGATGAATATTGAAAATTTCACCCCCCCCCCGACACCGCCCAAAGGCGGAAACACCCTCGAATCCCGGCAACACGACCTTGTCCTCGCATCCCTGGAAAACCGCTCCGGCACGATAATTCTCAACAACCCATCGCGGCTGAACTGCCTGAGCCACCGCCTCATGGAAGAACTGATGGACGCCCTTGGCGCGCTCGAACAGCACGGCGCCAGCGTCATCATCATCCGGGCCGCGCCCGGCGCGCGCGTCTGGTCCGCCGGGCACGACATCAACGAACTGCCCGCGCCCCGCCGCGATCCACTCTCCTACAGCGACCCGCTCGAGATGCTGCTGCGCAGCGTGCAGGACTGCCCCGTGCCCGTGATCGCAATGGTGGAAGGCTCCGTCTGGGGCGGCGCCTGCGACCTCTGCTGCTCGTGCGACATGGTGATCGCCTCCGACACGGCCACCTTTGCCATGACACCCGCCAAGATCGGCATCCCCTACAACCCCTCCGGCCTCATGCACTTCGTCAACCACATCGGCCTCAACAAAGCCAAGGAAATGTTTTTCACAGCCCAACCCGTGTCCGCCCAGGAAGCGCACAACAACGGCTTCGTGAACGACATCGTCCCCGGCGAGCAACTCGAATCCTTCACATCCAAACGCGCCGGGCACATCGCCGCCAACGCCCCGCTGGCCGTGCGCGCCATCAAAGCCCAGTTCCGACTGCTCACGCGCGGCGCGCTGATTGACGCCGAGACCGCCGAGCGCATCCAAGCCATCCGGCGCAGCGTCTATGACTCCGAGGACTACGCCGAGGGCATTCGCGCCTTCAAGGAAAAGCGCCCCCCACAATTCAAAGGGAAATAACCCCCCAGGGGGGCGCTCACCGCATCCCGCGCAGAAGAACTCCCCACACCCTGTCCGCACGCGCCGCCAAGCCCGCCTTCGCCCTCGCCACCTCGGCAAGGCGCGCCCGCAAATTCTCGTTCGCGATCGCCGAAAGATCGTCCAAATTGTAAAGATAAACCCCCGGCACCCAGCGCGCCTCCGCGGCAAAATTCCGCGGCAACCCAAGATCGATCAAAAACAACGCCCCCCGCGCGCGCGCCCGCACCGTCCCGCGCACCGCATCCAGACCCACCAACGGCGCCGCCACCGCCGCCGAGCCAATCACCACATCATGCCGCCCCAGCGACTCCAACGCCACCGCCAGCTCCACCGCCGCCCCTCCAACCTCCGCCGCCAGCGCGCGCGCGTTTGCAAACGTCCGGCTCGCCACCGTCACCGCCCGCGCCCCCCGCGACACAAACGCATGGGCCGTCTTGCGCCCCACATCCCCCGTCCCCAAGACCAGCACACTGCAATCGCCCAACTCCCCGAAAATTCGCCCCGCCAGCTCCACCGCCACATTCCCGACACTCACCTGCCCCGCGCCAATGCCCGTGGACGCGCGCGCCCACGCCGCCGCCTGAAAGCTCTTTTGGAAAACCCTGTTGCACACCGCCCCCGTCGCCCCCCGTGCCAGCGCCCCCGCATACGCCTCCCGCACCTGCCCCAGAATCTCCCCCTCCCCCACCATTTGCGAATCCACCCCCGCCGCCACCCCAAACAAATGCCCCACCGCCGCGCGTCCCTCCAGCCACCTGCAATGCGCCAGCACCCCGTCCACCGGCAGCCCCCCGTCCCGCGCCAGCAACCCCGCCAACGCCACCGCGTCCACACCGCGCCCCGCGACATAAACCTCCACGCGATTGCACGTGTTCAACAGCACCACCTCGCGCACGCCCGCCACCCCCAGCGCCGCCTCATAAAACGACGCCTCCCCCCCCGGCGCCACCGCCAGCAACTCCCGCACCCCCAACTCCGCCGTCTCGTGCGTGCATGCAAGCACCCCGAAGCCCGGCTCCGCCCCCCCCCCCAACACACCGCCGGCACTGTCAGGACTCGCGCTCACGACTTGGAATCCAGCGCCACCGCCGCCCCCCCCGGCGCCGCGCCACGCACCGCGTTGGCCGGCCAAAGCACAAGCAACGCCACCCCGAACAACCCCAACGAAACCCACGCAAAGCGCACCCCCGGCAGAAGCCGCCTCCGCCGCAAAAACAACGCCGCGCCATAGCCCGCCCAAACTCCCGTCGCGCAAACAAACTTGAAAACCGCCACCGCCGACGGCGCCACCACCACCACCGTCAACAACCCCGCAAACATCCCCAGCGACAACACCGCAAAGCCCGCCCCCATCAACAGCGCGCCCGCGCCGTCCACCTGGCGCAACGGCGGCAGAAACCGGAAAATCCCCGAAAACCGCCGCCGCTCCAAGCTGTGATTCTGCAACAGGAACACCAGCGCGATCAACGCCTGCGCCGCCAGCAAACAATACCCCAGCACAACCAGCCCCACATGCAATGCCACAAACGGGCTCCCCAGAAAATGCGCCGACGCGGGCCGGTCCCACTCCGGGTTCGCAAACCCCGCCCCCCCCAGCGCCACTGCGAGCCCCGCAGTCAACGCCACCGGAAGCCGCAACGACACCACGGCGCGCAACACCCCCGTCAACGCCACCACACCCCACGCCAGCCCCTGCGACAACTCAAACGCATTGCCCAACGGAAACATCCGCCCCTGCGCCCCGCGCCAGCAAAACCCGCACAACTGCGCCAGAAAGCCCAGCGCCAGAAACACCACCGGCGCCCAGCCCCACCCGCGCCGTTCCCAGCGATCCAACACACCCAAGGCCAGCGACAGCGACACCGCATACAGCAGTGTCCCGCAAAAAAACAAATGCCATGAGGAAAGCTCCATGTCTGCGCCACACTCTGCGCCACTTTCGCCGTTTGGCAACGCTCTTGCAGACTCTCCACATCCCCCCTCCGCGCCCCCATGCCCGTGACAATTTTATTACGCGCCAACAACGCCCCCGGCGCCATTTTTCCCTTGCCCACCCATGCTTCCCACCTTGTCCTGCCGCCTCTTCAAAAACTCATTTTTCCAACTAATGAAAAGCCTCTCCCGCTTCCCTTCCCCCAACCGCCGCCACACCGGCGCCACACTCGGGCTTCTTCTTGCCGCCGCCGCACTGCCCATCCCCGCCGCGTCGGGAGCGGTTTACACATACACTTGGGGTAGCGGGACTTTGGCAGCAGCCGGAGTGCCGCCAGTCAATCTGGAGAACGAAACCGTCATTATTGATGTGACAGACGGCAGCGCGCCGGGCTTGCCTGCCGACCCGAATTTGAATGATGCGTTTGACGCGCTTGGCAGCATCAAGACTGTCCGCAAACAGGGCGTCCATGCCCTCCTGCTCAGCAAATTTAACAACTACGGAAACGTTTTCATTGAAAACGGGACGCTCCAGATCGACATCGACAACAACCTCAACGCCACCGGAACCAACATGATTGGAAGTGGCGCCACGCTTGAGTTCACAGGAGCGGTTTCAACCGAGTTTAAGAAAGATTGGTTGTTGAACGGCACCGCCTCCGTTTCGGTCGGCAGCGGGAAAGAAATCGTTTTTTCCGGAAAATTCACCGGCACAGGCAGTCTTGAAAAGACCGGCGCCGGAACCCTTATTCTCAGCAACGCGAACGATTACCAAGGGAGCACCATCATTTCGGACGGGAAACTCATCGCCAACCATGTGGACGCCAGCAACGTCATCGATACCTTTGGCAAGGCGCAGTTTGCCGGAAACGTCCCGGAAATTAATCTTCAAAACGGTGCGACGCTTGGCATTGCCGTCAACGGGACGCTCAAAAACAAGGTTACAGGCAATGGCGACGTTCACATTCACACCGGCAGCCAAAGCCTGGTGGTCGTGCTGGACAACGACAACACCTTCACGGGCACAATAACCGTCAGCGGCACCTCCATCCTCGAAGTCAGAAAAGATGCCAACCTCGGCAATGCCACCAACGGCCTGATCTTCAACGGCGGGGCCATCATCATCAACAACGGAAACGAGGCGACCGAGGCCGACAATTACCACCACCGTAGAAATTGGACGATCCAAGGCGGCACCGACACCAAACTGGGCGCGGCGGTCATTGTCCCCAACGGCACCAAGATTTTCATGGATGGCGACATTTCCGGTGATGGCGTCCTCGACCTCCATGCCTCCAGCGGAGGCAGCCCCGACACCCGCATTACATTCACAGGGAACAACATCGCCCACACCGGACACCTCACCGTCCACGCAAACCTTGAATTGAGCATCGCCGGAGATGCCAATGTTGGCACTGGAAACTTAACCCTCGACGGCGGCACCCTCCTCCTCAAGGACGAGAACAATGCAGGAACGCCCCTTTCCTACACAAACAACTGGATGGTTACCAACGCCGGCGGGATTTTCAAAATTGAGGAAAATGACAGCGTCACATTCGGCCCCATCACCCCAAACAAAGACAAATACGGCGCCGAGATAACCGACGACGGCGGCATCACCAAAACCGGCAAAGGCGAGCTCACCCTCTCCGCCGCCAACACCTACACGGGCAAAACCCAAATCAACGAAGGCAAGCTCATCATCGGCTCCACCGGCACACTCGGAGAAAACAAAACCACCCACCACGATTACGCGGGCGCGATCCAGATAGCGCAGGACACCTCGCTCGTATTCGAACAGGCCGACGCCACCGCGCAGACACTCTCGGGAGCAATCAACGGAAGCGGCATCCTTGAAAAGAAAAACACAAGCAACACCCTCACCCTCACCAACACCGCATCCATCGGCAATTTCCACGGCACGTTAAAAATCACCGGAGGCACCGTCCTCATCGACGACACCGCCAACACCGACGACACCCACACGGCGGAACACTGGACGCTCAACGCAAAACTCAACGACGACACCACCAACCCCAACGACAGCGGCGCACGCCTCGTCATCAACGCCAAGAACACATTTTCCCTCGGGGCAAACACCGACGGCGGCGCAGGCATCAGCGACGAAACCGAGGCCGACGCCGCGCGTTTCCAAGGCACTGTCGAGCTGCAAGGCGGCACCTGGCTCGTCAACAACGCCACCCCCCGGCTCGCCCTTTCCCAAGCCACGGTCGAGCTCAACGGCGGCGTCCTCGCGCTCGATTTCACAAACAACCGGGAAACCCCCGTGCAAACCCTTGTCGTCAAGGACATCACCATCGGCGGCACCACCATCAAGCTGGCAAATTTCCCCGCCAACGTCTCATCGCTCCCCACCAACCCGGGAATTCTCGACGTTTACGCCAATGAAAACCTCACGGTGACCGAGCTCCTCACCGACGGAGCCAGCACCACGATCATCCCCAACGCCGTCCTCCTCGTCGAAGTCACAGCTTCCAGCCTCGCCAGCACCTCCCAACAGCTCGGCCTCGCCATCAACGACGCCACCGCAACAACGAACGTCGTCTTCAGCGACGATGAGACCCAGCGCGAAAACACGCGCGAAATCATCTACGGCGGCAACGTCAAGGCCGCTTACGGATACATCGCCGTTTACGGCGTCAAGGACACCCCCACCGATGACGACCCTGCAAAGCAAACCACCGGCATTTACCTCAGCTACGGGCTCAAGTCACTTGACGTCACCAGCGGCACACTCACGCTCAACTCCTCAAGCAGCGCGAAATTCCCCGCGACCATGGACATCCCGATCAACGGCGACGGCAACCTCACCGTGAACATTGGCGTCAACAGCGACGGCGACAACAACACGCTCACCTTCACCCGTGAAAACGGCATCCAGGGCACCGTCACCCTCAGCAGCGGAACCCTCGTTGCCGGGGCGGACAAAATCTTCGAATCCGCCAACTACGTCTCCGTCACCGGAGGCATTTTCGACGCCAAAGACACCGAGCAGGCCTTCAAACGATACAACCTCAACGCCAACGCCGAACACACCCTCGGCACCACCGGCATCCTGACACTTACCGACACAAAATCCACCAACAGCATCAACGGCATCCTCACCGGGGCCAAAGTCATCGAAAAGGACAGCGTCGATCGCGAAACCAAGCTCACCTACACCGGCGGAGGCACTTTCATCAACAACGGCACCCTCACCGGCTCGGGCAGTTACCACGTCAAAACCTTCGTCAACGAAGGCACCGCCACCACCAACGGCATCATCGCCGGCGGCATGGTGCGCGAGACCAACCCCGCGCAAAACGTGCAAACGAAACTCCAATACACCGCCGCCGACAAACTCACCAACAACGGCACCCTCACCGCGAACACCCTCTACGTCAAGGAACTGGAAAACAACGGCACCCTCACCCTCAACGGCGTCCTCGCCGGCGGATTCACGCGCACCACGGACCCCGCCACCAAGGTTTCCAAGGACACCTACGACACCTCGGGCAAACTCATCAACCGGGCGGGAGCCAGCGCCACCGTGAACAACATCCACGGCAACGTGGAAAACCACGGCAACATATACTTCAACTCCGCCAATTACTACGAGCCCGCCCGCATCACTTGGGACGGCAACCTGAGCGGCGACGGGACCCTTCACCTGACCGTGGATCTCCTCGACCCCACGCAAAGCGACAAGCTCACCATCACCGGAAACATCACCGGCGAGCACACCGTCCAGTTCACCGACATCACGCTCAACCCCGACACCCTCACCAGGGACAGCGGACGCAACATCGTCGTCATCGAGGCCAAGAACAACCACGGCGGCGGCACCTTCACAGGCTCGGTGGATTCCGGCGCCTACCGGTTTTACCTGACCCCCGGCGGCAACGGCACCTACGCCTTCGGGCGAACCGCCTACAGCACCCTCGGCAAAAACATCTTCAACACCGCCGGCGCGATGTCCATGGGCTGGTTCTCGCAACTCGACAGCCTCCACAAACGCTTTGGCGAACTCCGCGTCGCCCTCTCCAAGCGCGCCGCCATCCCCCCCGAATACTACGCCGCCTACAACAACCACGCCAAGGCCGACGCCACCGCGGGGGCCGCCGTGCCACCACCCGCGCCCGAGCCCGCCGCCGGAACCGGCGCGCAAGCCGGAACGCCCGGGCTCAACAACGGATTCTGGCTGCGCGGGCACGCCCAGCAGGTGGATGTTGACCTGAAAATCCAGGACTTGGGCAAATTCACCGAATACCAATACGGCTTTGATGCCGGCTACGACCACGCAGTCTCCCTCGGCCAGTTCGGACAGCTCTACCTCGGCGGCTTCGTCGGATTCCTCCACGCCACCCGCAACCTTGAGGAGGAAAGCAACAGCAAAGGCTCGACCGACTCGCCCGCGTTCGGCCTCTACGCCACCTGGTATCACGAAAAAGGCTGGTATGCCGACGGCACCCTCAAGGGCCAGTATTTCACTTCCAGCTACGACGCCGGGAATTACCACGGCGAGTTTGACAACTACGCCTTCGGCTTCTCCCTCGAATTCGGACGCCGCGTCAACCTCCGCGCAAACTGGTTCGTCGAGCCCAGCGCCCAGCTCGCCTACACGCACGTCTTCTCCGAGACCTACACCGCGCAAAGCACCGGCACCGCCTCCGACGTGCGCGTCCTCACGGGCGACAGCGACATTTTCCGCTACGGCGTCGGGCTGCGCGTCGGAAAAACCCTCGACACCGGCGACAACGGTCTCATCCAACCCTACGCCAAGGCGGGCATCGAAAAGCAATCCAGCCTCGGCGGCAGCATCCGCATCCCCGGCGAGGACAAACTCACGCCCAACACCGACGGCACCCGTGCCACGCTCGGCTTCGGCATCGCCTGGCAGCTCGATCCCGAACAGCAAGTCCATCTCGACTACGAATGCGCGTTCGGATCCAAATACACCCGGCCCTGGTCCCTCAACCTCGCATACCGCCTGCGTTTCTGACCCGGGGCACCCGCCCGAAACTCTTGAAACCGGCGCGGGGTGCCCCCGCCCGGTTTTGTTTTTCCCAGGAAACACACAAACAAAACGCTTCCCCTTTTGACGCAGCCGCATAGACCACACGCCATGTCCGCGCCCGCACCGAACAGTCCCCCGCCGCCGCCCGCACCCTTCCTCTGGCGCAGCCTCGCCCACTCGCTCGACTGGCTCCTCGCGCTGTTCGGCTCCGTGCTCCTCGTCAAATGGTTCGTCATCCCCCGCCATCCCGATGCCCTCGCCGCCTTCGGGACATGGATGGAGGGCATCGCCACACACTACGAAAGACTCCGCCAGACCTCCGCCCTCAACGCCTCCCAGAACGCCCACAGCCTGTCGGAAAAAATCAACCACATCCCCGAGCCCCTCCTCAACCTCGTGAGCGAGATCACCCTCGTCCAGCTGTCCGTTTTCCTCGCCTACTTCACCGCGACGGAACACTTCATGAAAGGGGCCTCGCCCGGGAAACGCATCTTTCACCTGCGCACCCTGCGCACCGCCGACGCCACCGCGCCACGGTTCCACGAGACACTCGCCCGCTCGGCTTGGAAAACCCTCTTCCTTTGCTCCCCCAACATCCTCCTGCTGCTCGTCGGGCTGCTTGACCTCCTCATGGCATGTTTCCACTCCCGCCATCGCAGCCTGCACGACAGGCTCTCGCGCACCGAGGTCGTGGACATCCGGAACACCCCGGCGCCCGCACCCTCCCAAGACACCACCACGACACAACCATGAAAACACGCCCCCGCCTCCTCCCCGGAATCGCCGCCGGACTCCACCTGTGCGCCACCGCACTCCACGGCACGACGCCGCCCCCGGTCAGCCACGGCATCCCCCCCCTGCGCGACCTGCCAGGCTTCACCACGGACAGCGCGCCCGCCCCCAACTACCGCGCCGAGTTCCACGCCGGCGCGCTCTACGTGTTCGACCTCGGCTCCGAAGTCCGCAACCAGACCGGATGGGGCCTCTCTGTCGGCATCATGCTCCCGCTCCCGCGCGACGAGGAATACCCCCGCTGGCGACTGAAATTCGGCGGCGAATTTCTCTACTTCACCACAACCGGCGACCGCCACACCCCCGGCGCCACACAGCACGAAAGCCTCGACTCCGGGATGCTCTACCTCAACGCCGGCGCCACCTATTCACTCGGAAGCCACATCGAGCTCGGCGCCCTCGTCGGCACCGGCATGGGCGGCACCTACGGCGAGACACGAGCCAACGGGCGCGTCACCCGCCGCGGCAACTGGGACTGGTCCCTGCAGATCAAGCCTTACGTCCTCGTGAACCTCACCGAGCACCTCTGCGCCAGCCTCACCTACCGCGCAAGCTACATCGGCCCCGTTTACCGCACCGACCTCATCGGATACAAATCCATCGACATCCTGCACCAATCCGTTGAAGCCGGCCTCTCCTGGCGCTTTTAGTCCTCAATGCGCCACCGGCGCCGCCCCGCCCCGCCCCGCAAACTCCCCGATCAAGAGCATGACGTTCAGCCCGATGATCAACAGTGTCGTCGCCCAGCCCAGGATCTTTATCCACCACGGGTTGGCAAACTCGCCCAACTTCTTCCGCTCGCTCGTGAACCGCATCAACGGCCACACCGCAAACCCAAGCTGCATGCTCAACACCACCTGGCTCGCAACCAGCAACTCCGTCGTCTTGTCCTCCCCGCAAATCGCAATCACCAGCACCGCCGGCACAATCGCAATCAACCGCGTCACCAACCGGCGCAACCACGGCGCGATGCGAAAATTCAAAAACCCCTCCATCACAATCTGCCCCGCCAAGGTCCCCGTCAGCGTCGAATTCTGCCCCGACGCCAGCAACGCCACCGCAAACAACGTGCCCGCCGCCGACACCCCCAGCACCGGACTCAACAACCGGTGCGCATCCTGGATCTCCGTGACATCCTGGTTCACCCCGCCGTGAAACGCCGCCGCGGCAAGGACCAGGATCGCCGCGTTCACAAAAAACGCAAACGTCAGCGCCACCACCAAATCCAGCGTCGCAAAACGAATCGCCTCGCGCTTCCCCTTCACCGTCCGCTCAAACGCGCGCGTCTGCACAATCGACGAATGCAGGTAAAGATTATGCGGCATCACCGTCGCCCCGATGATGCCAATGCTGATGTACAGCATCCGCTGATCGAACAAAATCGCCCGCTCAGGCACCAACCCCAGCAAAACCCCGCCCATGCTCGGGCGCGCAAAAAAAAGCTCCGCCACAAAACACACCGAAACCGTCGCAATCAACACCACCACAATCGCCTCAATCCACCGGAACCCCCGGCTCTGCAACCACAGCACAAACAACACATCCACACCCGTGATGACACATCCCCACACAAGCGGGATTCCAAACAAAAGCTGCAGCCCGATCGCCGAGCCCACCACCTCCGCCAGATCACACGCCGCAATGGCAAGCTCGCACAACACCCAAAGAAACCACGCCACCGGCCTCGGGTAATGGTCCCGGCACGCCTGCGCAAGATCGCGCCCTGTCACAATGCCAAGCTTCACGCACAAATGCTGCATGAGCACCGCCATCAAATTGGAAATCAACACCACGCTCAAAAGCGTGTAGCCAAACTTCGCCCCCCCCTCCAAATCCGTCGCCCAATTGCCCGGATCCATATACCCCACCGCCACCAAAAACCCCGGGCCCGCAAACGCCGCCATCTTCCGCCAAAACGACCCCTTCACCGCCCGCCCACTCCCCGGCACAGGAATACTCCGGTGCACCTCCGGCAAACTCATCCGCGCCACCTCCCGCCGCCACGCCCCCATCCCGGAATCCTCCCCGCCCCCATTCGTGTTCTTGTACATCATGCGAAAGAACCTGCCGCCCGCCCACACAAGATTCGAGACAAAAATCACCCGCCCCTCACCGCACCTCATCCGACGCCACAAGCCCGTCCGTAATGCGCACCACCCGCCGCGCATACGCCGCCACATCATCCTCATGCGTCACCATCAACACCGTAATGCCCAAACCCTCGTTGAGCCGCACCAGCAACTCCATGATCTCACGCGTCGTCCCCGTGTCCAGATTCCCCGTCGGCTCATCCGCGAACAACGTGCTCGGCTCCGTCACCAACGCCCGCGCAATCGCCACCCTCTGCTGCTGCCCCCCCGAAAGCTCCGCGGGCGTGTTGCGCAACTTCGTCGGCAACCCGACCGCCGTCAACGCCTCCAACGCCCGCTCATGCCGCGCCCCCTTCCCAAGCCCGCGGTAAAGCAACGGCAACTCGACATTCTCCAGCGCACTCGTGCGCGCAAGCAGATTGAACCCCTGGAAAACAAACCCCAGCGCATGACGCCGCAAAAGCGAACGCTGGTCCCCGTCAAGCCCCTCCACCGCAATCCCCTGATAGTGATACGACCCCGTCGTCGGCACATCAAGACAACCCAGGATGTTCATCAATGTCGATTTCCCCGAACCACTATGCCCCATGATCGCCACAAACTCCCCCCGCGCAATATCCAGATCAACGCCACGCAACGCCTGAAACGCCGCATCCGCGCTCCCATACGTCTTCGTCAACCCACGCAACCGGATGAGCGGCGCGGTATCCATGGCCTGTCGAGTCTCGGACAACATCAATGCGCCCACACTCACCCCCCACGCCCCCAAGCGCAAGCGCGAAGCACTCGCACCAGAGACACTTCCAAACGGAACGGTGACTTCACGTGGCAAAGACTGCGAAGCCATCAAACACAGCACCAGCGCGGCAGGGAATAGACGTATCAGGCGTGTTGAGAAATCAGTATTGCCGCTCAACCTATTCGACAGCTGTTCCCCACTCAAAATAGCGAGGAACCAAAACCCTTCAAGTAACGCGCGGGTGAAAATAGAAAATCTCGCAACAAAAATAGAAAATGCGGGTTTGAGGGGAGAATGAAACGGGGCTGAAAAGGTGTTTCAGGCGGGTTGCATGAGGTGTGAAAAACTGGTGAAAAAGTGCTTGCGCCGAGGCTGAGTCTGACAATCGTGGGTGGCCTTGGTTGCAACCACTGTCTGAAACACTACTATTAGGACAGCGTGTACGGGCACGGCTGAAGTCGGTTCCTGATCTTCCTCGTAGGCCCTCGTTGACGCTACTTGCGGAAG
>JAITIB010000112.1 GCA_031279675.1 Puniceicoccales bacterium | reverse complement strand
CGCCGTTCGGCGGGAGGTTCCGCTAACAACGCATGCGACAAACAGGCCGTTGGCTGGCATGTCTCCTGTGTGTCATGATGATGCGTTTGCATAAGTGTTGTGCGCGATAGCTTTGTTCGGAATCCTATGGGAAAAGGGGAACGTGAATGCCGGACGCCACCGGAAGCGCAAGGAGATTTTCACAAAATCGTTCGTAAAAACTGTGGCGGACTGCCCAGAGGGAGGGGCGATCGTTGCGTAATCCGGGTTGAAAGATGTTGACGGGGAAAGGGCGAAGTTGATTGGTGGCAAGATGAACAGCGCGCTTTTTTCCGGATTCAAAGGCCGCCATGCGGGAGTGCTCCTGCATCCCACCTGCCTGCCCTCGCAACAGGGGATTGGCTGTCTTGGCGGGCCGGCGCGGGATTTTGTGGACTGGCTTGCGGATGCAAAAATCGGCTGGTGGCAGCTTTGTCCGCTGGGTCCGACGGGCTATGGGGATTCTCCCTATCAGTGTTTTTCTGTTTTCGCGGGGAATCCGTATCTCATTGATCTGGGCGCTCTTGTGGAGGCGCGTTTGCTCGAAGCGGAGGACCTTGGCGCGTTGCGTCGTCTGGATGCGACGCAGGTCGAGTTTGGATTTCTCTGGGAACATTTTCCCCCTTTGCTCGCGAAGGCTTACCAGATGGCGTTGGCGAACCCTGCATTGTTGAATTCGCTGGGGAATCTCGCTGCGTTTCGCGAAAAAAACGCCGCATGGCTGAATGACTTCGCGCTTTTCTGGGCGTTGAAAAAACATTTCGGCGGGATGCCTTGGTTTGAGTGGCCGGAGCGGGCGCGGGAACACGCAACGGCCATCAGGACGGCGTGGCCGGAAACGGTGTCGAACGAGGCCGGCGCGGTCATTTTCCAGCAGTTTCTTTTTTTCAGCCAGTGGGCGGCGTTGCGCGAACATGCCGCGAGGCGCGGTGTGAAAATCATGGGAGATGCGCCCATTTTTGCCGCGGGTGACAGTGCCGATGTCTGGGCCAGCCGGCGTTTTTTCCAACTCGACGCAAGGGGGCATCCGGTGTGCGTGGCAGGCGTGCCCCCGGACTATTTTTCGCCACGCGGACAGCTTTGGGGCAACCCGCTTTACGATTGGGAGGCGCTCAGGTGCGATGGATACAAATGGTGGCTGCGCCGCCTTGGCGCGGCCTTTGAATGCTTTGACGCGGTGCGCATCGACCACTTCCGAGCATTCCATTCCTACTGGAGCGTTCCCGCAACCGCGCCCGACGCCACTTCGGGGAGCTGGGTTGCGGGTGCGGGCGTGGATTTTTTCAAGGCTGTGCGACGCCACCTCGGCGACCTTGCCCTTGTCGCGGAGGATTTGGGGGATTTGCACGAGGGCGTGCACGCACTGCGCCGCGCAACGGGCCTTCCCGGAATGGCAGTCCTGCAATTCGCATTCGATGGCAACGCCGCCAACCCGCACCTGCCGCACAACCTCCGGCACGACTGCGTGGTGTATCCGGGCACGCATGACAACAACACAACGCCCGGCTGGTATGCCGCCGCGGGTGAACGCGAGCGCGATTGTTTCCGCCATTACATGGGGAGTGCGGGCAAGGCTCCCCATTGGGATCTTATGCGCGCCGCCATGACCTCCGTGGCGGCGCTCGCCGTCGTGCCCTTCCAGGACATTCTCGGCCTTGACGCCACCGCACGATTCAACACGCCGGGGACGGGCGCGGGCAACTGGCGGTGGCGTTTCACGGGGGAAACGCTTGCGCACGCCCGTGAGTTTCTGCTGGGGAACCTGCGGGCGCTCGTCGAGGTTTCCGGGCGTGCGTCCCGATCATTCACAGTTGCCAGCACACCGCCATGAGTTTCCCTCGGCAGCCAATGAACACAACCGGAAGCACAAGCGCGCCACCGCGTGTCGGCGTCATCATGGGGAGCCAGTCCGACTGGCCGGTGATGGAGCACACTGTGAAGACCCTTGCCATGCTTGGCATCGTTTGCGAGGCGCGTGTCCTGAGCGCCCATCGCACGCCGCGGGAGGCGTTTGATTACGCCACCTCGGCGGAGAAACGCGGGCTGCGCCTCATCATCGCTGGCGCGGGCATGGCGGCGCACCTTGCGGGTGTCATGGCCGGGTTGACGCCCCTGCCCGTGCTGGGCGTTCCGTTGGAATCTCCGCAGTTGAAGGGTTTGGATTCCTTGCTCTCAACCGTCCAGATGCCTGGCGGCGTGCCCGTGGCAAGCTTCGCGATCGGCAAGGCGGGCGCGATCAACGCGGCGGTTTTTGCCGCCTCCGTCCTCGCCCTGGGGGATGTTGCCGTGAAAAAAGCCCTTGAGGATTTTCGCGCCGCGCAATCCCGGAAAGTCCTCGATGCGGTCTTGCCGGCATGAATCCTGAACGAATGGAACATTCCGCACCTGCCGACCGCGGAAAACGTGCACTCCCCTGGGTGGTGGGTGTGCTCACGCTGGCGCTCGCGGGGGCGCCGTCACCGGGCGTGGATTTTGCCGAGGCGGCGTGGTTGTGGGCGGTGCCGTTCGCGCTCTGGGCGGTGGCGCGTCCCGGCTGGAGAACGTGGCTGGTGGCGTCCGCGATAACCATGGTGGTTGCGAAGTGTGCGCTCCTCGTCTGGCTGCGCCATGTTTATGTGCCGCTGGGCTATCTGGGGCTCGTGTTCGTGTCGTTCGCCTCCGCGATTTTCCCTGTTCTGTGGCTGGCACTGTTGCGGTGGCTTTTCCCCAAGACACAGGGCGCGCCATTGACGGCCCGGCTGGTCATCCAGCTTGGGCTTGCGGGCGCGTGGGTTTTTTTGGAGTGGGTGCAGAGCTGGTTCCTCACGGGATTTCCGTGGATGCTGCTCGCGGAGTCGCAGTGGTTGCGCCCGACCGCGCTTTCGCTTTGCGCATGGGGGGGGCCGTGGGCGCTGGGGTTTGCCATCATGCTTTTCAACCTGGGGCTCGCGCGCTACGTGGCGCGGGTGTTCCACGCGCGCAGGCAGGCCCTTCCCGCCGCCGCGCCCGCACCGTTTGCGATCCTGCGCAATGTCTGTCCGGAATTTTACCTTGGTGTCGCGCCGTTGTTTTTCGCGCTCTTTTCGCATCTTCAGGCGCTCAATCTCCACCGTGCCCGCGCGGAAAAACTTTTCACCGCCGCCGTCGTCCAGATGGACTTTCCCCCCGGGGAAAAGTGGGACGAGACGAAGGTAACGCGGCATGTTGCCATCGCGCGCGAGCTCACGCTCAACGCGGCGTCGGGGGCGACGCCACCTGACATTATCTTATGGCCCGAGGCGGCCCTTCCTTATCCGGTGGGGAACGCGGGCTATGACAGTTTTCTCAAGCAGCTCGCGCATGACACGCGGAGCACGCTGCTCATCGGCGCCATCTCGTTGCAAGGCGACGGTTACTTCAACGGCATCCATGTCGTGACGCCGGACGGTGGCGTTGGCGCGGATTTTTATGCGAAACGCCACCTCGTTCCCTTTGGCGAATACGTGCCGCTGGCGGACATATTGCCTTTGCGCAAGGTCGTCCCCATCGCCCATGACAGCCTCGTGGGCGGGCGTGCCGACCCGCTGCCCGTGCCCTTGCCCGGCAATCGCAACGGGCGTCCGTTGCTCGCGGGAACCTTGGTGTGTTATGAGGATGTTTTCCCCGCGCTGAGCCTCGACATGGCGCGGCGTGGCGCCGATTTCATAGCCGTCGTCACCAATGACGCATGGTACGGGCGCGAGGCTGGAGCCTATCAGCACGCCGCGCACTCGGCGGTCATCGCGGCCAGTTTGCGCCTGCCTGTGGTCCGTTGCGGGAACAATGGCTGGAGCGGCGTTATTTCCCCGCTGGGGCAGGCACAGGCGCTTGAGGACGCCACCGGGAGCATTTATTTCCGTGGGACGGGGCGTTTCGATGTCCATGGCATTCCGGCGTCCGTGCGTGAGCCGACGTTCTATGTCCGGCACGGCGACTGGGTGGTCAAAATGTCGGCGCTTCTTGCCCTCTGGGCCTGCGTGCGCAACCGCGTCCGGCGCAGGAAAACCATGGCCGGCCACGCGCTTTAGCGAGGACGCGGGCCGCCCAAACCGGTGCCGACGCACAAAGAATGGCGCCGTTCAGGGCAGCCATGGGTATTGGGAAAAATCGGGTTTTCGTTTGGCGGCATAGGCCGCCTTGCCCTCGTGCGCCTCCTCGGTGAGGTAGTAGAGCAAGGTGGCGTTGCCGGAGAGTTCCTGCAGGCCCGCCTGCCCGTCAAGATCCGCGTTGAAGGCGGATTTCAGGCACCGGATGGCGAGCGGGCTTTTTTCGAGGATTTCATGCGCCCATTTCAAACCCTCCGCCTCCAGTTGCGCCAGCGGGACGACCGTGTTCACCAGCCCCATTTCCAACGCCTGCCGCGCATCGTATTGGCGGCACAAAAACCAGATCTCGCGCGCCTTTTTCTGCCCCACGATCCGGGCCAGATAACTTGCGCCAAAACCTCCGTCGAAGCTGCCCACCTTGGGGCCCGTTTGCCCGAAAATGGCGTTGTCGGCGGCAATAGTGAGGTCGCACACGAGGTGCAAAACGTGCCCGCCGCCAATGGCGTATCCCGCCACAAGGGCGATGACGACCTTGGGCATGGTGCGGATGATGCGCTGGAGTTCGAGCACGTTCAGGCGCGGCACGCCGTCGCTCCCAATGTAGCCGCCCTTCCTGTCGCCGCGGATGGACTGGTCGCCCCCGGAGCAAAAGGCGTGTTTGCCATCCGTCTGGGGATTGGCGCCAGTGAGCAGGACAACGCCGGTGGTGGTGTCCGCCCACGCATGGCGGAACGCGGCAACGAGCTCGTCAACCGTGTCCGGGGTGAACGCATTGCGCTTGTGCGGGCGGTTCAGGGTGATTTTCGCGACGCCACCTGATTTCTCGTAAATGATGTCCTTGAATTCGCGGATGCGCGTCCATTGCGGCAAAGGCTGAGTCATGGCCGGGATTGGGATGGAGGGGTCAATTGATGCGGTGTTCCATGCCGCGCACGAGCGCGGCGAGAAACGTTCCCGGGCCCGCGAGCTCCTCGCACAAGCGCACCGCGGTGTCAGTCAGCGCGTGCGCCTTGGCCCTTGAAGCCTCGATGCCGTGCAGGCGCGGATAGGTGATTTTCTTGTTGTCCGCGTCCGCGTTGACCGGCTTGCCCATCGTTGCGCTGTCGCTGGTGACATCGAGAATGTCGTCGATGACTTGGAACGCCAGCCCCACATTGACCCCGATCTCGCGCGCCTTGGCGAGCGCCCCCCCGGGTGCGTCGGCGAGACGCACCCCCATTGTGACACTCGCGCAAATGAGCGCCGCGGTCTTGTTCCGGTGGATGAACTCCAGCCGCTCCGCCGTCACCCCGCCGTTTTCCCCGATAATGTCCTCGACCTGCCCGCCGATGAGCTTTTGCGACCCTGCCGCATCCCCCAAATCCTGCACAAGCCCAAGCGCCACCTCCGGCGCCGCCGCATACGCATCCGCAAGCAGCCACAAGGCATGCGTCAGCAACGCGTCGCCCGCGAGCAGGGCCATCGCCTCGCCAAACTTTTTGTGGCAGGTGGGCTGTCCCCTCCTCAGCTCCGAATCATCCATGCATGGCAAATCATCGTGGATCAGGCTGTAAGTGTGCAGACACTCCAACGCCACCGCCGCCGCCATCGCGTCAAGCCTCGCGGGAAAAAGCGCCTGCGCCGCAAGGCACAGCATCGGGCGGAAGCGCTTTCCCCCCGCTTGCAAACTATACCGCATGGCCTCATGAAGGACAGCGGGGCGGGTGCCGGGCCGGGGCGTCAGGCGCACCAAGGCCACATCAACCGCGGCAATACTCTCACTCATCCGGGCGTGAAATTCAGAATCTCCGTAATGCATCTATTATATTAAAAAACAGGCGTTCGACGCTGAACGTCCGTCCGGTCGATGGAAAGCAAAAAATACCATCGCCACCCGTTTCCCTGGAAAAATCAACCGCGCCTCCGATGCGTTTCCTTTCAGCGGGGGAATGAACGGATTTTTAATCTTTTTCGCATCACTGTCCGTGTCATCGATAACCATCGCCCGTTTTACCAAGAAATGCTTCCCTTTGCCCAATGCCGCTTTGTCAAGCCAGACACGCGCCTTGGTGCCATTGTGCGTATTTTGAAGTTCGAAACAGATTTCGTCATTCTCCACAAAAAACCTCAAAATAGCATGGATCTCAGGGAGTGGTTGCGAACTCAATGTTTGGGCAAATTCACCCCTGATCGGCAGCGCATCGCGCATCCCAATCTCCGAACGAATGGGAGTTTGTGCCTCGCGGATATATTGTTTACAAGTTAGGGAATGGTAACTTCGATGTAATCCATCACGCTCATTGGCTTGAGCCGCTTTTTTTTGACCCAAAAACTCTCATCAATTTTATCAAACCAGAGGCGCCCCCTATTCTGAGTGTCCGTATTTTGAAACTCGAAGCAAATTTTTCCGTTTTTAGAAAAAACATTCCGGATGAAATGAGAATTAAAAACCGCGCCGGAAGCACACCGGAACCTCTCGGATTCATGACTTCCGAGCTCTATGGGTAAACTATCGGTAATTATCCACGAAGTGATGTTACGGCTCTCCATCGAATGGTACCCTATCTCACTTGGATGGTAAACTCCGTCATGAAGTGCTCGCACTTCGTTCGATACATGGATGAATCGATCCCATTTTGAGCTTTGGGGGGCGTCAAGTGCCGTTTCCCCTTTTCGATAGGTCCGAACATCAAGGCCAAGATCTCCGCAAAAATCAACGCCGCCGCCGAGGCGATAAATATTGTTTGTGTGAACATAGCATCCAACGATTCTTTCTCCGATTTTAAGATAGGCGTCGCGTTGCCTCCCCACCCATCTCGTTTTGCCGTCGGAATCCACCAGAACAAGGACTCTTTTGAGGTAGGCGTCATGCGTTTTTTGTTCTCCCACAAAAAAATCATACCCCCAAGTGGAAGTAAATGCGGTAAAAGTCTCCATCTTCTTCGTGTCCACATTAAGGACTGGAACCGATGTTGCCTGCCAGCGTGTGGCACGTTTAAATTTAAGCTGGCGTTTTGCGTCAACTGACTTGACAAGTTCTGCGGACTGAAGACCCGGCGTCGCAAGAAAAGAGAGGGCGAGAAAAATCGAAACAAGCCTGCACACAAAACGCGCCGAGATTGAGATTTCGAGATTCATAAAACTTCACGAAACAGACGCAGTTCGAGAACCGCGTCCTTATTTCGTCCCTTCTCTTTCTTTCATCTTTTTGCGGAGGGCGATTGCTTCCGCCATGATGTGTTCATCACTGGCCTGTTTGACGGGCGCGCGTTCCCAGTCCTTTTCTTCAAGGACTCTGACATTGCCATCGGAATCCATCACTTTCGTCGCCTCGAATTTCCTCTCGTCGAGAAGTTTCTTTTTGTTAATCCAGACACGTGCCCTGAGTTGTTTCTCTGTGTTTTCCATCTCGAAGCAGATTTCATCATTCTCAATGAAAACCCGCAGGATGCTGTGGGCTTGGGCAAAAGGCATTGAATTCCACGGTGTGCCGAAATCAGGCGAAAGTGGCAGTGGAAGATTGGGCCTTATGTCATCGTGCTGATATCTCACGCCGGGACGGAGATAGTAGTCTCGGTCTAATTTACTCAGATGCCGAAAGTGTTTGGGGAGAAACAATTGTTCATCCTCCTCTAATTTCAAAAAAAACAACGCCTCTGCGGTCGGATAGGGAACGGGTGAATGGAGGGCGTTTTCTGAATCCCTAATGAATGTATCAAGTCCGGACAGACACACCCCACTATTGACGGGCATCTTTCCTTCGCAAGCATTTGGACCGTGGAGACGAGGATTGAATATCTTTATAAGATCGACCTCAAGGCTTGATCTTCCGCGCAGTATGCAACAACGAGGATCCGTGTAAACATAGCATCCGATGATTCGCTCCCCTATTTTGAGATAAACATCTCTTTTCCATCCCGCCCATGCCATGTTGTCATCGGAATCCCGAAGGACAATCACTTCATCAAGCTAGGAATAAGTGTCGTCGCTGGAACAATTCCGTCCCGCGGCAACGCCTTCTCGGCGACCTTCTCCCCAGGTGGAAGTAAACGCGGGGAAGGCCTCCATTTCCCCTTTGTCCACATTAAGGACAGAAACGGATGTTGCATGCCAGGCTGTGGCGCGTTTAAAGTATCTCTTGTTTTCCTGTTCGGGCTGTGTTTTTGTGTTCATTGGGCTTTTGCGATTGATATTGGATGCGGTTGGTTTGTTATCTGTTTCTGCCACCACGGCATTTTCGAAAATGATGGCAACGAGCAAGATTGCTAAAAAAGCTCTCATTTTTGAATAAGAAGTATCCATGCGTATCCTTGCGGCGGTTTTTTGCATATTGCCTGCAATGGATCCGATTCCTGCGAACCCCGCGAAATGGCGGCAATTACTCCCTCCATTCGGCAAACGTGCATCCTTGATGAGATTTGCCCATGTCGAGCATTGACTGGAAGCGTTGTATTGTTTCAAAAGCGAGCGGACATAGCAGGGAAAGGCCGTTGCGCGGGCACGATCATTGAGATATGAGGGGATGGACATGAGTGATAATATGGTTAACGCCAGCAGCCATGGTGATTTTTCACGGGCATGCAAGAGGAAAATTTGAACATTCCTTGCCCCCTCCCTCGCGTCGTAACGGACGTGCGTCTCAGGTCAAAAAGCAAAAAGCGCTCGCCACCGCCCGGGTTTGCGCAAAGATTCCATCCACGCAACCAACGCCACCCCGATGCACATCATCCCCATGGAATACCACCGTCGATTCATGACTGCCGCGCACGCCGCCGGGTTCCGCATCATCGACTACGGGCCCGCGCCCGACGGCACCCCGTTGCTTGTCGCCGAACACACCCCGCCGCAGCCTCTTCTGAGTCTTTATCTTTCCGCTGGCATTCACGGGGACGAGCCCGCCGGCCCGCACGCCCTTTGCAAACTCATGGAACGCCAATGGTTTGACCCCCAGATCGCCTGGCACATCCACCCCCTGCTCAACCCGCGCGGCACCGCAGCCCGCACGCGCGAGACGCCCGATGGCATTGATTTGAACCGCGACTACCAGCACGCCACTGCGCCCGAGACGCGCGCGCACAAAACCTGGCTCACCCGGCACCACCGCCACTATCACGCCGCCATTTCCCTTCACGAGGACTGGGAAAGCACCGGCTTTTACCTCTACGAAATCCACGACCCCGCCACTCCCCCCCTCGGCTGGGCCGTCCTCCAGACCGTCGAGCCCCTGCTCGGGCTCGACCACGCCGCCGAGATTGACGGCTTTCCCGCCCGCAACGGCTACCTTAACCCCGACGCGGACGCCTCCCTCGCCAACAATCCCCACTGGCCCGAACAGCTCTGGTTGCGCCGCCACCACACGCCCACTTCGCTCACCTTTGAGACGCCCACCAGCGCCCCCCTCCCCACACGCATCCTCGCGCACATCATCGCCCTCCAAAACACCGTTGCCCAGCTCCTCGCCCCACGCATCAACGACACTTTTGACATCTAACTTTTCCTTAAAAATCCCCTCCGCCCAAGCCCGCGTGCGCGCATCCCACGGCAGGATTCACCTTACGACGGCAAGATTACTCCCAGCTATTCACGACTTATTCACAACGGGAACCGATTTTATGGAAATAACAGTGTGAGAACGAGCCAAAATGTCCCGAAACACCTTGCATACGCGTATGGAGTGCGTGGCCGCACGGGACTTTGCCGGACTGCGTCCGGTTCCGCCTGCGGCGGGAGGGGCTGTGGTCATTCCGCAGGCGATGAATCGCTGTTCCGCTGTTCCGTCGCGCTTATTCGAACAAGGGTGTGCGCGCGGTGTGCGCGGTCTTTGCGTTGTCGCCGACTATGGGTCGAGGGCGCGACGGATGGCGTCGGGGTCGAGGTTTTCAAGGGTTTTGATGATGTTGCCGTATCCTTCGTAGAATCCGAATCCGCCTTTGCGCATTTCGCGGATGGCTTCTTGTTTGGTCCAGCCTTGGTGGACGATGCGGTAGCCGGCGAGGATGAATCCTGTGCGGTCGGCGCCGCGGCGACAGTGGATGAGGGCGGGTTTGGGGGAGTGTTTGAGCAGGCGCAGGGCGGTGATGAGGTCGGTGGGTGTGACGGTGCCGGCTTGCATGGGGTGCCAGTGTGTGGTGAGGCCGGCGTTGCGGAAGGTGTCGGTGGTGTCGGGTTTGGTGGTGCGGAGGTTGATGATGGTTTTTATGCCTGTGTGTTGGAGGGTTGGGAGGTGGTCGGGGCGGGGGTTTGAGGAGCGGTAGAGTTCGTGGCTGACTTGGTGGAGGTTGCCGAGGGGGGTGTTTTTTATGGGTTGTGCCCAGGTGGTGGGGCGGGTGGCGGGGGGTTCGGGGGTGGCGTATCGGCAGCTGGAGAGGGGGGCGAGGAGGAGGAGGGTGGCGAGGAGGGCGGTGGCGGTGGTGCTGGCAATGATGGTTGTGGCGGGTTTCATGTTGGGTGCGGGTTCTCAGGTGGTGGGGATTTCGTAGCGTCCGTCGGGGGTTTTTTGGATGAGGTGGTTGAGTTCCATCATGAGGAGTGTGCCGATGAGTTCGGGGATGGGGCGTTGGGTTTTTTCGGCGAGTGTGTCGGGGCTGAGTGCGAGGCCGCCGGTGAGGTGTTGGAGGATTTGGGCTTCGGTGGCGTTGGCGGGCGCGGGGAGGGGGAGGGTGGGTTGGGGGGTGTTGGTGGTGGGTGGGGTGGTGCGGGGTTCGCCGATTTCCTGAAGGATTTCGTCGGCGGTGGTGACGAGTGTGGCGCCGTCGCGGATGAGGGCGTGGCAGCCGCGGCTTGTGGGCTGGTCGGCGCGTCCGGGGAGGGCGCAGACGAGGCGGTTTTGGTCCGCGGCGAAGCGGGCAGTTATCATGCTGCCGCCGTTGAGGTCGGATTCGATGACGATGAGTGCGCGGGCGATGCCGGAGATGATGCGGTTGCGCATGGGGAAGGTTTGTTTGTCGGCGGGGCGTCCGAGGGGGAATTCGCTCAGGAGGGTGCCGGTGGTGGCGATGCGGCGGTAGAGTTCGAGGTTTTCGGGAGGGTAAACGATGTCGATGCCGTTGCCGAGGATGGCTGTGGTGGGTCCGTTGGCTTCGAGGGCGCCTTGGTGGGCGGCGGTGTCGATGCCGCGTGCGAGTCCGCTGATGATGCACCAGCCGGTGGCGGCGAGTTCGCGGGCGAGGGTGCGGGCCATTTGGAGTCCGTAGGCGGTGTGGCGGCGGCTGCCGACGATGCCGATGGCGCGGGTGCCGTGGGTGTAGGGGTTGGCGGTGGCGTAGAGGCCGATTGGGGGATCGTCGATTTCGCGCAGGAGCGGGGGGTAGGAGGGGCCGTCTTCGGGGATGTGGAAGTGGAGGTTGCGGGTGGTGAGTTTTTGTTGTTCGCGGTCGGGGTCGAAGTGTTGTTTCCAGTTTTGGAGGGTGTCGGCGGTGTTTTTGCCGATGCCTTTTATGGAGAGGAGTTGGGTGCGGGTGGCTTGGAAGATGCGGGTGGGGTCGTTACCGAGGGCGGTGGTGAGGCGGTGGTAGGCGATGGGGCCGATGCCGGGGAGGGCGTTGAGGATGAGGCGGGCGGTGCGGAGATCCATTGGGGGGGGGATTACGGGGTGGTTGTTTCTCCGAAGAGGGCTTCGATGTAGGCTTGGGTGGAGAAGGGCTGGAGGTCGTCGGGTTGTTCGCCGAGGCCGACGTAGTGGATGGGGATTTGGAGGGCGCGGTGGATACCGACGAGGGCGCCGCCGCGGGAGGTGCCGTCGAGTTTGGTGATGATGAGGCCGGTGAGGCCAAAGGAGGCGTGAAAGGCGCGGGCTTGATCGATGGAGTTGGAGCCGAGGGAGCCGTCCACGACGAGCCATCGGTGGTGGGGGGCGGAGGGGTCGAGTTTTTGGACGACGCGTCCGATTTTTTTGAGTTCTTCGAGGAGGTGTGTCTTGGTGTGGAGGCGTCCGGCGGTGTCGAGGATGGCGATGTTGTGGTGGCGTGCGCGGGCGGCGTGGAGGGTGTCGTAGGCGACGGCGGCGGCGTCGGCGCCGTGCTGGCTGGTGACGATTTCGATGTTGAGGCGCTGGGCCCAGGTTTGGATTTGGGCGTTGGCGGCGGCGCGGAAGGTGTCGCAGGCGCCGAGGATGACTTTGTGTCCGTTTTGCTGGAGGCGCCAGGCGAGTTTGGCGGCGGTGGTGGTTTTGCCGGCGCCGTTGACGCCGATGAGGGCGATGACTTCGGGGTTGTGCGCGGGGTCGGGTGTGTGGCGGCCTTCGGCGTTGGCGAGGATGCGGGTGAGGGTGGCGGCGCCGATGTGGGCGGCGTCCTGCCCGCGGAGGTCTTTGTTGTGGTGGTGGGCGCGGCGGATTTCGTCGAGGATTTCGGTGGTGGTTTCGACGCCGAAGTCGGCGGCGTAGAGGGATTCCTCGAGTTGGTCGAGTGTGGTGGCGTCGAGTTTGGAGGCGAAGAGGGTGCCGATTTTGCCGAGGACTTTTTGGAATGTGGGTGTGTTGCGGCGGAGGCTGTCCTTGAATTTTTGGAAGAGGTTGCCGAGCATGGTTGCGGTGCGGGGGGTTATGGGTTGAGGGCTTCGCGGTGGGGGCGGTTGAGGTGGTTTTTGATGCGGTCGAGGATGCCGTTGACGAAGCGTTTGGAGTCTTGCGCGGAGTAGGTTTTGGCCAGTTCTATGGCTTCGTTGATGGTGACGATGGGGGGGATGTCGGGGCGGTGGAGGAGTTCGTGGGTGGCGAGGCGGAGTATGGCGAGATCCACTTTGGCGATGCGTTCGAAGGTCCAGTTCTGGGCGTAGGCGCGGATGGATTCGTCGATGTCGGGGTGGTGGGCGAGGACGCCGTGGACGAGTTCCTCGGCGAAGGTGTAGTAGGCGCGTGGGTGTTCTTGGGTGGTGAAGAATTGGCGGGTGAATTCGGCGGGGTTTTCGGGCCGGATGATGTCCCATGCGTAGAGGTATTGCATGGCGGCGATGCGGTTTTGGCGCCGGCGGTTGTTTTTGTTTGTGGTGGCGGGTGGCGGGGGGGTGGTGTTCACGTGGTGGTGGCGGGCGGGGGGTTAGTTTTTGTCAAAGGGGGAGCGTGTGTTGCCGAAGGGGTCGTCTTCTTCTTCGTCGTTGGCGTATCCTTCGGCTTCGCGGGCGTCGCGCTCGGCCTCGGCGTCGAGTGCGTCGAGGTAGTCGCCGAGCTGGACGTGGTGCCATGCCATTTCGAGTGCGGCGTTGGCGAATTCGGCGCCGCGGTCGTGGGGGCCGTTGATGCGTTCGAGGGCTTGTTCGCGGGTGTGGACGGTGAGGATGCCGTTGATGATGGGGATTTCGCTTTGGAGGGCGATGCCTTGGAGGGCGATGGCGGTGCTGTTGGCGAGGATTTCGTGGTGCTGGGTGTCGCCGGCGAGGATGATGCCGAGGGCGATGATGCAGTCGTATTCCTCGGTTTGGGCGAGCATGTTGGCGACGTAGGGGAGTTCGGCGGCGCCGGGGACGCGGAGGGTTTTGATGGAGCCTGCGGCGACGCGGGCTTTGCGGAGTGTGGCGCGGACGCGTTGGAGGAGGTCTTCGACGAGGTCGTTGTTGTAGCGTGCGGCGACGATGCCGATGTAGAGGTCGGTGCCGTCGATGGCGGTGGCGTTGGGTTTGGCTTGGCTCATGGGTTTGGGCGGCGGACGGGCGGCGGCGTGGCGTTAGTGGAATTGGATGCCTTGGGTGGCGGCTTCGCGGTCCTGGTCGATGCGGATGTGCTTGGTGCAGGCGGCGAGGCTGACGAGGAGGAGGAGGGCGAGGCTGGTGAGGAGGAGGTTTTTTCTCATGGGGGCGGGAGTGTTGGGTTCGTTTCTGGAAGGTCAATGGTGAACGCGTTTGTGGCGGCGGGTGGTTTTTGGATTTTAGTTTTCGCGGTGTTGGTTTTGGGTGGGGGCATGGATTCGGCTTTGTTTGATTATGAGTTGCCCGGGGGGTGCGTTGCGGCGGTGCCCGCGGCGCGGCGGGAGGAGTCGCGGTTGCTTGTGGTGGAGCGGCGTTCCGGGGTGGTGTCGCATTGTGTGTTCCGCGATTTGCCCGGGGTGTTGCCGGCGGGGGCTGTGTTGTTTCGCAATAATGCGCGTGTGTTGCGTGCGCGTTTGCCGGGGTGGCGGGCAGGTGGTGGCGGGCGGGTGGAGTGTTTGCTGTTGCGTCCGGAGGGGGCGTGGGAGGGGGCGGAGTGGTGGTGTTTGCTGCGTCCGGGGCGGCGGGTGGTGGAGGCGGGGGGATTTGGGTTGGAGGGGGTGTATGGGGCGCGGGTGGTGGGGGTGCGCGGGGGGGAGTATTGTGTGCGGTTTTGTGTGCCGGGCGGGGGGTCGGTGTTGTCGGTGGCGGATCGGGTGGGGGTGTTGCCGTTGCCGCCGTATATTGTGCGGGCGCGGGGTGCGGGGGGGGATTTTACGGTGTTGGACGGGGAGCGTTACCAGACGGTTTATGCGGAACGGGGCCGGGCGGTGGCGGTGGCGGCGCCGACGGCGGGGTTGCATTTTTCGGAGGGGGTGCTGGCGGAGTTGGGGGCGCGGGGGGTTGCTTCCCATGATTTGACTTTGCATGTGGGGCTGGGGACGTTTCAGCCGATGAAGGGGGAGCGTGTGGAGGAGCATGTGATGCATCGTGAGTGGTATGAGATTCCGGGGGCAACGGGTGCGGCGCTGGCTTCGTCGGGATGCCGGCTGGCGGTGGGGACGACGTCGTTGCGGGCGATGGAGGATTTTGCGCGCAAGCGGGCGGCGGGCGGCGGGGAGTTGCGGGTGCGGGGGGATGGGGTGTTTGTGGATGAGGCGGGGTTGTTTGTGTATCCGCCGGCGCGGTTTTCGGGGGCGGAGTTGTTGTTGACGAATTTTCATCTGCCGCGCTCGACCTTGATGTGTCTTGTGGCGGCGTTTCTCACGCCGGGCTCGGTGGAGGGGGTGGGGTGGTTGAAGGCGTTGTATGCGGAGGCGGTGGCGCGGGGGTATCGGTTTTACAGTTATGGGGATGCCATGCTGGTGTTGTGAGGGGATGGGGATGTCCGGGGGTGAGGGTGAGGAAGCTTTCGCGGGGGAGCCCGGCGGCATGGAGTGCGGCGGCGAGGGCGCGCGGGGGGGCGTCGTGCGCCTCGTCGGCGAGGGGGAAGCAGCCCCAGTGCATGGCGATGCTTTGGCGGGCGTTTAGGTCGCGGTGGATTTGGACGGCTTCGGCAGGGTTGCAGTGCTGGGCGCGCATGAACCAGTGGGGTTCGTAGGCGCCGATGGGGAGGAGAGCGGTGTGGGGAGGGCCGAGGTGTTCGCGGATTTGGTGGAAAATGCGGGGGTGGTATCCGGTGTCGCCGCAGAAGTAGAGGCGGTGGCCTGCGTGGGAGAGGTAGAATCCGGCCCAGAGGCGGGCGCAGCGGCGTCCGGTGAGCCGGTTGCTCCAGTGTTGGGCGGGGGTGGCGGTGAGGGTGAATCCGGGGAGGAGGGTGGTTTGACGCCACCAGTCGAGCTCAAGGGTGCGTGTGAATCCGGCGCGTTGGAGGAGGAGGGCGTTACCGGGTGCGGTGATGCCGAGGGGGGCGTGGTGGCGGGCGAGGTGGCGTAGTGTGGGCAGGTCGCAATGGTCGTAGTGATCGTGGCTGAGGAGGATTGCGCTGATGGGAGGGAGGGCGTGCAGGGGGATGGCGGGCGGATGGATGCGGTGTGGGCCGAGGAAGCGGGGGGCGGGGCTGATGCGCCGACTGAAGACGGGGTCGGTGAGGAGATTTCCCGCAGGGGTGCGCAGGAGGAAGGTAGAGTGGTTGATCCATGTCAATGACAGGGCGTGCTCGGGCGTGCCCGGCGGGGGTGCTGGAGGCAGGGGGACGTGGCGCGGCCACGGGGATTTTTTCCGCTTGGAGAAGAACTGCCAGCGCAGGAGCATTCCGAGCGTGGCAATGGGCGGGGCGCCGGGGGTCGAGAAGCGTTTGCCGTCGAAGTGGGCGCGCAGGAGGTCGGACATGGCCGGGTTTGTGTTGGCGTGGGAAGTGGCGTTCAACTTTATTTTTAAAAAAGGGCTTGCGTATCGTTGGCCGAACCCTTTTCCACTGCTGGCGTTCACTTCGCCATGTCCATCTTCGCCAACAACACCACCGCCAACAACACCGCCCAAGACGCCGGGTTGATCGGCCCCGACGGGTCTCTGTGGCGGCTGTGCCGCGAACGTGGTGCGTCTGATTATGGAGTGCGGGACTTTAGTCCCGCTTTGGGAGCGGAAAATTTATTTTCCGCGTCGTTGAGTGGAACCGGCGCGAAAGGATTTTCTGCAACGTCTTCTGACGGGGCGTTTTTCGCGGACAATACGTCCATTTCGTACACGGCGATAAATCGCCTTTGCGAAAGCGGCGATGAATCGCCGCACTCCATAACTGGACGCATCAATCCCGCCGCAGGCGGAATATTTCGAGTAGCGAAATCAATGCCCCGTCGAGGCCACTCGACCCCCCCCCCCCCCCCCCCCAATTATCTCGTAAGTAGTTGGGACGGAATAACTTCTGCTATTGATGGCGGAAGCAACGCGGATGGCACGGCGAGCCGTCCCTACCGTTTTCTGACAGGACACACACGCCGTGGGATGTTTCCCCCGCGCTGGATTTTGCACGCCCCCTTTTTGCCCCGTGTCGGGGCGAAACAAACAACAAAATAACAAACAAAGAAAAAACATGAAAACAAGTAATAGAATAACGAGAACCGTCCTTGCCGGGGCGGCGACACAGGCAGCAGTGGCGTTGACGTTGCCGATGGAGGGGGCCACTTATGTGACCGGAACCTATCAAGGCATCTCGATAGACTTCGCTCACATCGGGAATATAAACAACGGTTCGGACACGTTCAATGGGACTCCTTACGGTGATGTCGGCCACGAGTATTACATTGGCAAGTATGAGGTGACGCAGGGGCAGTGGACGGATTTTTTGAACGCCGTTGCAACGGACAAGGGAGCCAGTGCGGATATCCTGGATCTGTATCATGGCCAGATGAACAGTGTTGGTTATGGTGGGATAACGCGTGACGCTTCTGGCAGCACCTATAGTTACAGTGTGGATGACAACTATAAGAACCGACCCGTTATGTGGGTGAGTTTGATGGATGCGAAGCGGTTTTGCAACTGGCTGACAAGCGGCGGAACCACTACTGAGACAGGGATTTACGAGATAAGTGACGGGGAGAATGCCGTTCGGGTTGATGCCGTATGGCAACTTGGAGGGATCGCATTGCCTGATGAAAATGAGTGGTATAAAGCGGCGTATTACGATCCCAACAAAGGAGGTGTTGGAACTGGGGGCTACTATAAGTATTCATTTGGGCACGCAACCGGAGACACGCTGAATACCAGTTACGCGAACTGCGCCCAATGGTATTACAGTAGTAACGGTACATATTATCTGAATGAGGTAGATTTTTATGAAAACGATGTGAATTCTGTGAGTGCCTATGGAGTGGCAGATATGACCGGGAACGTCTATGAGTTTACGGACACTCCGGATGGTGTCAACCGCGTTGCTCGCGGGGCTTGGTTCGACGGCAGTAGTTCGCGTCTCGCCGCTGGTTCGTCGCGGGGGAGCTACGAGATCGGGCACGGCGTTCAGGGCACCTCCTACGGGTTTCGTGTCGCGAGCCTTGCGCCGATACCTGAGCCTTCGACGTATGCGTTGATTGGCGGGGTGGGTGCGGTGGCGTTGGCTTTGTTGCGTCGTCGTCGCAAAGCTTGATTGGCCATGATCGGGGAGAGATTTCAGCTCCCCTCCTGAACATCCCCGTGGAAACGGGCACGGGTGCCTGCCAAAGCATCCGTGCCCTTGTGTTGTCCGGTGGCGTCGAGGTGGCGCGTTGCTGGTTTTGGGAATGTGAGGTGGTGTCAAAAATAGTAGTTGACTTGTTAGGTATATATGGCAAGATTCGGCCTTCTTGATTCATCATACCATGAAAAAATACAACACAATCCACTCACACTACACCCGCTGGTTGCTGGCGGTTTCCGGCTTGGCCGCCGCTGTTCCCTTGGTGGGCGCGGTAGAGGCCGGTGTTCTCGTCGGCGAAGGTGATGCCAAGGCGGGCGTCGTCTATGACACCGGGACACCGTCGTTGCGCGATTACCTCGCCCGACGCCGCGCCGCGCTTTTTGCGTCGCTGGCGGATGTTTCGCCGCGCCTGCTACGCGCCAAGGTCACTGCGGAAAGTCGCTCAGGCGTGCGCCGTTTGCGCATCCGGGATTTCCAGTATCTTAGCGACAGTGATCGCGATTACGCCGGTTACAGCCTTGGCGCGCCCTCGTGGGATACGGAGGTGGCCGTCATTGCCAGCAGCGTGGCCGATGAGTTCGCCATTCAGGCGGCTGCCAAAAACATCCCGTTCGATTCTCTTGAGGTGACAGTGACCAGCCATCCCGACGCGCCAGAAGTCGAAAAAACGCGCAAAGTGGCCTATCCACGAAACATTGTTTGGACGGCCTACGTCGTCTCTCCGGCGAGCGACGCGCAGCTGGAGGATTTACGCCAGGCTGTCGAGCGCACCTCGCCGATTCTTGCCCTGATAAAAGAACCTCAGGGCATCCCCCACGGCAAAGTCGTTCACACGAAAAGTCCCGCCAAACGTTCACCAGAGCTACCCCCGGGATTGAGAGATTTTCTCATTGAAAAACGTATCGCTGTCTTGAAGCGCCAAGGCAAGGCCGCAGAACTTCGCGACAGGGAGGAATGGAAATCGAAAACCTTCCCGCTCTTTGCGAAAACAAAGCTGGAGGATGGCAGCGGCATCCGCAACTCCCGCACATCCGCGCGCGGCTTTCAGATTTTGCACGACAACCTGCGCACGGACGCTGGCTACAACGTCGCTCCCACTTCCTACGAGCACCAACTCGGGGTGCTCGGCACTTG
>JAITIB010000009.1 GCA_031279675.1 Puniceicoccales bacterium | reverse complement strand
TTTGAGGCTCGGTGGCGTGAGCCGCGAGACGGTTGGCGCGGCGTCGAGCGTCGCGGTGTTTGCGAGGGCCGGCGCCCCGAGGAGCGCGGCAAATGCCAGCGCGCGCCGGAACGGACTGCTCGTGGATGTTGTGTCGTGTTGTTTCATGATCTTGGATTGCTGTTATTTGCTATTCTGGGTTGTCGGTTGTTTTTTCTCATTCCCCTGTGCGCCGCATTCTCCGTGAGAATGGGCGTGGGGAGTGGAAATTGTTTTGGGCCCGCCCTCGGGCGCACGCGCCGGGGCCACACGAAGCGCATCCGACGCCACCGCGTCCTGCGCAATGACGAGCCGGACATGCGAGACGCGCCCGTCGGCCTCCTCGCGCCGCCCGGTCTCCAGCGTCCCTGTGAGGAGCAGCGGGCCGGGGATCCACGGCGTGGCGAGCTTGCGCGCGTCCTCGCCCTCGTGTCCGGAGTGGCAATGCTCGTGGCCCGTTTCGGCAAAGAGCGGCGAGGCAAACGGCACGTCGAGCTTTTCCCGCCCCATCCCTGCAAGGCGCTCCTTGGGCAAATGCACGAAAAGGATTTCCGGCGGGAAATCGTCGCACAAACCATACTCGGCCTCGTTGGTCGTCATGGAATAGGGCGCCAAAAGAATCAGGCCCGGAACGGGTTTTTCCTGACGAACCATGAAGCCCAAAATGCGGACGCGCTTCCCCGCAAGCGCCTGCACGCGCTCCGAATATTCAAGCCCGTATTTGCCGACGGGCTTTTTGTAAAAATCGCCAAACCGCAGCGTCTCCGTGCCCTCCGGGATCTTCGGCAGCTTTTCAAGCCGGGCAAGGGTCCTGCCCAACTCATCCGCCTGCCAGCCAAGGCTCTTGGCATAATGCTCCGGAACAGCGGTGAAAGAAAGCGCGCCGGCGACAGCGGCGACAAGGAATGTCTTTTTCATACGACCCGCAGAATACCCGCCCAATGTGCCAGCCACATTGCTCCCGCGTAAAACCCCGGTGACGTTTGTCCGACGCCACCCCAAGCATCAGTTTGGGATTTACAGCCCATGCACGGGCACACAGCTTGCGCCGCATGTCAGGAAACGAACCCGTGCGGTTGCAAAAATTTCTTTCACAGGCCGGTGTTTGCTCGCGGCGGACCGCGGAACAGCTCATCGCCAACGGCGTCGTTACCGTCAACGGTTCCCCTGCGGTGATTGGACAGAGCGTCACCCCGGAAGGGGACGAGGTGCGCATCAATGGCGAGCCCGTGGTGAATCCGCACCCCGCGCGTGTCGTGCTCCTCGTCAACAAGCCGCGCGGGCTCCTTTGCACGAACCTCGACCCGCATGGCAACCGGACAGTGTTCGAGCTCGTCCCGCCTGAGTTTGCCACGCGCAAGCTCTTCTGCGTCGGGCGGCTCGACAAGGACAGCGAGGGGATGCTCCTGCTCACCGACGACGGGGCGCTGGGCAACCGCGTCATGCACCCCAGTGGTGGCGTCATCAAGCGCTATCGCGTCACGCTCAACCGCGCCTACGATCCCGCCCTCACGCCCCGGCTGCTCAAGGGTGCCAAGGACGGCGACGAGATCCTGCGCTTTCACAAAGTGTTCACGGACCCGCGCCAGCCCGCGCAGCTCGAAATCCACCTCGCCCAGGGGCGCAAACGCGAGATCCGCCGCCTGCTCGAAATTTTCGGATTCTTCGTCAAGACGCTCCACCGTTACCAGATCGGGCGCCTCGTCATGCACAAGATGCCCCCCGGAGACTGCCGCAAGCTTTCGCAAAAAGAAATCGCCCTGCTCCTCAAAAACTAAAACACCTTGCGCCATGAAAGTCATACGAGCCAAGAGCGCCGGATTTTGCTGGGGCGTCGAGCGTGCCATCGACATTGCCCGCGAATACGCCACGCGCGGCAAACGCCCCGTGTTCACCGACGGGCCCCTCATCCACAACAGCCAGATGATGGAAAAGCTTGAGTCCGAGGGCATACGCGAGGTTGGCGACTACCTCAGCCAGACACCGCTTGAGCTCGGGCTCGAAGACGACACGCAGAAGCGCAACGCCGTCATGGTCGTGCGCGCCCACGGGATCTCGCCCGTCCGGCGCGTCTATTTGAAAAGCCTCGGCATGGAGTTTCGCGACGCCACCTGCCCCGACGTCGGCACCATCGCCGGGCACATCAAGCTGCACGCGCGCAAAGGCTACACCACGGTCATCTTTGGGGACCCGCGCCACCCCGAGGTCATCGGCCTCATGGGTTACACGGAAAACCGCGGGCACGTCATCAATACCGAGGCCGGCATCGACGCGCTGCCCCCGCTCGGCCCCAAAGTCTGCATGGTGTCCCAGTCCACAATGTTCACCTTTGAATTTGAGCACCTCGCCCAATACCTCAAGCGCACCTATCCCGCGGCGCTCGTCTTCAACACCATTTGCGGCGCCACGCGCGAACGCCAGAGCGACGTGCACGTCCTCGCCCAGCAAGGCGCGCAAGCCATCATCGTCATCGGCGGACGCCACTCCGCGAACACGGTCAAGCTCGCCGCGCTGGTCGAGCGGCAAAACCTCCCCTGTTACCACGTCGAGACCGCCGCCGAGCTCGACCTCGGGCACCTGGGCAAATACACCACCGTCGGCGTCACCGCCGGGGCCTCCACGCCCGGGTATCTCATCGACGAAGTTTGCCAGAAACTGGCCCAACTCTGACACCGGCGCCCGCCCGCATGAAAAAAACGCCCCCGACAGCCGCACCCGGACGCATTTTGCGGGGTTTCCCCCCACCACCCATGCATAGCGAGCAATGACCTGGAGAACACCCATCCACCGACCCATTCCCCGGCGCCACCCCGGCGCCGCGCTGCTGCTCGTGCTGGCATCGCTTGCGCTGCTCGCCTTCGTCGTCACGGAAATCATCGCCGCCGCCACCACCAGGCTGATCTGGGAGGCGCAGCGCACACAGCGGCACACGCTGCGGCGCGAAGCCTTCTCCGCGCTCGAAGCCACGCTGGGCGTCCTGGGCGCGTTCGCGCAGATTGACGGCGCGCTCTTCGGCCCCGCCCAAGGTTGGGAAAACCCGCTGGAAGTGGCGCGATTCGAACCCGGGGGCGGCATCAAGATTGATGTCGAGCTGCGCGACGAGAGCGGCCTTTACGGACTCCAGGCATTGGCGGAAAACACTGTGGTTGCCCGGCGCTTTTTTCAGGACCTTGGCATCGACGAAACCCAGGCCCAGACCCTGGCGGACTGTCTTGCCGATTGGACGGACGCAGACGAGGCCGTGCGCGCCAACGGCGCGGAACGAGACCGTTACGGCGACGGCATCGCACCCCCAAACAGGCCCGTCCAGACACTGGATGAATTGCGCCTCATACACGGGTTCGCCGAGACGTTTTTCACCGAAAACGGGACAGGAAACGCACTCTGGGAACGTTTTTCAAAAAGCGTCTCGCTGCTCGGCACCTCGGCAACCCCGAACATCAACACCGCGCCCGAGCCCGTCCTCGAAGTGCTCGCCTCACGGCATTCATTTGATCCGCAAACGGTAATCGCCGCGCGCAACGGCTCAAACAACATCAGCGGCGCCACCACGGTTTTCCGCAACGCGGGCGACTTGGGCCGCGCAAGCCTGCCCCCCGCACTGGGCAGCGTCGTCAGCTTCACCTGTTCGCAACTGCGCGTAATCGTGCGCGCATCCAAAGGCGACGCCTCGGTCGTCGTGGACTCACTGCTCAACAATGCCAACGGACGGGTCGGCGTGCGCAACCAGCGCGTCAACGCCCTGCTAAGCGAATAACCCATGGACCGTGCAAATGGCCCCTCTTTGAAAAATTTCCCGTGCCGGCACCCTCATCCATCCCCAAAAACATCCGCGCGCAACCTGTCCACGCAACAGGTGTTAGATGTTGAACGCCACCCGAGTTCTCCCCAAAACGCTCCACCGTCGTGTCTTTTCCTTCCGCCAGCAACTCCTCCACAACGCCCGCCACCGGCCCAGATCCCGCCGGCACCGCCACCACACCGGCCCCGGTGGACGCCACCGCAACCCCTCCCGCCGTGATCGCGCCCGCCCCAGGCTGGCTCTTCTTCACCGAGACACTGCCCCTGGCTGGCAACTCCCCCGCCACCGCCGCAATCGAGGACACCGTCCAAATCTCCCTCGAATCCCACGCCCCCCTGCCCCTTGATCAACTCGCCTACGGCTGGTGCACCGACACCACCCGGCAAACGCTGCTCTACTACGCCACCGCGCGAGAACGCCTGCGCCACGCCGTCGGCAACGCCTATGAACGCTCCGCCTTCCTCCTCCCGGACTTCCTGCTCGTCCCCCAAAAAAAACCGGACACCTGGCACTGGCTCGCAACCCCAAACGCACTGACCGCAGTCCGCTTCGCAAACGCCGGGGACATTCTCCCGGCAGACATGCGCTCCTGGCCAATCGACCCCAACCCCTCCCACACCCACGCCACGCGCGCCAGCGCCGAACGCACCCTGCGCGAACCCTCATGCCCCGGCGCACACGCCGCGCAAACACTCTTTTGGGCAGGATCCTCCCACGGCAAGGGCGCAAAAACACTGCTCGCCCACTGGAAACCCGCCGGCACCGCCACCACAATCACCGCCACGCTGCCCGCCGACCCCGCATGGAACGCCGACGTGCGCGAACGCCCATGGCTCGCGCGCACACGCAAAAACCGCGACAACATCCGCCGCATCAACAAAATCCTCCTCGCCACCGCGGCTGCCTGGGCGCTCCTCGCCACAACGGCGGCTGCCGTGCAAATTTACAAAGCCCGCGTCCACACCGAGGAAAAACGCCTCGAATCCCGCCAAGCCGAGGTTGACGCACTCAAAACCAAGTCCGAGCTCGTCGCCCAACTCGATGAGCTCGAAGCCGGCAAAATGTCCTTCTTCGACGCCCTCGCCACACTCAACCATTACCGCCCCCCCACCATCCTCTTTGAAAAAGCCGGCACGGACACCAAGGCCAAGCACCAGATCCAAATCAACGGCACCGCGTCCAACACCACCCAAGTCAACGATTACGCCGACGCACTTCGCAAAAATGGAGCCTTCACAAAAGTCGAAACCTCCCGCGTCAACACCGGCAGCGGACGCTCCTCCTTCGACCTCCGCGTCACCGTCGGCACACTCGACGTCACCCGCGCACGCGCCCCCACCGTCGAGGAAATCACCGCCATGATCGAGGAACCCCTCCCCGATCCCACGCCACCGCAACCAGCCCGGCCATGACAAAAAAACACAACCACGCCACCAACACCGCCAGGCGCGGCGTAACACTGCGCGAACGCGTCCTCCTCGCCACGCTCCTCTGGATCCTCGCGCTCGCCGCCCTCACCCTCATCCTCAAACAACACAAAAACGCCCGCGCCCAGAACGCGGCCAACCTCGGCACCGCGGCCATCCAAGACGTCATCCTCAACCAAAAGGACGACATCACTAACCGTCTCGCCAGACACGTCGAACGCCTCAAATCCGCGCAATCCCTCCAAGGCGTCACCTTTCAGGGCCTCATAGAAAAAATCGCCGCCGAGGCCCGCATCAACACCGACTCCGTCCAGTCCACCTCGAAAAACCAAAACAACCTCCAAGTCCTCACCGTCAAACTCACCCTCCGCAACATCCCCATGGATCGCCTCCTCGTCTTCGACGACCGCCTCCGCAGCCAGACCCTCCCCATCACAATCACCTCCCTCCGCATCGACGCCCCCGAAGGCGGGCGCGACGGACTCACCGCCATTTACGAGATCTCCACCTGCCGCCTCCTCGACACCTCCGACCCCGCATAAACACAAAAACTCCCCTCCCCCACGATTTTCACAAACAACAACCAGCAACGCCAACTCACCATCCACCATGCTCCCCGCTTTTTCCAAAAAAACCTTTCTCCTCGCCGCCGCCACCGCCGGCACCCTCCTCCCCCCCCACACAATCCTTGACGCCCAGAACGCCCCCGCCGCGCCCCAACCACCCGCGATCGAAACCGCCACCACTCCGCCACCACCCCCGGCGCCCCCCATCGGCGGACGCCCGGGACGCCGCCCCGAATTCGCCACCGGACGCACCCCCCGCAACACCCCCACCACCGCCCCCAAACCCCTCGCCCCCAACGACATCGTCGGCCCCATCCTCCTCGTTGACGAATCGCTCCCCCAAGTCATCGCCCTCTTCGAAAAACTCTCCGGCAAAACCGTCCTCCGCACCCAGACCCTCCCCATCCTCAAGATCAACCTCAACGCCGACGAAACCTTCACCCGCACACAAGCCATCACCGCGCTCGAAACCCTTCTCGCCATCAACGGCGTATCCCTCATCCCCCAAGGGGACAAATTTTTCAAGGCCACCCCCATCGCCGGAGCCAACACCGTCGCCCTCTGGGAATCCCCCCCGCTCCACACCGAAAGCACCCTCGACCTCCCCCCCTCCGAACGCGTCATCTCGCGCCTCTTCACCCTCAACCACATCTCCACCCAAACCATCGAAGTCACCCTCAACACCATCGTCAATCGCACCCGCGGCGCCTTCGTCCTCAGCCTCCCCATCACCAACTCCATCCTCTACACGGACTCCGTCACATCCGTCCAGAAAGCCGAGAAAATCGTCGCCAGCCTCGACGTCCCCAACAAGATCATGTTCTTCAAGATCAAGCACGTCGCCGCCTCCGAAATCATGCGCCAGCTCAACACCCTCCGCGGCAGCGCCACAGGCACAGGCGCCCCCGGTGGCGGCGGAAACCCCATGGTCATGCCCGGTGGCGCCGCGGCAGCGTCCGGAGGCCTCCGCGCCATCCTCCCAGGGGAAATCACCATCGAAGTGGATGCCCCGGCCAACCAGCTCATGGTCATCGCCCCTCAGCAACTCGAAGCCAAACTCCGCGACATCATCGCCCAGATGGACCAGGATAACATCCCCAAAATCATCAACGAAGTCATCAGCCTGCGCCATACCGACGCCACCACCATCTTCAACATCCTCCTGAGCACCATCCCCAACGCAAAAGCCACCGGCGGCAACAGAACCGGAACCGGCGGAGGCTTCTCCGGAATCAGCACCGGAGGCACGAATGGCGGGTTGGGAGGAACCAGCAGTAGAACAAACACAGGTCTCGGTAACACCGGCACCAGCGCCACAGGCACGGGTTACACGATCTCCAGCCTCACCACCCGCGACACCCCCACGCCAAACAACAACCCCTCAAACCTCTCATACCGCCCAGCCAGTTCCAACCCGCAAGCCAGCGCCGCCACCACTTCCGCAAACATCCCCACCGACACCTACAGCAGATTCATTGACATCACTGCGGACGACCGAACCAACCGCCTCATCATCTCCGCCACCGAAAAAGACCTCAAACAAATCAAAGACCTCGTCACCAAAATCGACGAACCGCTCGCCCAAGTCCGCATCGAAGCCATCATCGTCGAAGTCACCCTCGGCACCGGCGAGGCCAGTGGCCTCAACACCCTCGGGCTCGGCTACAAAACCGCCGCCACCACCGGCGGCACCCTCAACGGCGACTACAAATTCAACACCAGCACCCCTTCCCTCCCCAATGGCCAGCCCCCCTTCTCCATCAACGGCTCCCTGCGCGATTTCTCCCTTGAGATGATCTTCAACCAAGCTGAAAGCAACTCGCGCGTCCGCATCCTCTCCGCCCCCCTCATCCACACCTCGCACAATCAGCCAGCGATGGTCTCCATCGGCCAGCGCGTCCCCTACATCGGCAGCACCACTTATGGGAACGGTAGTCTCGCCGCCCAAAGCAACATGGACTTCGAGGATATAAACCTCGAACTCAATGTCACCCCCCGCGTCGGCGCCGACGGTTCCGTCGAGATGCAAGTGCAACAATCCAGCAAGGCCCTCCTGCGCCTTGAGCAAATCAACGGCAATCCCGCCCCCGTCACCGCCACCCGATCCGCATCCTCCTACCTCATCGCCAACCACAACGAAACCATCGTCCTCGCCGGACTCCAAGCCTACCGCGAAGCCGAAAACACCGGCATCGTCTGGCTCCTCGGCTACATCCCCCTCATCGGAGAACTCTTCAAACCCAAGATGAATGAAACCGAGCGCACCGAAATCATCGTTTTCCTCAAACCCTACATCATCGACCGCACCCAACCCGGCGACACCGACACCACCCCCGGACTCCACCCCGGCGCACTCACCCGCGTGGACGCCAAAAGTTACATCGAAACCGGACGCTTCAGCGCCATCAGCCTCACAAAAGCCGAACGCGACGCCATCGAACAGATCCGCCGACGCCAAAACGCCCAAGCCGACGCCACCCGACGCTCCCAAATCGATAACGAAAAACAAACCACCACCTCTTCCTCCACCTCCCAAAAACGCAAACCATGAAAAGCCCAAACCGCACCCGCCACCTCCTCCTCTCCCTCGCAGCCATGACACTGGTCGCGACCGCACCCCTCCACGCCAACGACCTTGACGACACCGACGCCGACGACACCACCGAATCCCCGCCCACCCCAACCCCGACAACCCCGGCCACGCAAAAAATCCAACGCGAAAACCTCATTACCAACCCCCCCTTCCGCATCATACGACGCCCCCGCGTCCAACAATCGGGAACCACACAACAACCCCTCGAAATCCGCGGATTCACCGGCACCGGCGACAACCTCGAAATCAGCCTCACCAACCCCGCCACACGCGAATGCCACTGGGTCAAAATCCGCGACGAGGACGCCAAATGGTACGTCGAATCCGCGGACCCAATCACACGCACGGCAACCGTCCGCATGAACGGCATCGCCATGTCCCTCGAAATGGCCAAAGCCAACGAAGCCCCCATCCCCATCACACCCGCCGCCACACCCACCCCCGTCCAAGGACGAGGCATCATACCCGCCGCCACACCCGCAACCAACCCGGGAATCCCCGCCACCGCCACACGCACCCCACGAAACAGCAACTGGCGCCCATCAGACCCCTCCCTCAACGCCACCCCAAGCGGCGAAAACTACCCAAGATCACGCAACTACGGCAGCGCAAACCCCAACCCCCAAAACCCACGCCGCCGTTAGCGCATATTCCACTATAGCTTTATGTAATATGCTCTAGCCTGTCCGGGTTCGCCGGGGGGGGGGGGGGGGGGGGGGGGCGGCGGGCACGGCGGCAGGGGGTTATTTGTGCGCGGATGCGCTCCAGCGGAAGGCTCCGGCGGGGAGTTTTTCCCCGTTAACGAGGTTGGGGCTGGCGGTGTCTTTCCACGCAAAACGGACATGTCTTG
>JAITIB010000132.1 GCA_031279675.1 Puniceicoccales bacterium | reverse complement strand
GCCCCCTCAATATTGGCGTAAGCACAGGCGTAACGCCCCTCCGCATTCAGCACACTCATCATCGCCAGCAAAGTGCTCGTCTTGCCCGTCTGCCTCGGCGCGTGCAGCACAAAATAACGTTCGGTGTCAATCAGTTGCCGGATCTCGGGCCAGTCCACACGCGAGAGCATGTCGATGTGATAGTGCCGTTCAGGCTTGATCGGCCCGGTGTTGTTAAAAAAGCGTTCCATGTTCGATTTTTGCGTGTTCCTGTTGGGCTGGAGAATCCGGAAACTTCCGGTGCGCGACAAGGGTAAACACGGACTTCCGGCGGGACATGGCGCGGATTCTCATCGTGGCAAGGGCGGACGCCAGCGGCGCAAGAGGAGAGAATTGCCGATGACGGAGACGGAGCTAAGCGCCATCGCCACGCCCGCGACGGCGGGATTAAGGAAACCAAAGGCGGCAAGCGGGATGCCAAGGGTGTTGTAAAAAAATGCGAAAAAGAGGTTCTGGCGAATTTTGCGCAGCGTGACGCGTGAAAGCGAAAGTGCCGTGGCAATGGCGGCGAGATCGCCGCGCACAAGCACAATGTCGGCGTTTTCGATGGCGATCCCGGACCCGGTGCCGATGGCAAAGCTGACGTCCGCCGCTGCAAGGGCGGGTGCGTCGTTGATGCCGTCGCCAACCATGCCAACGAGCTCGCCGTCCTTGCGCAGGCGGGCAATGCGCGCGGTCTTGTCGTCAGGCAGGCAAGTGGATGAAAAATCCTCGATACCTGTGGCAAGGGCAACGGATTGGGCCGCAGTCTCGTTGTCACCGGTAAGCATGACGACGCGGATGCCGTCATCGCGCAGGCGGGCAACGGCAGCCTTGGCGGTGACGCGCAAGCGGTCGGACGCAACGAACCACGCGAGAAGACGTCCGTCCTCGGCAAGTCCCGCGACAGTCCAGCCATTTTTCATCAAGTCGTCAGGTGGCGCGGCCTCGGCAGCCGAAAGGCCTCCGCGCACAAGAAAACCGGGAGAGCCAAGCAGCACCGTTTTCCCCCCGGCAATGCCGCGCACACCGCAGCCCGCAATTGCCTCAAAATCGTGCACGGGCACATCCGCCGCGACGGCATCCTCGCGGGCGCGTCGCGCAATGGCATCGGCAAACGGATGTTTTGAGCCCTGCTCAAGACTGGCGGCAAGGCGCAGGGCACGGCTGGCGTCCGCACCGTTCGCCACATGGATGTCGGTGATTGCGGGACGCCCCTCGGTGAGCGTGCCCGTTTTGTCGAGGACGAGGACGCTGATTTTTCGGGCGCGTTCCAGTGCGGCAGCGTCGCGCACGAGAATCCCCGCGCGGGCGCCAAGACCGACACCAACCATGATGGCCGTGGGTGTCGCCAGCCCGAGCGCGCATGGGCAGGCAACGACAAGCACGGAGACTGCGTTGACAAGGGCGTCGGCAAACGCACCTGCCGCCGTGCCAACGCTGCCTGACGTCTTGAGTGCCCAAGTTGCGGCAAACGTGAGCAGGGACACGCAAAGAATAAACGGGACGAACACACCGGACACCCTGTCGGCAAGACTTTGCACGGGGGCGCGCGAGCCTTGCGCTTCCTCGACAAGGCGAATGATGCGCGCGAGCGCGGTGGCGTCGCCGACACTGGTCGCACGCGCCCGAAATGCGCCATGCTGATTGAGTGTGGCCGCAAAAACGGGCGATCCGGCAGTCTTGGCCACAGGCCGGGATTCGCCGGTCAACATGGACTCGTCCACGCTGGACTCCCCGGAAATGACGACGCCGTCCACGGGAACGCTTTCCCCGGCTTGAACCATGAAGACCTTGCCAACGGCCAATTCCCCGGCAGGGATTTCGTCCACCGTGCCATCATCGCGTTCAACGTGCGCTGTCGTGGGGCGAAGTCTGCACAGGGCGCGTATGGACGAGGAAGTTTTGCGCCGTGCCCCGGCTTCCAATAATTTTCCGAGCAGAACGAGGGAGACGATCGTGGCGGAAGCCTCAAAATGCATGTGGTCGCACAGCTCAAACGACGCGTCGGGATGGGCGGTTTTTATAGCAAAGGCCACAGTCCCTTGGAGCCACGCGGCGGTTGTGCCCAGCGCCACAAGCACGTCCATGTTGGCAAAGCCCCCGCGCATTGCCTTGAACGCACCTTTGTAAAAACGCCAGCCGGCGACGAATTGCACAGGTGTCGCGAGCAGACATTGCAACCACGCGGGAAGCATCCCGTTGGCATCGAAAAGGCCGCCCGTCGGGAAGTCTATTCCAAGCCAGCGATGCGCGACATGCCCGCCGCCAAGCATGAAAAACATCTGTGCAAGCAACGGCAGCGTTAACACGGCGGCGAAGGCAAGGAGCGCAATGTCGTGTCCGCGGGCATGTGCCTCCGCGGTGTGATCGGACAGGGCTCCATCGTTGTTCAACATTGAAACCACGCGTGCCGCAAAGCCCGCGCGCGCGGCAATGGCGACAAGACTTTCACTCGTTTGAAGCGCGGGGTCATACTCAACGCGTGCCTTGGCCGTGGCAAAGTTCACGGCGGCAGTGACACCGGGCTGCGCGTTGAAAACGCGCTCAATCCGTCGGGCGCAAGCGGCACAGGACATGCCTTTTATGGAAAAATGCGCGATTTGCGCGGTGGCGTCCGGCAACGGTTTTTCGGGCGGCGAGTTCATGGCGTCTGTGCCGCGGGAAAATTCAATTCCGCCTTCCCCGGCAAGGACAAACGGTTTTTTCAAAACCACGCCCCGATGTGTTTGGGCACGCAGTGCAATTGTTCGCAGGCGTCCGGTTTGAATATTGCGTCCGGTGCTCTTGGACGGCGTAAATGAAACGGAATTTTATCAGATCATGGCCACTGCTTTTTCCGTCCAGTCTGCAAGAGCCTTGTCCTCGGGGACGGCTTTTTGCGGGCTTTTTATCTTGCGCAAGTGCGCGACGAAAACCGCGCGCAATGGCGCGCCGTTCCTGATGGTCGAGCTTGGGGACAAAACAGGGACATTGGGGACGACGGTGTTTTCGGATTCGCCCGTGTTTGCTTCATTAACTGCGTTGAAGGAGGGGGCGATTGTCCGCGTGGAGGCGGTTTCGGAAAATTTTCAGGGGCGTTTTTCTCCGCGCCTTGGCGGGGTGGAGGAGGTTCCGGAGAGCGGGCTCGACGCGGCGGACTTGGATGGTTTGGTGGAGACGGCACCGGAGGACTTGGTCGCGCTGTGGACGGAGTTGAACGGGCACGTGGCGGCGGTGGAGCACGCGGGCCTGCGCACGGTGGTGGCGTCGGTGTTTGAGGAGATCGGCGGGGTTTTCAGGGTGTGCGCGGCGGCGGTGGCGATGCACCATGCCTACCGTGGCGGGTTGCTGGAGCATACTGTGCACATGGCGCGTGTGGCGCGGGCAGTGCTGCCGTTGTATCCGCAAGTGGATGCGTCCCTGGCGCTTTCAGGGGTGCTTTTGCACGATGTGGGAAAGACGCTGGAGTATTGCAATGGCTTGGTGACGCGGCGGACGAGGCTGGGGATTTTGCAGGGGCATGTTGTCCTTGGCTATCAGCTTGTCCGCAAACACGGGCTGAAGAACAAACTTGCGGTGGCGTGGCTGGAGCGTCTGGAACACATTATCCTGAGCCATCAGGGCGAGATGGAGTGGGGGGCGGCGGCAATGGCGGCTTCGCCGGAGGCGGTGTTCGTCTCGATGGTGGACAATCTGGATGCAAAGATGGGCATGGTGCAGCGCGCGTTGCGCGGGGCCGCGCCAGGGGAGGAATTTTCCGATTACATGCCGGGTTTGAAGGCGTCGTTGTTGCTGACCCCGTTGCCGTCTCAGGAATAGGTTTCGCAGACCAGCGGCCCGGGGAGTCCGGCGCGAATGGCGTCCGCCATGCGCACTGCGGGACGGATGGCGGCGATGTCATGGACGCGCACCATCGCGGCGCCGTTCGCAATGCCCCAGACGACGGTTGCGGTGTTGCCCTCGTGGCGTTCCAGAACGGGAGCGTCGAGGACGAGCCCGAGCGTGGATTTGCGGCTTGTGCCCAAGAGCACGGGCAGCCCCAGGTCAGCCACTTGGCTCAGTTTGCGAAGGCATTCCAGATTTTGCGCGGGCGTTTTCCCAAAGCCAAAACCGGGATCCAGCCAGAGCTGCCTTTGCGCCACGCCCGCTTCGAGCGCGTGCGTGATACTGCACTGCAACTCTTCCAGAAAGCTTTTCCAGAATATCGCGTCATTCAAGGGTGTGCCGCGGTTGTGCATGAGCACCAATGGCGCTCCCGTCCGTGCCGCCACAATGCCCATGGGCGAGCGTTCCCCGCTGTGCCTTTCCGTCAATCCGTGCAGCCCGCCCCGGACGTCGTTGATGATGTCCGCGCCCTCGGCAATGGCTGCCTCGGCAACGGCGGCCTTATACGTGTCCACCGAGAGCGGCATGTGGGGAAGCGCTTCGCGCACGGCGCGCAGGGCCGGAAGAAGTCGATCCAGTTCTGTTGTCGTGTCCACTGTCGCGCCGCCGGGGCGTGTGGATTCGGCGCCGAGATCGAGCACGTCGGCACCATCCGCGGCAAGCCGGGTGGCTTGCGCCACCGCGGCATCCACTGCAAGAAACTTTCCCCCGTCGGAAAAGGAATCCGGGGTCACATTGACAATTCCCATGAGCAAGGTCCGCGCCTGCGTCGAGGGCAGTGCGCGTCCGTGGGGGCTCGTCCACTTTTTCACTTGGCGCATCCCATCCACTCCTTGCGCCCCGCTGCCCAGACATTGAAGCACAGGGGGCGGGTTCCGGAAAAAGTCAGCTCAGTGAATCCGCCCGCGGCGCGAACCAAAGCCATTCCAGCGGCAACATCCCAGAGGTTGACACAGTTCTCGTAGTAAACATCCGCCTGCCCTGTGCCAACGTAGGCCACAGCAAGGGCGGCACTGCCGATCATGCGAACTTTCTTAAAACGTCCCGCTTGCTCGACGAACAAGGTCAGGGCCTGCGCGGACATGTCCGCCAGGGCCGGGAATCCTGTCATCAAGCACCCTTCCTCTGCCGTTTGCGCCCAAACAGGCTTGAGGGGCACACCGTTGATCGAGACGCCACGCCCTTCGACGCCCTCGTAAACGCGCGCTCCGCAAAAATCATGCACAACGCCGCTCAACGCCGCTCGCCCGCGCATCAACGCGATGCTGACGCAGGTGGAAGGCTGGTTGCGCAGATAGTTGTAGGTGCCGTCAAGGGGATCCACAACCCAGTAGAGTTCGTCTCGATCCCACAGGGTGGCATCACCGCCAAATTCCTCGCCAATGATGGGCAATCCAGTCAAGGCAAGTTTTTCACGAATCACCTGCTCGGAATCAATGTCGGCCTGAAGTTTCACGTCGCGCGCACTTTGAAAATTCACGGTGCGGTCCGCACCCGCGAAAAGAACGGTGGCAACAGCGCGCGCAGCCTCAAGCGCGGTCTGATGATAAGCAATGATCTCGGATGGCATAACTCGCCGCAGACTGCCGGTGTCCGCGAAAAACTCAAAGGGAAAATGAGTGAGAAGACCCGTCGCCCGATGACAATGACTTCATTCTCCTCTATCCAACCTCATGAAATACGAGCGTTCCGAAGGCGCAAAATGCTCGATGGCATAACGCAAGGCCGTCCGTGGCATGTCACAGCTGTGTTTCCCAAGAAAATCGCGCAAGACCCGCCTGTCCTTTTTTCCAAGCTCGCGCAACATCCAGCCCGTGGCCTTGTGAATCAGGTCGTGTTTGTGAGAAAAAAACCGTCTGGCTAACGTCAATGTGTCCTCAAATTGGCCATGCTTGATAAACACCCACGTGGAAACAATCGCGGTCCTTTGCTCCCAAAGATTTTGGCTCTCCGCAAGACGATGCAGCACCTCGCGCAATTCTTCCCTGACAAGCAAATAAGAACCAACGATGTCACGGCAGCTGGCATCAACCAGATCCCAATTGTTGGCTCGTCGTATGTTTTTGAGATAAAAATCAAAAATGCTTTTTCGTTCGGCCTCATCCTTGGATTTTTTAAACTGCCTGACGAGAAACAAGAAACCGGACATCCGCACCTCGTGGTATTCGGAATCGAGCAATGTTTGAATCTCGTCCAATGCAAACTCCGGGCGGCTTTTGACAATGTCGCGCAATTGCGGCATGGAAACCCCAAGCATTTTGTCCCCCTCGGCATATTGTCCCTTCCCCGTCTTGAAATAACTTCGCAACACCCTCGCTTTCTCCGGATTCGCCCTGGATAAAATTTCCCGAGAAACAAAAAATGCATTCATGTGATTCAAATTGATGGTCATTGTTGCAGGGGCATAATGCAGGAGTTCTACCCAAGGCCAAGCGCAAACAAGGTTTTTAATGGTTTTTTTGTTCTTGCCGGCAGCCGAAAATTCCACGACGCTCCGCCATCAAACGCAAAAATCGAACATGGAACGCTTTTTTAACAACACCGGGCCGATCAAGCCTGAACGGCATTATCACATCGACATGCTCTCGCGTGTGGACTGGCCCGAGATCCGGAACCTTATCGAAGGGAAGCGTTATTTTGTGCTGTACGCGCCGAGGCAGACGGGCAAGACGAGCACTTTGCTGGCGATGATGAGTGTGCTGAATGCGGAGGGGCGTTACGCCTGTGCCTATGCCAATATTGAGGGGGCGCAGGCGGCGCGCGGGGACGAAACCAAGGGCATTCCGGCGGCGTGCAGCGCGATTGCCGATTCAATCGCCCGATGCCTTCGCATCCCGGAGCTGGAAACTTG
>JAITIB010000063.1 GCA_031279675.1 Puniceicoccales bacterium | reverse complement strand
TCGCTTCGCTCGGAACAGTCGCCGACACTCGGAGGGCGTTTTGTGTTTGCGAAACGGATCCGGGAAAGCTCGGCGACTAAAGTCGCCGTTCCGTTTGTGTCCGCGCCCGCGTTTTTCCTGAAATTCATCTGCCGCCAATGCGCGCGGCGCTTGGACCAGCCCCAACGGGGCGTCATGTGATAGCCCGGGGCAACGCCCCGGGTTTCTGGGCTCGACACGCCTAATGATGGGGCGGTTTTTTTCACGGGAACATGGGGTTTGGGATGGAGTCTCCATCCGTCCCATGGACAAACGAGCTTTTCTGAAAAAAACTTTGTTTCTAACGGCCGCGCCCCTGTTCGCGAGAGCCTTGAATGCCAAGCCGGCACCGAATATAGTGCCGACTCCGACTCTGCCGCGTTTCGCGGTGATTTCCGACACGCACTTCGGGCGCAAATCAAAGGTCGGAATTGATGCCATGGTCAAGGTGCCGCGCACGCTCAAGACACTTTTCTCAAAGGCACCGGTGGACGCGCTCTTTGTCGTTGGCGACCTCACGGACAATGGGCGGCCTGATGAGTATCGGCAATTGCGCTCGGTGTTTGGAGACAGGACGCTTGTGCCGCACAAGCTCCCGGTGCCCCCGTTTTATTTCATGATGGGAAATCACGATTACCATCACTTTTCCCGCGACGGGGATCCGGCAAAATATTTCACCGAGCAACTCGGGCAGGAGATCAACCAATACGCGGTCATCAAAGGGTATCCGTTCATTACCATAAGCCTGACGCCCACGCGCAGGGGCGGGAAATGGACTGACCCGAAAAATTGCTACGACGCGCCCATAAGAAAATTCCTTGCGGAAAAATTGGAGGTGGCGTCGAGGGACTTTCCGGGGAAACCCATTTTTGTGTTTTGCCACATACCTCCCTCCAACACCTGTTATGGCTCCGTCTCGTGGGGCATGAAAACAATCAATTCCATTTTGGAAAAGTATCCGCAGGTGATCACTTTCAGCGGCCACTCGCATTTCCCCGTCGGGCATCCGCGCTCCATCCAGCAGGGCAAATTCACGGCGGTTAATGACGGGAGCGTCGCCTACACTGGCTACGAGGACTATGATTTGAAGCACGTCGGCAAGCCCACGGATGCCGAGGTCGAGCGCGTCACCGAAGGGCTCATTGTCAACGTGCTGGGAAATGGCGATGTGGAGATCGAGCGCTGGGACACTTTCCGCGACGAGGAAATTCTCCCGCGCTGGCTTGTGAAAGCGCCGCACGACGGCAGCCGTTTCACCCATACCAAAGAACGGAAAGGTCTGCCCGCCCCCGCATTTGCGAAAGGCGCCAAGCCGTCCGTGACGGTGAGCGGCGATTCTTGCACGGTCGCCTTCCCCCAGGCGAAGGACGACGAAATTGTCCTCAATTACATTGTCACCCTCGTTGAGGAAGGCTCGGCAAAGGCGCTGAAACGTTCCGGCAAGTATTCGCAATTTTATTGGAACAGCGAAATGCCCGGGCAGCTCTCGGTGAGTTTCGCCAAGGTGGCGTTGCCTGGGAAAAAACTCATCGCCCGCGTCATCGCCGAGGACGCCTATCGCAACAAATCCGCGCCCATTCTCAGCGACGTGTTCACGCTGGGGTGAGGGAGCGGGCAGGGGCCCGTCCGCCTATTCCGCACCCCGCGCTTCGGTCTGGATGAAAGGGCAGGCTCCGGGCGCCTCGCAGAAAATTTTCGCGCACACGCCGTAAACAGCGCCGATGCGTTCGCAGGTAAGCGTCTCCCGCGTGGGCCCTTCCGCCGCGACGCGTCCCTTGTGCATGAGGAGCGCCTTGTCCGCGTAACGCATGGCGAGGTTCAAATCGTGCAGGACTGCGATGACACCATACCCGTGCTGCCGCGAAAAACGGCGCGCCAGCGCCAGCACCGCGTGCTGGTGGCAGAGATCGAGGGCGGACGTCGGTTCATCAAGCAAGAGCCAGCGCGAAGTGGCGTCGGCGCGCTCCCGTGGAGACGCCGTCGCAGGGTCCGGGCCGCTGGGAGGAACAGGGCTGTCGGACTTTCCAAAACCCACAGGCCACAGGTGTTTTATCAAGCCCCCCAGCCCTGTTCTTCCCAACGGCCCACGGGCATCCCGCGTGTCCGCTCCGTCCAATTGCGCCAGCACGCGCGCAAGATGGACGCGTTGCTTCTCACCGCCCGAGAGCGTGGGAAAACGCCTCCGGCGGAAATCCGCCATGCCCACCGCCTCCAGCGCGCGGTGGCAAACCTGCCAGTCATGCGGACGTTCCCAGCCGTTCAAATGCGGGATGCGCCCGAGCAACACCACCTCCTCCACGCTGAAATCCGCCCCCGGGTGCGCATCCTGCGCCAGCACCGCCCGGCGGCGCGCGAGCACCGGATGCGGGATGCGCCGCAGGGCCACACCCTCCAGCGTCACCTCGCCGGCATCCGGCGCGACGGCACCGCTGATGACCTTTAATAGTGTGGATTTCCCCGCCCCGTTGGGTCCAAGAATCACGCTCACGCGCCCCGACTCAAACGTGGCGGACACGCCATCCAAGATGCCCTTCCCTGCGCGCCTCAAGGAAACATCCCCAACCGTCAGCATGTCCAGCCTCCCCGGATGCGGCACGTGGGAAACAGCCGCTCAAATTGCTTGTGCGCGAATATAAGACTCATTCTCAATAAGAAAGGGGCACTCACCCTCCAACGCAAGTGTGTTTTTGCGGCTCACAGAGATGGCGCTTTCGGGCAATTTTTCGGGAACGGGCGAATAGGGATTGTTTCGCACGGGATGTCTCCATAGGGGTGTGGCCCAAAACATAACGCATTTGATCATGAAAGGTTTTCGTCCCCAAAAAATTGCCATCGTGGGCGCCGGTGCCATCGGCGCCTATTACGGGTGCCTGCTGGCGCGTGTCGGGCATGAGGTGCATTTTCTCCTGCGGGGGGATTTCGATGTCGTGAGTCGCGAAGGATTTCACGTGCGCACGCGCGAAACGCAGTTCCATTTGCATCCCGTGCACGCCCACGCGGACGTGGATGACATCGGGTTTTGCGACCTCGTGATTATTGCGATCAAGACAAGCAACAACGCGGCGCTGGCACAGCTCCTGCCTCCGCTCGAGGCGCCGGGGCACACGATTTTTCTCACTCTCCAAAATGGCATGGGCAACGTCGAGACGCTGGCGCGGCTGTTCCCGCCGGGACAGATCGTTGCCGGCCTGTGCTTCACCTGCATCAACCGCACCGCGCCCGGCGTCATTGAAAATTACCACGCGGGGCGCATCCAGTTCGCGGACGCCACCGGAGGTCCCGCCCGGGCGCACACGCACGCCGTGGCGGAAATGTTTGCCGCGGCGGGCGTGGCAAGCAAGGCGGTGGACTCACTGGAACGCGCTCTGTGGCTCAAGCTTTGCTGGAACGTCCCCTTCAACGGACTGGCGATTGCCGGCGGGGGGATCACGACGGATCGCATTCTGGCGAGCCCGCCGTTGCGCGACCTCGCGCGCGCACTGATGCACGAAGTCCAGGAAGCGGCGGCGGCGCATGGTGTGGAAATTCCTGCCAACCACGTCGCGGCGCAATTTTCGCTGACGGAGGGCATGGGCGCCTACAAGCCCTCAAGCCTGATAGATTTTGTGTCGGGACGCCCTGTGGAGATTTCGGCCATATGGGGCGAGCCGCTCCGCCGCGGACAGGCCAAAGGCGTGGACATGGGCCGCCTGGCGTGCCTGCATTCCCTCTTGCGCCACATGGTCACGTCGAGATGACGGAAACCACGGGTCAAAGATTTTTTCCAAAAAGGGCTTGCATTCTCATCCAGAATCACTTCCAACCGTGCCCGGAACTTTCGACATGCCTGCTTCCGCCAACAACGCCACCGCCACCGCCGACGCCTTTGGATTCACCCAAGCCGCCGGGTCGAGTGGCCTCGACGCGACTCTGTCGCGGCTGCGCCGCGAGCCATGTGCGTTCAGTTATGGAGTGCGGGACTTTAGTCCCGCTTTGGGCGCGGAAAATTTATTTTCCGCGTCGTTGAGTGGAACTGGCGCGGAGGGATTTTCTGAGACGTCTCCGGACGGAGCGTTTTTCGAGAATAGGGAGTATATTCCGCACACGGCGATAAATCGCCTGCGCGAAAGCGGCGATGAATCGCCGCACTCCAAACTGGACGCCTTGTTTGCGGAACCTCCCGCCGTAGGCGGAATCGGGCGAAGCCCGACAGAGTCCCGGCGAGGTCAGTCGGGCGGGGGGGGGGGGGGGG
>JAITIB010000025.1 GCA_031279675.1 Puniceicoccales bacterium | reverse complement strand
TCACCGTTGAACACGAGCGTCCCCGAGCCGCTGATGACGCCGCTGAGCGTGCGCTCCTGATTCGCCGCCAAATCCATGACGCTGAGGGTGACCCCGGCGGTGCCGGTGAATGTGCCCGCAAGCGGATCAAGCACCGAGCCGACGGCGTTCTCGATCCGGGCGTCGCCCGTGAGGGAATTGCCCATCGCGGTGATGACTGCCTGCTTGGTGCCGTCGTTCGTTCCCCAGTCAACAGTCCCCGTGGAACCGTCCACCGAGGAAGTCCACTGCAGGGAATTCCACCCAACAGCGGCCCCCCCCACGGCGCCTGTGTAAGTCACGGCACGGCATTCGCCGGTGCCTGCAGCCAACAACGACGCCATCGCGAGAAACACTGGTTTGGCGCCACACCGACGCCACTCCCTCCCTGATAATATTGAGGTCTTCATAATCGTTCTGAATCTTCGTTAATAATATGGGTTGTAATGGTGAGATTGCCAGCGCCGCACAGGATCTAATCTACCCTCTCCGATGCTCGCAATTCGCCGGGGACAACACACCATGCCGGAAAGTTTCGCAAGCATTTTCCGAACCCTTGCGGCACAAAAAAAACGACGCGGGCAATCCGCCGCGCGTCATTTTTCGCGAAGTGGCGCGGGGTGCGAGCCCCGCGCAAGCTGCCATCACTTACTTCTCGCCCTGATATTCGGTGACGGTCGCCTTCTGGGACGCCTTTTGGCCCGTCTCCCTGTCAACCGTCGCGTTCGTTATCCTGAACGTGAACGCGTGGCTGCACGGGAGCTCATCCGGACCCAGCGCCGGGGTCTTGATCGTCACCGTGCGCGCGGTGGCGTCGCGCGTGTATTGCAAATCGCCCTTGACCCCAAGGAGCGTCACGGTGGCGTCCTCCGGGACGTCCACGTCGCGCAGCGTCAGGCTGGCGCCGGGCCATCCGGAGCTGATCGCATAAAGAGTGTTTTTTTTCTGCGTGAAAAAGACCTGTTTGACGGCATCGTCGCCCCGGGGCTTTTGCCCGATGATCTTCAGCACGTCGTATTTTGTCTTGTAGGTGCCGTATTTCTGCTCGGGGCGGCGGCCCTGCGTCCACTGGCAGGAACGCCCGGCGGGACGGGTGCCGTAGATGGCCTCGGCGTTGACATCGAGCCACGCGCCAATCTCAAGCAGGCGCTCCTCCATGATAGGGGGGATGGAGCCGTCCGCCGCGGGGCCGATGTTGAGCAAAAGATTGCCCCCGCGACTCACAAGATCAACGAGCACAAACACGAGCTCGCGCGCACTCTTGTAGTCGCCGACGCGCTCGACGCGGTTCAGCCCGAAGGAAAGGCCTATCCCCCGGTTTTCCTCCCACGGGTGGGCGCCGTCGGCAAGCCCCGCGCCATATTCCGTCGTGTAGTAGCCACCGTGCTTGTGGCGCGTCTCCTTGCCCCAACGGTCATTGATGATGACATCGTCCTTGGACGGGGATTCGTTGTAAAGCCATGCCATGAACTCCTCCGTTTTCCATTCGCGCGAATACATGTCCCACTCGCCATCCCCAAAAAGAAGCGAGGGCTTGTAGCGCATCACGGCATCCTTGAACTGGGGCAAAAAATGCTCGTTGACGTAACGCTTGCGGTCTTTGTTCCAAAGCGGGTTCTTCCACTCATAAAGGGAAAAATAAAAGCCAAACTTCATCCCCTCCGCCCGGACAGCGTCTGCAATCTCGCCAAGGAGGTCGCGTTTGGGCCCGATTTCCGCGGAATTCCAAGGCCGCCCCCACGTCCGGCTCGCCTCCGCACTCGGCCAAAGCGCAAAACCCTCGTGGTGCTTGGACGTGGGCACGACATACTTCGCGCCCGCACGCTTGAACAAGCGCGCCCATTCCTTGGCATCAAACAACTCCGCTGTGAAAAGCGGCGCAAAATCCTCGTATTTGAAATTCTTCCCATAAACCTTTTCTTGAAAACGCGAGGTGCCGGACCTCCCGTTCAACCGGTTCCAATACCACTCGGCATATTCCCTGCGGGGCGCCCACGCGGGGACGGAATAAAGCCCCCAGTGAATGAATATCCCAAACTTGGCATCGCGAAACCATCCGGGCGCCGGACGCTTGTCCAGCGACGACCACTTGGCCTCATAGCGCGCCTCGGCGCGCGCAACGCCCCCCGGCACAAAAAAAACGGCGGACGCCACCGCGGCGACACCCGCAATCCCGCCCAGCACCCGCCGGACCCTCTTGCACAAATTAATCATGACGGCCCGAACAAGAAACCCGCCCCAACCAACCGCAACAAAAAAACCTCACCGCCAACAGCACCACCACACCCGCAGGACGCGAAACAGGATAGACACACCGCGCCCTCTTGTTTTTCCTCCCCCCCAAATAGTGCCATAGTGCCAAAGACCCGCTTTTTTAACAAATGAGCTCAGAAACCAAAACAACGCCCATGATGCAACAGTACTGGGAATACCGGCGCAAACTGCCCGCCGACGTCCTCCTGTTGTTCCGCCTCGGCGACTTTTACGAGATGTTCGGCGAGGACGCCGAAACAGGCGCGCGCCTCCTCGGAATCACCCTCACCAAGCGCAACAACACCCCCATGTGCGGCATCCCCCACCACGCCGTCAACAGCTACATCCCGCGCCTGCTCGCCGCCGGACACCGCGCCGCCGTCTGCGAACAAATGGAAACTCCCATCCCCGGCAAACTCGTCCGCCGCGCCCTCTCCCGCATCTATTCCCCGGGGACAACGCTCGAAGACTCGCACATGGACGCGCGCAAAAACAACTACCTGCTCGCCCTCTCACCCGCGAAAAAAGACCTCCTCAACGCCGCATGGCTCGATCTTTCCACCGCCGAGTTCCGCATCGCCACCGCCACCGCCACCACACTCCTCCCGCTCCTGCACGCCCTCGACCCGCGCGAAATCCTCATCCCCGAAGACCCCTCCGGCAACGCCACCTGGACCCGCGCCCCCGGCACCCACGCCCTGCTCGACACCCACCTCGTCACCCACCTCCCGCCCTGGCAATTCGACACCGACTCAGGTGAACGCACCGTCACCGAAAACCTCGGCGTGCTCAATCTCCAGGGCTACGGCATCGAACCCGCCCACCCCGCCCTCGGCCCCGCCGGCGCCCTCCTCACCTACGCCACCGACAGCCTCTGCCAACGCCCGCGCAACCTCTACCAAATCAGCGAATACCACCCCGGCGGAGCCCTCGTCATCGACCAAGCCTCGCAACGCAACCTCGAACTCCACCGCGGCAGCGACGGCACCCGCGCCGGATCCCTCCTCGAAGCCCTCGACGGCACCAGCACCCCCGCCGGCGCCCGCCTCCTCGAACAATGGCTCGCCGCCCCCCCCGCCAACGCCGCCCTCGCCCAAACCCGCCAGCGCCACGTCTCCGACCTCGTCCGCCACCCGGGGGCAAACACACGCATCCAGGAAAAACTGCGCTCCATCCGCGACATCGCGCGCATCCTCTCGCGCCTCCAAAACCGCATCCGCAACCCGCGCGAGCTCGGCGCCATACGGGACACCCTCCGCCAGCTCCCCGACATCAATGACGAACTCACCGCCCTCGCCCCCAACCCCGTAAGCACCCTCGCCACACGCATCAACCCCTGCTCCCAACTCCGCGCCCAACTCGACCAAACCCTCAACGAAGACCTCCCCGGCGACCTCGCCCAAGGCGGCGCCATCCGCACCGGGCACGACCCCGAGCTCGACCGCCTGCGCGCACTCGCCCACGACAACAAAAACTGGGTCGCCGAACTCGAACGCAACGAACAGGAGCGCACCGGCATCAAAAACCTCAAAATCCGCTACAACGGCGCCTACGGCTACCTCATCGAAGTCACCAAATCCAACCTCGCCAACGTCCCCAAACACTACATCCGCCGCCAGACCATCACCTCCGGCGAACGCTACACAACCGAGGAACTCCGCAAAAAGGAAAAGGAAATCCTCCGCGCCGACGAATACGCCCTCGCCCGCGAAACCGAGCTGTTCCAGGAAACCATCGGACAAATCCTCGCCCACACCACCCCGCTCCAGCAAACCGCCGCGGCCCTCGCCGAGCTCGACATCTACTGCGGCTGGGCAACCCTCGCCCGCCAATGGCGCTACGCATGCCCCCAGGTGGACGAAAGCGACAGCATCCGCATCGAACAGGGGCGGCACCCCGTCGTCGAACAAATGCTCCACCGCCGTGGCACCACCCAAAGCTTCGTCCCCAACGACACCTGCCTGCAATCCAGCGGCGAGCAAATCGCCCTCATCACAGGCCCCAACATGGCAGGCAAATCCACCTACATCCGCCAGGTCGCCCTCATCACACTCATGGCCCAAATCGGAAGCTGGGTCCCCGCCGCGCGCGCGCACATCGGCATCATCGACCGCCTCTTCTGCCGCGTTGGCGCCAGCGACGAGCTCGCGCGCGGAAACTCCACCTTCATGGTCGAGATGAACGAGACCGCCAACATCCTCAACAACGCCACCTCGCGCAGCCTCGTCATCCTCGACGAAATCGGGCGCGGCACAAGCACCTACGACGGCATCAGCATCGCATGGTCCGTCGCCGAATACCTCCACGGCACCGGCGAACGCGGCCCCCGCACCCTTTTTGCAACCCACTACCACGAGCTCACACGCCTCCAGGAAACCCTCCCGCGCCTGCGCAACCACTGCGTCGCCGTAAAAGAATGGAACGACGAAATCATCTTCGTGCGCCAGGTCATCCCCGGCGCCGCCGACCGCTCCTACGGCATCCACGTGGCCAGGCTCGCCGGCCTTCCCGCAGCCGTCGTCAAGCGCGCCAACGAAATTCTCGCAAGCATGGAAAACGGCACCGCACCGCTCCTTCTCAACAACAGACGAGCCCGCAAACAACCCCCTCCGCCCTCCCCTGTTTTTCCCGACGACAACACCGACGCCACCCCCGACGAATCCCAGCTCTCGCTCTTCTGACCTGCCACCAATAATCCCGCGGGTTGGGCGGCGTGTTCCTGAGGCGGGATGGCACCAAAAAGGCCGTTCTGGAAACGGCCTGAAATGGTGGGAGTAGCAGAACTCGAATCTGCGACCTTCTGCGTGTCATGCAGACGCTCTAACCAACTGAGCTATACCCCCGTTAACGACCCGGACGATTCGCGCATTCCGGACAGATTGACAAGGAAATTCTTTCCGCTTTTTCACCCGCGCAAAAATCACCGGGCCCGGAAGGCCGCGGTGATTCCTGGGCGCGTGGTCGCGGACGATCAGTCCACGTAACCCTCCTCCCCATGGTCGCTGATGTCCAAACCGATGGACTCCGCCTCCGCTGTCGGACGCAACCCGATGGTGGCCTTGATCAGATAGGCAATCACCACCGTTGCCGCAACACTCCAACCAACGGTAACGAAGGTGGCCTTGAGCTGCTCCCAGACAAGATGGACGTTCGAGATGGCCGCCACCTGCTCAGGCGTCGCGCCGGAACCGGCGATTCTGGCATAAACGTCCTTTATCAAGGAGTTGACCTCCGGCACGGCCAGAAGCCCCGTGAGCACCGTGCCAACAGTGCCGCCAACCGCATGCACCCCGAACGTGTCCAGGGCGTCATCGTAGCCGAGCCATGCTTTCACCTTTACGCAGAAAAAGAACGGGATGACACCGGCGGCAATACCGCAAATGACACCGCCGGTGGCGTCCACAAAACCCGCCGCGGGAGTGATGACCACGAGCCCGGCCACGATGCCGGAGCAGAACCCGAGCACGGAGGCCTGTTTCTTGGTGACGTATTCCAGCGCCGCCCACGTGAACCCGCCGATGGCGGCGGCAAGCGTCGTTGTGAGAAAGGCGTTGGCGGCAAGGCCATTGGCCGCGCCGGCGCTTCCCGCGTTAAACCCATACCAACCGATCCACAGGATCGCGGTGCCGATCATGCAAAGCACCATGCTGTGCGGCGCCATTTTCTCCTTCCGGAATCCAAGGCGCGGGCCAAGGATCAGGCACAACACAAGCGCCGAGTAACCCGAGGACATGTGGACGACAGCCCCGCCGGCAAAGTCGAGCGCGAAAATCCGCGCCCCGTCGGCGGCATTGCTCATAAGACCCCCGCCCCACACCATGTGGGCAAGCGGATAATAGACGGCAAAGCTCCACAACGCGACAAAGACCATGATGGCCGTGAATTTCATGCGCTCGGCAATGGCGCCAACAATAAGCGCGGGGGTGATGATCGCAAAGGTGAGCTGGAACACGACCCAGACGCTCTCGGAAACCCAGCTGAGCGTCTCCGCACCGGGCCCCACCGTTTTGAGGAAAACCTTGGAAAAATCCCCGATGAACGTGCCCCCGGGACCAAACGAGAGGCTGAATCCGACCGCCCACCAGAGCAACGTGGCCAAACCTGCGATGCCCATGCACTGGGCAAGCACCGAGAGGATGTTCTTGCGGCGCACGAGCCCGCCGTAAAAGAGCGCCAGCCCGGGCAAGGTCATGAAGAGCACAAACGCCGTGCAGATCATCATGAAACCCACGTGCCCGGCACCGGACGATTGGGCGACGGGGCCAGCGGCGCACGGACTGTCCCCGGCCTTCGACGGCGCGCCATCGCCCACGACATAAGCTTCAAGGTCGGCAATGCGCTGTTCGAGCGACGCGGGTGGCTTCGCAGGCGCGGGCGCGGGCGCGGACGCACCGGCAGGCGGCGGCTTTGGCGGGGGAGCCTCGTCGGCGCGCAACGACAGGGTCGCGCACATGCAAGCGAGTCCGAACAGCAATGATGGCATGGTGATTTTGAAACGATGGAAGTTCATGACACCCCAAAACAAGCACGCCGCGTGCCAACTCCATGCAAACCGCGCGGTGGCGGCCACGCCCGCAAACGACAGCAAAAAGGCACGCGGCCCGCCCCGCGTGCCCCCTTGGATTGGAAGGGCTTGCGCAAACTTCCTACGCCCGGCGGCGACGGCGAAGCAAGGCCAGTGCCACCGCGCCGACGCCACCGAGGAGCGCATAGGTTGATGGCTCGGGAATGGCGGCAACCGTGGCAATATAGTTTCCGTCATTCCACGTGGCGACCCCGTGATTGAGCCCGACGGTTGACGCCCAGGCATTCACATGCGCATAGTTGCTGACGTGCACGCCCGCCACAATCAGCCTGCCGGAGCCCTCAACCTCAAGCGTCACGTCATCCAGCGTGCTGCTGACATTGCTCAGGTCAAGGGTCGTGTCCGTGCCATCGCCGCCAAGCACCATTTTGAGCGTGCTGCCGGAAACCATGTCCAGCCCGTTGGAAAGCGTGAGCGTGGTGGCGTAGGTGCCATCGGAAATCACCCCGAAGGCGCCCGCGGTGACCGTCAGCCGGTCGTCAAGCGCGGCAGCGCCAAGGAGAAGTTCCCCGTCGCCGCTTTTCTCAATATGCTCGGTGCCCGCGAGAGTGCTTGCGATCTGCAGGCGCGCGCCACTGTCAATGACAAACTTTGCGCGATTGTTCGCCTGCGTTTCCCCGGCGCTGTAGCCGGTGATGTTGTTGACGCCATGCCCGAGGTGCAAAACGCCACCGGAGAGCGTGACAGTGCCGCCGGTCACGTGAAAACCGTCCACGTCCTGGGTCCCGTCAACGGTGACGGCGGCGCTGCCCGCGAACTTGGCGACGCGGCCCCCTTGGTTGGAATCATTCCACGTCCCGGCGACGGCGGCGCCGGTGTTGGCGTCGGTGAGTTTCCACGCACGCGCGGGCCCGGAGCCATCTTTTTTCCAACTCAGGGCGGTGTCGGCATCCCAGGTGGCGTCGCCGCCGTTCCACTCAAGCACACTGTATGTCTGGACTTGGACGCCGATGAAACATCCGTTATTGGTGCTGGAACCATTCCGTCCCGCCGTCGCCTTGAAAACATCCCCCGTGAGGTTGGTGAAACGCAGATAGTTGCCCCCGACGCCTTCAAGCAACGCACCAGTGCGATTGGGATTGCCATGGGCGAACCAGCTATTGTTCGCGGTCAAATCAAGGGCGTCGTCCCTCACGGTGACTCCCGCCGTCTTGCTTGTGTAAACGTCCGCGTCGTTGATTTTGAGAGACGGGCTGTTGCCAACGGCATTGCCGTTCATGGCCTGCATGACATAGACATCGTATCCCCACTCACTGAAACCCGACAGCCCGCCGAGCGTGAATGCCGGCAAGTCTGCCAATGCGGAGGCTCCCTTGAAGATGAGCCGTGAAAAAAGCTGTCCATTCCCCGTCGCCGTGGAACCGCTTGTCGTGTAGCTGATCGCAATGTTTTGGAAAGTGACGTTGGCAGTCGAAAGTGTGCCGCCAAAGTTGTCCCTCAAGTAGGTTTCCGAGGAGCCGTTGCCATAATTGAAAGAGTCACCGCCGTCGCCATACTTCTTTGTGGCAACATAATCAACACCGGTATTGCCAGTGGTTGCCCCGACATTGTTCCAACCCGAATGATCCACCAAAATGGCGCCTGCCGAGCCACTGGTCACATAGACTCCATTCGCGAAATTGATGCTAAGAATTTCGCCGGAGGCCGCCGCCTGCCCTGCTCCCGCCAAGGCAAGAGCCGTAGAGGCAGCCGCAAGCGTCAGCCTACTGATGAACGAGAGAAGGGGGGG
>JAITIB010000005.1 GCA_031279675.1 Puniceicoccales bacterium | reverse complement strand
TGGGTGAAATTCCCCGAGGCGCGCGTTGTTAAAGCTGAACTGATTGATGACGGAACATCCTCACGCACCCAAGACAAGGCATCCACTGAAACGCCACCTCCATAGAATTCCAAGGGTGATTTTTCCCAAATCCCCATTATCACGAATCAAGATGCGAACCCTCACTATTCTACTAATCGCGTTTTTTCAATTTCTTGGTTTAGCCGCCCAAGACATTACTGGACAATGGAATGGTGTTTTGAATGTCCCGGGGGCGCAATTAAGGTTATTTTTCAATGTGGCCAAGACTGGAAATGCTTTTAGTGCGACACTGGATAGCCCCGACCAAGGGGCGCATGGAATCCCTGTGACCAGTATGACTTTCGAAAATCCAAAGATTAAATTCAAGATCGCAAATTTGAAAATTGAATACAATGGCGAGTTGAAGGGAAATGAAATTGTCGGGACTTCTGCGCAGGGCGGAGCAAAATTCCCAATGAATTTAACTCGGAAAACCACGAATGGCGGAAGTGTATGGAAGCCCGCACGTCCGCAAGAGCCAGGCAAACCGTTTCCCTATCATTCGGAGGAGGTGTTTTTTCATAATAAAGAGGCGAATATCACATTATCAGGCACATTGACGCTTCCCCAACGAGAGGGAGCTTTCCCGGTGGTTATTTTAATCTCGGGGAGCGGGCCTCAAAACAGAGACGAGGAGATGTTTGGGCACAAGCCTTTTTTGGTCATCGCCGATCACTTGACGAAGAACGGCATTGGTGTGCTGCGTTATGATGACCGGGGTGTCGGGCGCTCAGGGGGGAATTTCGCAGTGGCAACCCCGGCGGATTTTGCGACGGACGCGGAAAGCGCGATTGCTTATTTGAAAACACTCAAGGGGATTGATGCAAAGAAAATCGGCCTGGCCGGACATAGCGAGGGCGGAAGCATTGCCCCGATGGTTGCCTGCAAGTCCGGAGATGTTGCATTTGTTGTGCTGTTGGCAAGTCCGGGCATTCGAGGTGACCGGTTGCTTTTGATGCAACAGAAATTGATCGGGGAAGCATCCGGGGTTAGGGATGAGATCCTGCAAAAGAGTGAGGTGGCCCACAGGGAAATATTTGACATTGTCATTCGCTCAGATGATTTGGCCCGGTTAAAGAACGATCTGACCGGCCACATAAGGAAAGTTTTCAAGGAAAATCCAGCCGTCAAAAAACCCGTGGGAATGGGCGAGGAGGATTTCATAAGAGCACAGGTTGAAGCAATTGCGACCCCATGGATGCAATACTTTGTGCGATACGATCCCGCGACAGCATTGGGAAAAGCAAGGTGCCCTGTCCTGGCGCTTAATGGCGGGAAAGATTTGCAGGTCCCCGCGAAAGCGAACTTGAAAGCAATCAAAGAGGCGCTGGCAAAGGGCGGGAACACGAGAGTGGAAACAGCCGAATTTCAAAATCTAAATCATTTGTTTCAAGAATGCACAACGGGGCATCCCAATGAGTATGCGATAATAGAGCAAACCTTTTCGCCGGCTGCGTTGGACGTGATCACAAAATGGATAAAAGGGGAAACGGACAGATAATGCCTTCAATGCCATTCGGGAGATTGCCGCCTTTGGCTTCGTCCGCGTGGGCGCGCCGGCAGGAACGCGGCGCCTGAAAAATTGCCTTTGGGGAATGGTCGGGATGGGTTATGGGATTCGCGCATTATGGAGATTATGGAAATTCCACCGCGCCCGTTGTTTGCCATAGCCGCCATGGCTGAAAACAGAGTCATTGGGAGGAACGGGGCGTTGCCATGGCATTTGCCGGAGGATTTTCGTTTCTTCAAGGCGACGACGATGGGGGGCGTGCTCGTCATGGGACGGAAGACGTTTGAGTCCATCGGGCGGGCGTTGCCTGGGCGGACAACGGTGGTGTTGAGCCGCCAGCCGGAGCTGGTGGTGCCGGAGGGCGTGGTGGTGGCGCGCGAATGGGGGGAGGTGTGGGGAGTGGGGCCGGGGAGGAAATTGTTCCTCGCAGGCGGGGCGGAGTTGTTCGCGCAGGCCTTGTCTTGGTGCGCGGGGTTGTATCTGACGGTGGTGCGGGGTGCATTGCCGGGCGACACTTTTTTCCCCTCGTTTGAATCCTTGTTTGACGCGGGTGAAATTATCGGGAATTTCCCCGCCTTCACGATACGATACCATCGCCGCTTATGCACTCGCACTCCCGTCTGACCCGGATTTATTTTTTTCTCGCCAATAACTGGAACGTCCCCCTCGCGCCCGGGCACTATCTTGACCTGCTCGTGTTGCTGCCACTGGCGGGGTTGTTTGTGCTGTTCGCTCTCTCGGGCGGGGGCATGGCTGACGCGGGGGTGATGGGCGTGGGCGCGCGGCTGACTGCGGTGGCGATGGGCGCGCACATACTGGTGCTGGCGTGGCGGATACGGGACGGGTTCCGGTTCCAGCAAGGCGTGTTTCTCTTTGTGCCGTGGCTCTTGTGGTGTCTGGCGGACTGGCTTCTGTTCAGCCCGCGCCCGTGGCTTGCGGAGACGGGATTGATTGTCAATTGCATGGTGTTCGTGGTGTTCGCGCTCTCGCTTCACCATTTGCGCGGATCGAGTTTGAAGTGGATCGTGGGGGGGGCGATGGTCGCCGTGGTGAGCGTGGTGGTGGCGTTGACGATGGGGCAGGAGTTTCATTTCGCGAGCCGGTTCCAGGGGACGGGAACGGCCCCGGACCCGGGGTTGGCGCAACGGGCGATGGCGGTTTTTTGCGGGTCGATGGGGCATCCGGCGGCAATGGGCGCGGTGTTGCTGATGCTGTTTTTCCCGTGTTGCGCGGTGGCGTTGGGGACGCGCTGGAAGCTTTGGCAACGGTTGATCGCGATGTATTTCAACGTAATCCTGCTGGTGGGGATCTTTGCCACGGCGCACGCGGGAGTGATGGCGGGACTCCTTGTCGGTGTCGTCCTGTTGTGTGTGCTTGTGGCCCGCAAAATGTCGGTGCGCTTCATTCTCGTGGGGCTGGCAATGTTTGGCGTGGTCTGGAGCGCGGGACGCGTTGACCGGGATGTGGGGGTTTTTCGCACAGGCGAGGCAAAGGCCACGGCAACGGAGAACACCGGGGCGCCCTTGGCCCAGTCGGCGTGGCGCGTGGCGGGCGAATTGCCGCTCAGGGGAACGGGTGCGGGCGGGTTCCCGCTGGCGTTCGAGGCGGACAGGCCGGCAGGCTGGACCTCATCGCCGGTGACTCCGGGAAGCCTGCCCCTGGCATTGCTGGCGGAGCACGGCATTGTGGGCGCGCTTTTGCTATTGCTGCCTGCGGGCTGGGTCTGGTTTTCCGCGTTGAACACGTGCCTTGCGATTCCGTTGACAAACGCGCACCAACGGCAGCACGCGGTCGCGGTGACAGTGCCGACCCCGGGCATGGGCCCCAAGGCAAGCGAACGCCACGGGGGACGCGCCGGGCAACGCCACCACCGCCGGCACAGGCGGCGCGCCCGGTTGATCCCGGAAAGACGGGTGTTTTTGGGAGGAGCCCTGGCGGGGACGGGCGCGGCGGCTGTCCTGCTCTGCCTGGATTATCCAGGGCCAATGCCCGTGGCCGCCTGCCTGGCCGCGTTCATGGGCGCGGCAATGTTCGGGCATGTGAAACAGAAATCGCTCACTTTCCAGCCAAGGCGGAGATGGACCACGCCGTTACGAATCGTCGCCTTTGCCAAACCGGCGGCGTGGCTGCTCTGGGTGCTCGCACCGCTCGCGGCCATGGAGCACGTGAAACTCGGGAAATCCGCCCTTGATGAATGCCTGCCGGCAATTGACAGGGAGATGGACGCCGACACCGAGTTGATGGTCAGCGAACGGACGCAAGCGGCGCTGAACACCGCGGAAACGGCGGCACGGGCCGCCTTGGGCGCGAATCCCTCCAACGGGGATGCGTGGAGCTTGCTGGCCCGCGTGGCATTGCGCCGCTACACGGTGCAACCCGACAAGGGGCGGCACTGGGCGCAGGTGGCGTTGCAGGCCTCGGCAGAAGCCTTGCGGGCGGGACCGACGGTATTTGATTTCCACGTGACGCGCGGGGCGGCGTTGCTCATGATCGGACAACGGAGCGAGGCGTTGCGCGAGTTGCGCGAGGCACACCGGCTGGCACCCTTTGCCCCGGCGGTGGTGTTGATGCTGGTGGACGCGCTGGGACGCGAGGACGGGGGTCTGGCGGAGGCGCGGACGTTGCTGGGAGTGCTCGCGCGGCGGTATCCCGACAACGCTTACGTCCGGCAACGGCTCGGGTTTTTCCGACTGGGCGTTCCGGAGGACACCAGCGGCAAGGGAAAGGCGTCTCCACCCCAATAAAACTCCCTGCCAGGGGCGTTCGCTTTCTTCACATGATTCACGAACATTCACATCGCAAAAGCCGGAAGTGGCATATCGTGCTGCTGTCCGGGATCTTGATAACGGGGACTGTTTTCCCAATTCTGCCGCGAGGCTTCGACGTGGCGTCAAAATTGGAGCAGGAGGGCGGGACGAAGGGCGGAAGGCTCTCGCCCGTGCTCCCGTTCAAGGAGGCAAAACCAACGGAAATCGCCGGAACGCTGGAGCGGGAACGCCTGAGACGGGAGGCGTCAAGGGCCGCCACCTCCAAGGAACCGCGATAGTCCGCGAGTTTTCCCGCGATGCCGCTTTGCGAGCCCCAACAAAAACCTTTCTCCGCCCTCAATTGGGAGGGTGGCATCAAGGCGTTTGCGCGGCGGACGGACTGGTGGACGCCACTGATCCTGTGCGTGCTCTCGGTGTGGAGCGTGCTGGCGATTTACTCGGTCAACAGCCTGAAAACACCGGAATTTTTTGAGCAGGAGTTCGTGTGCAAACAAATCGTTTACATCGGCATCGGCTGGGGCGCCTACTGGGCGGTGGCACTCGTGGAGCCCCGGGTGGTGGAGCGATGGGCATGGGTGATTTACGCGGCGGGAATCCTCCTGCTGCTCCCGGTGGCGGCGTGCGCGCTGCTGAAGATCAACATCAATCCGTTCATCGTGGAACGGTACGGCGCGCGGCGCTGGATCGTGTTTCCAATGTTCAGCGTCCAGCCAAGCGAGTTCACAAAAGTGAGCACACTGGCGGTCATGGCGTTAACGGTGGGGCGCGGAGTCTCGGCGGCCCATTTGTCCCGCGTGGAAAAAATCATCCTCAACCTGGCGCGACACGTGCTCGGGTGGCGTCCGTGGGCGCGCCTTGGGGCGCCACTGGTGCGCAGCCTGCCATTGTTGGTGCGCATGGCATGGCTGGCGGCCCTGCCATTTGGGTTGATTTTTATCCAGCCCGACTTAGGTTCGGCCCTCACTTATATCCCGATGGTGTTCGCCTTGCTCGTCATTGCCAATGTGCCGCTGCGATTCTTCGCCCTTCTGGGAGTGCTCACGCTCCCCGTGGCGGGAGCGTTGGCGGTGGACATGACGCAATACGCGAAGGCGCTGCAAACCTCCCGGATGAACCTGTCCGAGACCGCCGCGCACAAAAATCCCGCAAGCGCCATCCGCGGAAGTTACAAGGGTCTTTTCCCGATCCGCAACCACCAGCGCGAACGCATCATGACGCTTTTCGCACCACAGTTGATCGACCCCGACGGCGGCGGCACCGACTGGCAGCCACGGCAGGCACGCATGGCGGTGGCACGCGGGGAACTCCTCGGGCAGGGATTCCTGAACGGCTCCGTTGTGCGCCACGGCTGGCTCCCGCCCACCGCGGCGCACAATGACTTTCTCTTTTCCTGCATCGCGGAAGAGCACGGATTCGTCGGCGGGGTTTCGCTCATCGGGTTGTTTGCCCTGCTTATCATGCTCGCCCTGCGCACGGCAGTGCGCGCGCGGGACAGATTTGGCGCCAGCATTGCGATTGGCACCGCCGTGCTCGCCACCGTCCATGTCATGGTCAACATTGGCATGAACATTGGCATCATGCCCGTGACGGGTGTGTCACTCCCCTTCTTAAGCTACGGAGGTTCTTTCATTCTCAGTTGCTTCCTTCTTTTCGGGATGGTCCAAGGTGTGCGTCGCAGCAGCCAGCCCTTGCAGGCGCCCGCACGCGAAACCGCCAACCTTGTGCCACCCGTGCAACTGGCAGGAAGAACGCCCGTCTAACCCAGCAAAAAAAAACCAACGGACGAGACTCCACCAACCATGCCAGACATCGAATTTCCCGGTCCCAACCCAAATGACGACCATGACGACCTGCGTTCCCCTCCAACGGAACGCAATTCCGCGCCCATCAACGCACGGCAGCTTCGCGATGAGGCCCGCGTGCGCGCAAAAAAACTCCCCGTGCTCCAACGCATCATGAAACACTTCTCATCCACGCGCGACACGTATCGCGAACTCATCATCAACTCCGAATCACTCGAAAAACGCGTCGCCCTGCTCACCAACGGCGTGCTTGAGAAATTCGACATCGAGCGCAAGGGCGAGAGCCGCATGGCCGGCTCCATCTTCAAGGGGCGCGTCCAAAATCTCGAACATGGGCTCAAGGCCGCCTTCGTTGACATCGGGCAGGCCAAGAACGCATTCCTCCACTACTGGGACATGCTCCCCGCCGCCAACGACTCCTCCGTCGAGTTCATCCGTGACAACGAGAGCGCGGAGCAAAAAAAGAACCGCACCCTCTACACCACAAAGGACATCCCGACCCTCTTCCCCGTCGGCTCCGAGATAGTCATCCAAGTCACCAAGGAGCAAATCGGGACCAAGGGCCCGCGCACCACGACGAACATCGCCCTTCCCGGGCGCTTCATCGTCCTCATGCCCTTTAGCGGGCAATGCGGCATCTCGCGCAAAATCGAGGACTCCGTCGAACGCGAACGCCTGAAACGCATCCTCCGCGAAGTCGCCATCCCGGAGGGCATGGGCATCATCATCCGCACCGCCGGCGAGGGCAAACGCCGCCCCTACTTCGTCCGCGACCTGCACATGCTCCTGAAAAAATGGGAGCGCATCTGCCACATCATCAACAACACCACCAAGCCCGCCGTCCTCCACCAGGAGCCCGGTCTCGTCGAACGCACCGTGCGCGATTTCCTCACCGAGGACATAGACCGCATCCTCGTGGACTCCCAGGAAGACTACGAATCCATCCTCCAGTCCGTCGCCGAGATCTCCCCGCGCTCCAAGAACAAAGTCGTCCTCTACCGCGCCAACATTCCCATCTTCGAACGCTTCAACATCGAGCGCCAGATCGAGCAAACCTTCCAACGACGGGTACCCCTGCCCAGCGGAGGCGAAATCGTGATCGACGAAACAGAGGCGCTCACCGCCATCGACGTGAACACCGGCGGGCACAAGGGTGCCAACAAGGACGGCAAGGACTTCATCCTCCAGGCCAACCTTGAGGCCGTGCGCGAGGCCGCCCGGCAAATCCGCCTGCGTAACCTCGGCGGGCTCGTCATCATCGACACGATCGACATGAAAAACCCGCGCGACCGCCGCGACGTCCACCAGGCGCTGCGCGACGAGATGGCGAACGACCGCGCCAAGAGCCAGATCCTTCCCATCTCCATGCTCGGCATCATCCAAATGACACGCCAGCGCCAGACCGAGTCCAACACCACCGGGATCTACACCTCATGCCCCTACTGCCACGGACGCGGCATCGTGAAAAACCCGCGCACCATGAGCGTCGAGATTCAACGCCGCCTCATAAGCATCATCCGGCGCTTCCGTTCCCAAAAAGAAAACACCACCCGCTCGCTTTCCCTCCGTGTTTTTCTCCACCCGATAAACCTGGAGCGCCTTCGCGAGGAAGACCGCGGATACCTTGAGGACATGGAACGCGCCTACAAGGTGCACCTCGCCTTCCGGGCGGACCCCTCCTACCACGTCGAGAACTTCAAGATCATCAACGTGGAAACCGGGGACGAACTGCGGTGACAACGCCCCGTCACCCCGGCACCAGCCCCCGCGCGGGAGTGACAATGCCGTGGACGGGCACGTCATGCGGGGCGGCGGGAATGGCAGGGAGGATCTGCCAGTCGTAGGCAAAGGCAATGCGCGGGATGCCGGCGGGGAGAGTGGCGAAAAGCCTGTCGTAACAACCGCGTCCATGCCCGAGCCTGCGCCCGGAAAGATCGAAGGCAAGGCCGGGGACCAGGACAAAGTCAGTCTCGCAGGGCGCAACTCCCGGTGCGTCCGGCGGAGGCTCGACAATGCCGTGGGCGCCGGAAACGAGCGGCGTGCCCGGGCCAACGCGGTGCAAGGTCAGCCGCCCATCGGGTGCGATGCGGGGCAGGTGAACCCAAAGCTTGTGCCGCAGGCAATGCGCATGCACGGCATGAGTGGGCGCCTCGGAAACGGTGGCACAATAGAGCACGGGCCTCCGGATTGACTTCCACGCGGGATGCCGGAGGAGCTGCGCAAGGAGGGCCCGCGCGGCGGCCTCGCGCCCGGCAGGCGTTGTCCGCGCACAATGCACCCGGCAAAGCTCCCTCATGCGGTCACGCAAAAGGGCCTTCTCAAAATGGGGAAAACAAGGCTGCTCCATGGCTGTGTCGCCCTCACGAAGGAACGCGCGCCCGGCAGGGCCGCGCCACAGGAACCGCCCCGCTAATAAATAACCTTGTTAAGGGGATACTCGACAATGCCCTCCGCCTTGTGCGCCTTGAGCGTGGGAACGATTTCACGGACATGCTTGTGGTCGGTGATGGTTTCCACCGCAATCCACTCGGGATTGGAAAGGGGGGCGATGGTGGGGTTGCGCAACGCGGGAAGTTGCGCGCTGAGGGCGGCAAGCGCGCTCTTGGGAAGATTGAACTTGAGGCCGACGAGCGTGGCGGCGTTGAGCGCGGCCTGAATGAGGAGGGCGATGGCCTCGATCTTGGCCCTCTTGCGGGTGTCAGCCCACGCCATCTTGTTGGCGATGAGCTTGGTGTTGGTCGTGAGGATCGTGTCAATGATGCGCAACTTGTTTGCCTTGATGGAACTTCCGGTCTCGGTGAGATCCACGATGGCGTCCGCAAGATCAGGAACCTTGACCTCGGTGGCGCCCCACGAAAACTCGACGTGCGCGGTGACACCATGGGTGCCAAGAAAGCGGCGCGTGGTCTCGACAAGCTCGGTGGAAATGCGCTTGTCCTGCAAATCCTTGACAGTGCGGATGGGGGAGCTTTCGGGAACGCAAATGACCCAGCGGCTTTGGACGTTGGAGGCGCGGCTGTAAACAAGGTCGCAAACCTCGTGGACATCGGCGTTGTTCTCGGCAATCCAGTCGTAACCGGTGAGCCCGCAGTCAAAAAAACCATGCTCGACGTAGCGGGCGATTTCCTGCGCCCGCACAAAGCGTCCATCAAGCTCGGGGTCGTCAAAGGTGGGGCGGTAGGAACGCGAGCTTTTGGTCACGGGATACCCCGCCTTGGCAAAGAGGGCGAGGGTGGACTCTTCAAGGCTTCCCTTGGGGAGTCCGATCATGAGGAACGGGTTTGCGGCATCGGTGCTGGCTTTCATAAAGGACGGCGGAGCGTCCAAATCCTGACGCAAGGCGCAAGGAGAAACCAAGGCGGCGCGCCCCTACCCCACGTCCACGGCGTCCACATCAAGCACATCCGAGACGTCCGGGGGGAATGTGAACCGGGTGCGCAATTCGCACAGGAGGGAAACGGCATTCATGACGCGCTCCGTGAAATACCACACGTTCCAGCGGTAATTATCCTGCAAGCGCTCCACGGCGCACGCCGCGGGGCCGCGTATCTCGACAAGACCCGGAGGCATGTTTGCCTCAAGAAATTGCACCCACCCGTTGGCGCCAAAGGCGACCTTGTCCCCGTTTCGCCCGCGAAACAAATGGCGGATCAGGTGGCGCGCCGGCGGGTATCCATGCTCTCGTCGCCGCTCAAGCTCGTCCCCAAGAAATCCCTCGAAATCCGCCCTTTTGGCAAACTGCACCGGCGCCGCCCCGGGGGTGAATGTTTGCACAAAGACCTCGCCCGCACGGTCACCACGCCCGGCGCGCCCGGACACCTGGACGAGCAACTGAAAGGTGCGCTCCGCGGCGCGAAAATCCGGAACGTGCAACGACAGATCCGCGTCCACAATGCCCACAAGCGTCACGTTCGGAAAATCCAGCCCCTTCGCAAGCATCTGGGTGCCCAGCAATATGTCGGTCTTCCCCTTGCGAAAATCCGACAGCACCTCGCGAAAAAGATTCTTGCGCCCCATCGTGTCGGCATCGAGCCGCACCACGCGCGCCTGCGGCAGCACGCACAGCAGGGCCGCCTCAAGCTTTTGCGTCCCGGCGCCGCGCCCGTTGAACTTTGGCGAATGGCACACGGGGCATGACGACGGGACGGGCGCGGTGTGCCCGCACGCATGGCAGCGCAAGGTCTGGTTGGAACGATGGTGCGTGAGCGCAAGGCTGCAGTGCGCGCACCCCGCCACGTGCCCGCAATCGGGGCAGATCATCATGCGCGCAAACCCGCGCCGGTTGAGGAACAGGATGCTCTGCTCGCGCCGCTCAAGGCGCAGACGCAAGGCGTCCACAAGCGGGCGGGCAAGCACGCGTTGCGGCCCGCGCATGTGCAGGAGCTCGCGCCGCATGTCGAGAATGCGCATCGGGGGCATCCCACGGTCATCCACGCGCGCAGGCAGGCTGCTTGTGCCATATTTGCCCGAGCGCACGTTGGACATGGACTCCAGCGATGGCGTCGCGGAGCCGAGCAGCGCAACGGCACCGTTGAGCGACGCCCGGTACACGGCGACGTCCCGCGCGTGATAAAGCGGCGTCTCACCCTGCTTGTAGGACGGCTCATGCTCCTCGTCCACGACCACGAGGCGCAGGTCTTTCACCGGGGCGAAAACCGCCGAGCGCGCGCCCGCCACGACACGCGCCTCCCCGCGCGCCATCGCCATCCACGCATCAAAGCGCTCCCCCGCCGAGAGATGGCTGTGCCAGACAACGACGCGCGTCCCGGAATCCGCCAGCCGCTGCCGCAAACGCCCCACGGTTTGCGGCGTCAACGCCACCTCGGGCACGAGAAAAATCGCCGAGCCGCCCTGGGCCACCACCGAACGTATCGCACCAAGGTAAACCTCGGTCTTCCCGGAGCCGGTGACGCCGTGCAGGAGATGCGAGTGAAAACGCCGCGCGGACAGCGCGCCAAGGACGGCGTCCAGCGCGCCCTGCTGCGCGCTGTTGAGCACAGGTGGCGTCGCGGCAGCAAGTTCGCCCCCGCCCAACTCATCATCATAGGCATCGCGGTAAAGCTGCCCCGTGTTCTCGCCAACAATGCCACGCTCCACAAGCGCGGCGCACGCCGCGGCGCCAACGGACAGCTGCCTGAGCGTGCCTGAGCGGTCAACGGCGCCCGTCTGCCGCGCAAGAAAATCATACAACGCCGCCTGCCGCGGCGCACGGCGGCGCAACGCCTCAAGCTCAACGGCGTCGAGCCGGCGGAGAACGCCGAGTTTCTTTTCAACGGCCACTCGCACCCCCTGCCGCACAACGACGGGCAGGACCGTCTCAAGCACGGAATTGAGCGAGGCCGCGTAATAGCGGGCAATCCATGTTGCCAGCCGGGGCAAGTCCGCGGACAACACCGGCGTCTCCCGGCAAAGTTGCTGGATGGGTCTTATCCGGGAAATTTCCTGAAAACGCCCCGCCCCTTCCGACACCGTCGGCCACACCACGCCAAGCCGGGATGCCCTGCCCAGTGGCACGCGCACAAGCTGCCCGGGGAGGATTTTCCCGCGCAACGCCTCGGGAACGGCATAGGAATACACCCGCCCGCCTCCGTCAAACGGCAGCACTTCGACGACGGTGGCGGCATCCGCACTCATGCCCACAGGGGACGGCCCTCACTTCCGTGTGGACGGCAGACTGGCCGCGGCAATTGCCTGCCCATGGCGCTTGTCCTTCTCATCCGGGACGACGAGGTTGATTTTCAACAAGGGAAACTCGTCCTCCAGCACACGCCGGGCTTTTTCTATTATGACATCGCCACCGCCGCCGCTCGTCACACGCCCCATGATGAGCAGGTGTTCAAAGGCGTAAAACTCCGCCACGTGCGCCAGAAAATACCCAAAGCACACGCCGATCGCCTCATACACCCTCAGCGCGCGCGGATCACCCGCCTTTTGCAAACGCTGCAATTCCTCCAGCTGCTCCGGCAGTTTCATTTCCGGCGGCAGCACAATCCCGGCCAGAGGCAGCAAGCGCCCGACGCCTTGCTGGGAGAAATACTGCACCGCGCACCCAAGGTCGCCCGACCATTCGTCCGCCGGGCCATTTTCACGGTAATCCAACGGGACGAACGCCAGCTCGCTCAACCAGTTCGTCACGCGCCCCTTGGGGTCCACGTAACCGGCGGCGACACTCGTTCCCATGGCAATGCCCAGCACAGCGTTTTTCCCCATGCTCATCGAGCCCGCCAGCGCGGTCACGTCACCGTCATTGAGCACCTCGAACGGCACGCCCCACTGCGCGGCAATGTCGAGGAACATGTTCTTCACGCGCTTCTCAAAAACGCCCGCGTCCTTGATCCCGCGAAAAAGTGACGCCACCCGGACCGTGTTGCTGATGTAAACCCCCGCCGAGGAGCCCCCGATCGCATCCACGCGCGGCAGATGCGCCGCGGCGCGCTTCAACGTATCCTGAATGCCATCGTAGTGGTACTGCGGATCGCCCTGAAAATACGGATCCCATTTCACTTCCTCGGAGAACACCACCTTGCCGTCAACCAGCGCCGCGCACTTGCGATCACTCCCCCCAAGGTCAAACCCGATGCGGCACCCGCCAAGGTTGCGCCCCAACGGCAGGTGCGCGGTGGCGTCCTTGGGCAACTCCGACTCCGAGGCCACCACCTCAAAGGTCACACCGGTGTCGAAAAGCTTTTTGACAAAATCATCATCGAAGGCGCGCTCTCCGCCCGCGCAATAGATCTTGCGCAACATTGCCGCCAGCGGCTCCGCATGGGCGCCCGCAAGAAAAACCCTGTTCCCGCCGCGCGCCCACAGGAGGAACTTCACGATGCGCTCGATATAAATCCTGTTCAGCTCCACAAAACCCTCCACATGCGGGAGGCACGCCGTGTGAAAGCTCGATGCGGTGCCGTCGGGCCGCGCAAGCGAGAGTGTCAACGGCGCGGCCCCGCGCGTGCGCGCACACAGTTCGCGATATGCCCGGTTCCACAAAACCGCGGGAACGAATCCGGGATCAATCCCGGGGACATGCTTGGGGGAAACGCTAAGACTCATACGCCCGCCAGCAAAACGCATTATCCCCAGATCGGAAAGCGGAAACATCGCTTCCGCGCCCCTTTCTTGCCCGGCGGCCCAATCCAGGCCGTTCTGGCCGCCGATTGACCGCGCCTATGCGTGGAAACCGGCGCGGGGGGGCGGGGCTTTGATGAGGGCGGTGGCGTCGGCGTCGTTGGTGAATTCGCCGCGCTTGGCGTCCCAGTGGAGTGTGCGTTTGAGGCGCAGGGCGATGTTGCCCATGAGAATGATTTCGGTGAGCGGGGCGGCGTAGGCGAAGTCCGACACGGCTTTGCCGCCGGTGCGGATGGCGTTTATCCAGTCGCGATAATGGCCGCCTTTGGAGCGTTTGTATTTCACGGGCGGGGCTTTCTGTTTCAGCTCCGCAAATTTTTCGTTGGGCGCGGTGTAGAGGAAATCG
>JAITIB010000128.1 GCA_031279675.1 Puniceicoccales bacterium | reverse complement strand
TGGCTCGGGGAACTACTCTTTTTATTAGAGTAGTTCCCCGAGCGGTTCGAGGGAAACCCTCGAACCCTTTTTTTAAGCCGCCAAAGAACGCGTTTAACCCCCAAAAACATCCCCGCGTGATTGGATTGGAATAACGCCCCCGTTAAACAAACGGCGATGAATCGCCGCGAGAATGGCATGGGCTTCGGTTTTGTCCAAGGACGCGGGGGTTGCGTCCCCGCAGTCAAGGGGAATGGTGCCAGTGTCAAACCGGGGGCTTAGCCCAAGCCCAGCAGCGCCGCCGTCTCGGGCACATCCTTGATGATCTGATCCGGATCGGGGCCGACTCCGATGTAACGCAAGTTCGGCAATCCCGCTCCGGGCCCGGCCAGCTCGACAATTGTCCGCAGCACAAATCCCACGTAACGCCGGGCATTCGCTGGCAAGCTGGCAAATGAGCGCACTTCGCTGATGTCCTCGGTCCACCCTGGCAGTTCCGCATAAACCGGCTCCAGCGTCCGCCGCAGCATTTCGTTGCGGGGCACTCCGCGGTGATGCTTCCCCGAGGTCCGGTCGCGGTATGCCACGCAGACGCGCAGCACCGCGCCGTCCCAGGTCCCGCTCGGCGAGAGTGCGTCGAGCTTGTTGATCACAATGTCCTGAAAGCCCCCGTGGCGCAGTGCGTCCGCCTTTTCCACGCAATCAAACCACCCCACCATGCGTTGCCGTCCCGTGCTCGTGCCATATTCGAGCCGTTTGAGGTGCTCGGACAACGGATGTCCGTCCTCCATTTGCGTCAAAAACGTGTGCGTCCCCACCTTCGTGTCATACGCCTTGCACACGCCTACCGTGTGGACTGGTTGCACCGGAATGCCTGCCGATTGGAAAATCTCTGGCGTGAAGGTGTGCGAGGCGGTGACGTTCGGCGCAAAACCATGCCGTTTGTCGAGCCAGTATGCCTGCCCGAACTCGCCGATCACATACCGGCCTTGCGCGAGAACGCCCAATATGCGCTCGCGCACATCGCCGATGTTCGCGCGCAACGCGCGCCCGGCCTCCCAATACGCGTCCACCACCGCCGTTGTGTTGAACCGGAATGGCGTCCCTGAATCGAAGCGCGTGAAATCAAATTCCTCCCGCGCGAGCCCGCCCCCGGTGTTTGCCCTCAGCTCCGCCTCCGAGAGCCGTTCCAAAAACCCGCTCCACTTCCCCCGCGCCACCCTGCACACATGCTCCACTGTCCGCTCCGCCCGGTCCATCCGCGCCGTCATTTTCGCGGCAAACTCCTCCCTCCCGCCGAGGAAATCCCCGAAGAACACCTGCCACTGCCCCACCTCATCCCCGTACGCCGGCGTGATCCCCCGCCCCGTGCTCCCTCGCGGCAGCTGCCCCAGCACCTCCACGCGGTAATCCTCCCACGCCAAGTCCAGCACCCGGTGCGTCACGTCGCTCACCAGCACGCGCTCATCCAGCAGCAAACGCGCATATATCCCGTGCCCGAGGCTCTCCAGCGGTCGCGCCTCCCAGTGCACTTTGCGCGGGTCCGCCACCACGCCGCATCCCAGCGCGAGCGTCTCCACGTCGCGCTCAACAACTCCGCCGGGGAGCAAATTCAACTTCAGCCCCCCAACCGTGTGCCCGGAATTGGCCCCTCCGTTCACCTTGAGCACCACCCCCACCACATCGCGCCGCCCGCTCCGTTCCTGCAACTCGCGCACAAGCTCGGGTATCAGCCGCCCCTTTCCCTCGTCGCCCATGCTGATGCCCGTGTCGGCAATTATCTGACTGCTGAATGATTGGAGTGCCATGTCTTGTAAAAAACCCGCGCTAATGAGAACTCGCGCCGCGTCTGGCAACAAGCTTCGCAACCGCGCGCCGTCATTCCACCGTCACGCTCTTGGCAAGATTGCGCGGCTGGTCGATCTCGCAACCGCGCAGGCGCGCGACGTGATACGAAAAAAGTTGCAACGCCACCGCGGCGGGAATCGCCGTCACCAAGGGATGCGTGCGCGGGATTTCCAAACACTCGTCCATGTGCTCCGCCGCTTCCCCGTCCCCCTCGCTCACAACGCCAATGATGCGCGCGCCGCGCGCCCGGCACTCCTCCACATTGCCAAGCGTCTTGTCCTTCCCGGGAATGTCGCAGGCAAGGGCAATGACCGGCGTCCCCTTGCTCAACAACGCGATCGGCCCGTGCTTGAGCTCCGCCGCATGATACCCCTCCGCATGAATGTAGGAAATCTCCTTGAGCTTGAGCGCCCCCTCAAGCGCGGCAGGATACAACGGCCCGCGCCCGATAAAATACGCGTGCTCATCGCGGACACAGCCCGCCGCAAGGGCGCGGATCCGGTCATCCTGCACCAGCACCCTCGTGACAAGCTCGGGAATGCTCTCGATCGCGCGCGCAAGCTCAAGCCCGTGCTCGCGCGAAAGACGCCGCCCGCGCCCCAACTTGAGCGCCATCATGAGCAGAACCGCCACCTGGCTCGTGAACGCCTTGGTGGAGGCAACCGAGATCTCCGGCCCCGCATGCAAATAAACCCCGCGCCCCGTCTCGCGCGCGATCGTGGAGCCCACCACATTGCAAAGACTCATCACAAACGCCCCCTTCTGGTGCGCCTCGCGCACCGCCGCAAGCGTGTCCGCCGTCTCCCCGGACTGCGAAATGGCGATCACAAAGTCGCGGCTCCCCAAAATGGGATTGCGATAGCGAAACTCCGCCGCCTGCTCCACCTCCGCATTCACCCCAGCAAGCTCCTCAAAGGCATACTCGCCCACCAGCCCCGCGTGCAATGACGTGCCGCACCCCACCATGATCACACGCTTGAGCTCCGCGAGCTCGCGCGGCGACGTGTTCATCCCCGAAAGCACCGCGGAGCCGAGCGCAAAATCAAGCCGCCCGCGGATCGCATTGCCAAGCGCCTCGGGCTGCTCATGGATCTCCTTCAGCATGAAGTGCTCGTATCCACCCTTCTCCGCCGACTCCACATCCATGCCCAGCTCCGCAACCGCCCGATTCACGGGAACATTGTCCAGATCGCGCACATCCACCGAATCCGCCTTCACAACCGCCACATCGTTGTCATCCAGAAAAATAACCCGGTGCGTGTGCGCCACAATCACGGAGGCATCCGACGCCACAATCGTCTCCCCATCCCCCATACCCACCACGATCGGGCTCCCGCGGCGCGCGGCAATGATCCTGTCCGGCTCCAACGAACTGAACACCGCGATGCCAAACGTGCCCTCCACCTGATGCAACGCACTGCACACAGCCTGGAAAAGATCCCCGGAAAAAAACTCCCCCACCAAATGCGCCAGCACCTCCGTGTCCGTCTCCGAATGGAAATGGTGCCCCTTCGCCTCAAGCCGCGCGCGCAAAGGACGGTAATTCTCAATGATCCCGTTGTGCACAAGCGCGATCCGCCCCGTCTCGTCCAAATGCGGATGCGCATTGCTCTGCGTCGGCAACCCATGCGTCGCCCAGCGCGTGTGCGCAATGCCCGCGCGCGCCGACGCCAACAACTCCGCGGGCCACTCCGCCCGCACCCGCTCGCTCAACGCCGCCACCTTGCCCGGCGTCTTCGTCACAAGCATCGCCCCACCGTCCAGAACGGCGACACCGGCGGAATCATACCCCCGGTATTCAAGTTTGCGCAAACCCTTGATGAGCGCACCAACGGCGCCCTGCTTGCCTATGTATCCAACAATGCCACACATGAGAGAAATAAGAGATTTTCCGGGAGAAAAGTTATGAAGAAAGTGAACGCTGCCGCCGCGCACCCTGCCCTCCCTCATCGGGAAGTCAAGGCTGCGTCACCATCGGAACACGCCAAACCGCCAATGCCGGCGCAAGGGGCGCTTGGGCAAAGAGTGAATCTACCGTTGGCGCCGACGCCACCTCGAAGCCAAAACCAGCGCCACCGCACCGACACCACCAAGGAGCGCATAGGTCGAAGGCTCGGGAATGGGCGCACCCGCCGTCAAGGTAATCTCGTAAGGGGTGTAATGGACCGTGAACTCCTGCCCGGTAGTCATGCCGGCAAGAATCGCACCCTCGGGGAGGTTGTTGAATGTCCCAGTTATGCCCCCGATGGGGGATTCCACGATCGTATAAACCAGTCCCTCCGTGGCAATAACGCTTCCTCCGATAGCGAGTGACACTGTCCCCATATTGCCATGACTATTGTCAAAGATAAGTTTCCCTGCCGAGCTCGTTGCAAAGCGCAGGTTTAGAGTATCCCAATAGAAATCTGTCACTGTGACAGTCCCTCCTCCAATAATAACAAGTTCGGAACCCGGTGACGCCCCGGAAATGGTGTAAGTGCCAACGACCAACGAACCGGCTGCGGCCGAGACCTGGGAAAGCCCTCCCTGCACAAGGGCAGCGGCAGAAATCGAACTCCCGGTAAACGCGCTAAGAATGGACGTTCCCGACTGTCCAACATTCAGGGTTCCAGCAACGTCCAAAGAGGCGCCAGCGGAAAGCACCAAGCTTTTGCCGTTTACGAGGACATTACCACTGACAGTCACGACCACTCCAGCACCAGTAATTCCCACTGAGCTATTTTGGATCGTCATATTATCGTAGGCGTTGCTCTGCTCAATGAAGCTGACGTCAGGTCCAGACGGAGCGTTGTAATCCACCGCATTGAGGACGGGGGTTGCCAAAGCCATTGCGGCAGTGGCGAGAGTGAGAGGGCTGAGGGTTCGTGACGTCATTTTCATGAGGATTTGTCTTTCTATTTGTTATGATGTTATAGGTTTCGGATGAAAAAAGGAAATGGGCACGGGAAAGCCTTGGCATCCGCCGCTTTCGGCACTCCGCGCCAGAACACAAATTGTGGCACGCGCAACGAAACCGCCCCGGCCCGAAGCGTTCCATCGTGTCGCAAGTTCTTGTCTTCTACGCTGTGTGTGTGCGCGCGCGCTGGGGGGGGGGAGGGGGGGGGTAGAGTGAGCTCGACGGGACATTATCGCGCTGCGCGCGATTTTACCTCTGGCGAGGGCAATCGGGAACACGACTACCTTCCTGCCAACGAAAGAACCGGCGCCTTGGGTTAGCCCAAGGGCCTCGGCATCGATGGTGACGTTGTTGGCTGAAGACAGCATTGTCTAATTACGTGGGCGCATCCAAGGCAGCGAGAGAACGCGATGCAAGTATTTTTTTCAGGACGGGAACGACCCCTCAAGCCTGCGCCACGGCGGCGGCAGGCAGGGGCCCGCGCCATTCAAAGCGTTCCACTGCGACCGCCGTGCCTTGGCCGTCGAGCGAAACCACGCACCCGTTCAAACGCACATCGCCCGACGCCACCGGAAGCTTCCTCGGACGCCCGTCAAGGAACCGCCCCAGCACGGGCGCCACCTCGCGCCCAATCACTCCCTCGTGCGGCCCGCACATCCCCGCATCCGTCAAGTAAGCCGTGCCCTGCGGGAGCACCCGCGCATCCGCCGTCGCAACGTGCGTGTGCGTGCCAATGACCGCCGACGCGCGCCCGTCCAAATACCAGCCCAGCGCAACTTTTTCCGAGGTCGCCTCCGCATGAATTTCCACCAACGAAAAATCAAACCGCCCCTCCAGCTCCCGCAACACCCGGTCCGCGGTCGCAAACGGACAGTCCGCCTTCGTCCCCATGAACTGTTGCCCCAGCACGGTGAACACCAGCAGGCGCGCGCCGCCCGCGTCCGTCACAATGCGCCAGGGCTCACCCGGGCACAGCGCGGGCATGTTCGCGGGGCGGCACAAACGGGGCACCGTGGCAATCTCCGCCTCGAACCCCCTCTGCCCCCACGCATGGTCCCCAAGCGTGACAACATCCACCCCCGCCTCCGCAAAATCCGCCGCGATGGCACGCGTAATCCCGGAACCTCCCGCGGCGTTTTCCCCATTCACCACCACCCAGTCGAGGGACAGCCGCGCGCGCAACGCGGCCAGCTCCCTCTGGAGAAGGACACGCCCGGGCGCGCCCACGACATCGCCCAAAAACAAAAGCTGCTTCATGCCCGCGAACCCAAACCGCACACCGCCGCCGCCGCGAGCCCTAAAAAAAGGGCGCCCCGCCCGGGCACCGGCTCACTCCTCGTATTTTTCGGCGTAAGTCATTATCTCCTGGAGCGTCGTCACACCGCGGCGGACCTGCTCCCAGCCGCAACGCTGCAAAGTGCGCATGCCCTCGCGCAAAGCCTGCTCGTGGATTTCGCGCGCCGAGGTCCGGTTCACAATCAGGTCATGGATGGCCTCGCCCACGGGAAGAATCTCAAAAATGCCCACCCGGCCCTTGTATCCGATGCCACGGCAATAATCGCAGCCATCCGGCTCGTGGATGGTCTCGGACTCACCGGCGGCATCAGGCGCAATGCCAAGCGCCGCGAGACAGGGCAGCACCTCCTCGCGCCCCTTGCGCACAGGGCGCGCGCAACGCGTGCAAAGGCGGCGCACAAGGCGCTGGGCAATGATGAGCTCCACGGACGAGGCGATCAGGAAAGGCTCGATGCCCATGTCCGTCAAACGCGTGAGCGCCCCCGCCGCGTCGTTGGTGTGCAGCGTGCTCAGGACAAGGTGCCCCGTGAGCGAGGCGCGAATGGCAATGTCCGCCGTCTCGCGGTCACGAATCTCCCCAACCATGATGACATCCGGATCCTGCCGCAAAATGCTGCGCAGGACATTCGCAAAGGTCAGGCCAATCTCCGCGTGGACCTGCGTCTGGTTCACCGTGGGAACCTCGTATTCAACAGGATCCTCCACCGTCATGATGCGCAACCCGGGCCGCAAAATGCGGCGCAAAAAGGCGTTGAGCGTGGTGCTCTTTCCCGAGCCCGTGGGACCGGTGACAAGGATGATCCCGTGGGGCCGCTCAATCTGGCGGACGATGCGCGACTCGTCATCCGGCAAAAAGCCAAGGTCGGAAATGGACAACGGCACCGTCTTCGCACCGAGAAGGCGCAACGAAACACTCTCCCCATAAAGCGTGGGAAGCGTCGAAACACGAATGTCGATGTCGTCACTGCCATGGCGGAAATGAATGCGCCCGTCCTGCGGACGGCGCCGCTCCGAAATGTTCAGCTTCGCCATGATTTTCAGGCGCGAAATAAGCGCCGCCTGAAACTGGACAAGATTGTCGGGCAACCGGACGGGAACAAGCTCGCCATCAATGCGGTAACGGATGATGAGGGAATCCTTCTGCGGCTCAAAATGAATGTCCGTGGCGCGATCCCCTGCCGCCTTCGCAATGATCTCGTTGATGAACCGGATGATGGCCGCATTCTCATCCTCAACCTCCTCCACCTCGCCCTCCACGCCAAGCCGGGCCATGTCCGCACTGTCGAGGGAACCCGAGCCAACGCCAAAATTTTCCTGGATCGCAGCGTCCACCGCCTCGGGCGGCGCAATGCCCCAGACAGCGCGCAGCCCCGTCAACGCCAGCACCCAGGCCTCCATGCGCGCATCCGCGGGCCAGTTGGTGACAAGCGCGAGCGTGTCCGGCCCGCCCTCGGCGGACACCACCGGCAGGCACTGGTATTCATAGACAAGGCGCACGGGGATTTTTTGCGCGGCATCGGGCGCCAGCGTGAACCGCTCGACAAACGGCAAACGGTAGCGCGATGCAAGACGCGACGCGACGGCAATGGTCGAGAGCCCGGTTTGCTCCGAAAGCAAAAGGCAGCGACGGGCGCGCGGAGCGGACAGGATGCTGGCAGCGCCAGCGTCGGAAAGCTCCGGAAAGTTCTGAACGAGAGTCTCGACAGTGGGCATGGGAGAAATCACTTGGATGAGCGCGCCCGCACTGGCAAGCGCGATAACGGGATAAACCGCGTCGCACGGGAAAAGTTCGCCCATGCCCCAAAAACAAGGCACGCCCCCCCCGCGCAACACAGTGCCCGCGGAGACGCAAAAAAAAGTTGTTTCCCTCGGCGAAAACACCACCATGCGCGGCCATCTATGATTTACGTGGCTTATTTTTTCGCACTGGTGCTGGCGCTCGTCAGCCTCTTCGCCGTCTTGGTAATCCTGATGCAACGCCCAAGCTCCAACGCCGGCATGGGCGCCGCGCTCGGCGGTGGCGCCGCCGAATCCGCCTTTGGTGGCGACGCCGCAAACGTGCTCAGCAAACTGACCTATTCGCTCATCACGCTGTTTTTCATCATCAGCTTCGGCCTCTATCTGGTGTTTTTGGCAAACGGAAATTCGCAAAAAAAGGCACCCGGCAACCTCGACATTCTCACCACGCCACCACCCGCCGCCGCTCAACCCGCTCAACCCGCGCCCGTGCCACCCGCACCCACGCAAGGAACGACACCCGCCCAAACGCCGACGCCACCTGACGCCACTCCCACACAACCCGTGCCACCCGCGCCGACGCCACCGCCGCCCCCCGTGCCCGCACCCGCGCAGTAAGTTTTTTCAAACCCCAAAGACCCCGACTAACAACACAACTCCCAACCCAAAACACATACAAACATGTCACGTCCAGTAACGTTATTCACCGGCCAATGGGCCGATCTCCCCTTGGAAACCTTGGTCAAAAAAGCCAAGAGCTTCGGCTACCAAGGTCTTGAACTCGCCTGTTGGGGCGACC
>JAITIB010000127.1 GCA_031279675.1 Puniceicoccales bacterium | reverse complement strand
TGGCTCGGGGAACTACTCTTTTTATTAGAGTAGTTCCCCGAGCGGTTCGAGGGAAACCCTCGAACCCTTTTTTTAAGCCGCCAAAGAACGCGTTTAACCCCCAAAAACATCCCCGCGTGCTTGGATTGAAATAATGCCCCCGTTGGACAATTTCGAAAAAGTGATGGCGGCGGCGCGGCGGGCGCGTTATTTTCCGATGCAGAAGGTGGCGAAGAGTTTGTCGAGCATTTGCTCGTTGTCGATGCGCCCGGTGATCTCGCCGAGGGCGGCGAGGGCGTGCTGGAGGTCGTTGGCGGGGAGCTCGGGGGGGGCGGCGTTTTCAATCTTGCCTCGGGCGTTGCCGAGGTGGGTGGCGGCGGCTTGGAGGGCGGTGGCGTGGCGGGCGTTGACGATGAGGGCTTCCTCGTCGGGGACGATGCCGTTGCGGTCAAGGGCGTCGAGGAGTTGCGTCCTGAGCGCAGCAAGCCCTTCGCCTGTCTTGGCCGAAAGGGCGAGCCGGGGGTGCAGGGGGAGGTAAGCGAGGGCGTCGGGGTGCGCGCTCAGGTCGCTTTTGTTGAGAATGAGGTGGGTGCGCGCGGGGGGGAGTTTTTCCAAAAAACCGTCCTCGAAACGTGGGGGGGGCTCGGTGGCGTCAATCACGAGGAGGTGGTAGTCGGCGGTCGCGATCTGGGCGTGCGCCCGGGCCATGCCTTGGCGCTCAAGCTCGCCGCCGGGAACGGGGCGCAGCCCGGCAGTGTCCGTGAGTTGGAGCAGGTGCGGGCCGAGCGCAAGCGGTTCGCGGATGTAGTCGCGCGTGGTGCCGGGCTCGGGACTGACGAGGGCGCGCGCTTCGCCAAGAAGCGCGTTGAGGAGGGAGGATTTCCCGGCGTTCGGGGGGCCGAGAATCACCACGCGCACGCCGTCCTCAAGCACGGATGTGTAACGGGCGGTGCGGGCTGCCGCCTCAAACTCGGCCCCAAGCGCGCCCAGCTCGCCCGCAAGCTCCGCCGGGGGGGATTCGGGCGGAAGATCCTCGTCGGGAAAATCAATGTGCGCCTCGATCCGCGCAAGAATGCCCAAAAGCGCCTCAACCCACGCGCCGACCTTGCGCCCGAGCGCGCCGGAAAGCTGGCGCTGGGCATGAAAAAGCGCTTTCGCATTGCGCGCGTGGATGGTGCCGGCGACCGCCTCCGCCTGCGTAAGATCCATCCGCCCGTTGAGAAAGGCCCGGCGCGTGAATTCGCCCGGCGCGGCGGGAACAACGCCGCGCGCGGCCAGATCGTCCAAAATGCGCCGCGCAATGAGAGGGTTGCCATGGCAGGTGATCTCAAGCGTGGCCTCGCCCGTGTAAGTGCGCGGCCCTTCGCTGTGCACGTAAAGGCATTCGTCAAGCACGGCCCCGCCAAGCTCGCGGTAACGCCCAAAGGCAACGCGCCGGTCCCCGGGCAAACGCCCGCGCCCGAAAACCTCCCTCGCAAGCCCCGCGCAACGCGGACCGCTCAGCCGCACAAGCGCAAGCGCACTGGGCACGGGCGCGGTGGCAAGCGCGGCAATGGTCGTCGGGGCCGTCATGGGAAAACGCGGGGCACCTTAGCAAACCAGGTCCTTGAAATGGATGTAATCCGCGGCAAGCCCGCCCTCGACCCCCTTGTTGATGACGGCAACGGCATCGTGCGAGTGCAGCGACTCAAGGTGCGCGCACGCAATTTGAAAGTCCGCAACACGCGCATCGGCGTCAAAACGCGCATGAAGAAGCCGCGCCGCATCCTCCACAAACTTCCCGTAGGCGCCGTTAAGCTCCGCAAACGCCTGCTCGTCCTCCCGCTTCACCATGACCTGCGTCTCCGTCCTAAGCGCGGCAAGACAATGCGCCTGCACATCCTCCACGCCCAAAACCGCGCCCCGGGCAAGAATGACGTGCACGCGCGCCTTGGAACGCTGCGAGTGCGGCACCCCGAAAATGTTCCGCGCCTCCCGCGCATGTTCCGAAAGCTCGATCGAACAAGGGCAGGCGGACGAGTAAACGTAGTCAAAATGAATGTGCCGCAGGCACTCGCCAGACTCGTCCAAGGTGCCCTCGTAGGCGCATTGATAGTATTGATACCCCTCCAGCCCGCTGCGGAGGCTGGCCTGAAGCACCGGATAATTGAACGCGAGCCGCAACCGCGCACGCGTGCTCCCAAGGTCATCCCGGTAATGCCGAAGGATCTCGGGCAGGACCTCGGGCGTGAAATCACGCTCCCTGTAACCGTAAAACCCGCGCATGAGCCGCGACATGTTGATCCCCTTCTGCCCGGCGCCAAGGGAAACGGTGCCGGTGACGGAAGTCTCAAGCACGCGCACCCCGCCACCGCCCGCACGGTAACGCAACGGGAGCCGGAAATTCGAAATGCCAACCTGAAGAATGGGTACGTTGGCGCCCTGAATCTGCGAACCATCGGTGTTCTGCATGTCAGGCAGACTGGCTCGATAGGCGGGCGTGACCTCAAACGCCGCGTCATAAACGCGAACGGGCACGGAGGGACTGGGTCTGGAACTGGGACTGGCGGGACACGAACTCATTTCTCGGTTTGATCAGGAAAAAAGGGAGGCGCACCATGCGGGGACGCCACCGTCGATGCGACCCAAAAAACACCCCGCCACGCGCCCTTCGCAAAAAAAACCGCTCCGCGCCGTCACCCGGACGGCACGCAACCGTAACACACGCCCGGGCAAAAACTAAATCGCCCCGGAAGTCTCCAGGATTTTGCGCGGGTCAACCCCGACGACCTTCCCGTTGCGGGCGATGTAGAGCAGTTGCCCGAACTCCATCGCCTTCCGGGCGGCGGAGATCTGGGCACGCTTCATTGCGGCGCACAATTGCCGGGTTTTGTTGGTCCGAATTTTACGGGATGCGGATTCTTTCATAATTTCCAGCCCCGGAAAGTGCTCCCCAACACCTTCGCGTCAAGCATTTCCCGCGAGCTCGCATCAAACACCCACCACGCGTCGGCCAGTTTCTTGTATGTCCTGTTGAAGTTTTCCCAGCTGCGCCCGATGCGCCGGCGGATCGCCACCTCGGGGACCGAATGCCCGCCCTGCTTGACGCGCATGGCGACGCGCTGCACCGCGAGCTCCTCCACATCCAGCTTCAAATAGGCGATTTCAAGGGTGTAGCCCATGCGCTTCCACGCACTCAAAAAAACCGCGTGCGTGTGACCGGAAAGTGTCGTCTCGATGGCAAAGTCCTTCCTCGACTCCGCCGCGCGGTGCATCTCCTCGATGGCAATGCGCGCCGCCGCCCGCACCGCCATTTCGGGGGCAAAGGGCGAAAGCCCGCGCGCAATCTCGTCCGTGTTGATGAAACGCAGCACACCCGCCTCCAACGGCAGGTATTCCCGCGCAAAAGTGGTCTTCCCCGAACCATTCGGCCCGCCAATGACAATGCACAACGGCATAGGCCCCCCGTCAAGTCACACACCCGCCCACCCGTCAACACAAAGTGCCGGAGACGCGGCAGGCGGGGACGAAAACCACTTGAACCCCCCGGACTCGCCAGCAAGGCTGCCCGCCATGGAAATAGAGAATTTCACACTGGGGCCTTTTGAGACAAACGCCTGGCTGCTCACGGACACCACCGCAGGGCGTTGCGTGCTCGTGGACGCCCCGCCCGGGGCCGGAAAGACCATCCTCCCGGAAATCCGCGCCCGCGGCCTCGCGCTCGAAGCGCTCCTGCTCACCCACGGGCACTGGGACCACATGGCGGACGCCCACCACTTCGCCACACCGGGCACAATGGTGTGCGCGCACCGCGACGACGCCGGATGCTTCAGCAACCCGGAACACTACGCGCCCTGGTATCGCCTCGCGCTGCCACACCTGACAGAGGCGGATTTCCAACCCGTCCCCATTTCCAACTGGGTGGAGGACGGCGGCACGCTCCCTCTGCTGGGCAAAACATGGGAAGTGCGACACGTCCCCGGCCACTGCCCCGGCAACATCCTCTTTTTCTGCGCGCAGGAACACGCCGCCTTCCCCGGAGACGCGATCTTTGCCGGAAGCGTCGGGCGCAGCGACCTCCCCGGCGGCAGCTGGCCCGTATTGTTGAAATCCATCCGCGAACGCATCTACACCCTCCCCGACGCCACCGCACTCTATCCCGGACACGGCAGCCCGACCCGGGTTGGCGACGAAAAACGCCTCAATCCCTACGCCCGCCCCCTCCCCGGAAATTGACAGGGACGCCACCGCGGGGGCGCAAAAAAATCATTGCCAGCGCCCCGCCGTCCCCGCATCCCCCATCAGGGAAACGCTTCCAACATGGCTTCACCACGCGATTTGCAAACAAACCCGCCCAGCCGGGACGATTTCCCCGAAGACGCCCTCTTCTATAAACCCGCCGGCACCTTTTTCCCCGGCAACGCCGGCATCGCCCTCACCTACGACGACGTTTCGCTGGCCACCCGCTACTCCGAAATCCTGCCAAGGCAAACGCGCCTCGACACCGCCATCTCCGACCGGCTCACACTCTCCCTGCCCATCATTTCCTCCGACATGGACACCGTCACCGAGTCCGGCATGGCCATCGCCATGGCCCTCAACGGCGGCCTCGGGCTCATCCACTACAACATGGGCAACGCGGAACAGGCACGCCACGTCCGCAAGGTCAAAAGCTACATCCACGGCATGATTGACGAGCCCGTCACCGTCGCCCCCGGACAGACCATAGCCGAAATCCTCCACCTCATCGAGACGCAGGACTACAAATTCACCACATTCCCCGTCGTGGACAAGGGGCGCAAACTCCTCGGACTGCTGCGCGGCAGCGTCGTCAAGGAACGCCACCGGCACCTCACCGTCGCCACCGCCATGACGCCGCGCGAAAAAGTGCGCACCCTCCTCGACAACGACCTCGGGACGGATCCCATCGCCACCGCCGACCGCATCTTCTCCGAGCACGTCGGCATCAACAAACTCCTCGTCGTGGACGCGCACGACATCCTGCGCGGCCTCTTCACACTCTCCGACATCGAGAGCATCACCGCCGAGTCCAAGGCCACCCTGCGCCCCACGCGCGACGACCAGTTCCGGCTGCGCGTCGGCGCCGCCATCGCCATCCCGCACCTCCCCGGAGGGGAAATTGACCGCCCCCCCCTGCTCGAACACCTCGGCGCCCTCGTTGCCGAAGGGCTTGACGCCGTCGCCATCTCCACCGCCCACGGACACACCCGGGGCGTGGGCGAGGCCGTGCGCCTGCTCCGCCACGAGTTCCCGCGCCTCACGCTCATCGCCGGCAACGTCACCAGCGGGGAAGGCGTCCAGTTCCTCGCGGAAGCGGGGGCGGATGCCGTGAAGATCGGCCAAGGGCCGGGCTCCATTTGCACAACGCGAATGGTCGCCGGCGTCGGCATCCCCCAACTGACGGCGCTTTACGCCGCCTCGCGCATCGCCTCAAAAAAGGGCGTCCGCCTCATTGCCGACGGCGGCATCAACAAAAGCGGCGACATTGTCAAGGCACTCACACTTGCCGACGCGGTAATCCTCGGCGGAATGCTCGCCGGGTGCCGCGAAGCGCCCGGAAAAATCCTCGAGATCAACGGCAAGCCCTACAAGGAATACCGCGGCATGGGCAGCCTCGAGGCGATGAAAAAAGGCTCCGCCTCGCGCTACGGCCACCACGTGGCCAAAAACACAAAGCTTTCCAAGATCGCCCCGGAGGGCGTCGAGGCGCTCAAGGAAGTCGCCGGCTCCGTGGACAGCGTCCTGGCAACGCTCGCCGGAGGCGTCCAAAGCGGACTCGGCTATCTTGGCGCCGCGGATCTCGCCGAACTGCGCGCCCGCGCGCGCTACGTGCGCGTCACCCCAGCCGGACAACGCGAAGCCTCGCCGCATGACATTGTGGAAATCAAGACCAGCGCCTGATGCCGTCACCGCCACCCATGATCGCCGCACAAGGCCTCAGCCACTGGTTTGCCGAGGGTGACGGACGCCACCAGGTCCTCCACAACATCACGCTCGACATACGCGCCGGGGAAATCGTCCTCATCATGGGCCCCTCCGGATCCGGCAAATCCACCCTCCTGAAGCTCATCGGCGCCCAGCGCGCGGTCCAGGCGGGCCGTCTCAGCGTAAACGGATGCAACCTGGACGGGGCCACCCCGCGCGCGCTCGTCAACGTGCGCCGCGGCATCGGATTCATCTTCCAATCGCACCACCTGCTAAAATCCCTCACCGCCTGCCAGAACGTGCAAATCCCCCTCTCGCACGCCCGCGGGCACACCGCCGGAAGCTCCCGCGCAAGTGCCCTCGCCATGCTCGCCCGGGTGGGTCTGGCGGAACATGCGCACAAGCGCCCGGCGCACCTCTCAGGCGGGCAAAACCAGCGTGTCGCCATTGCCCGCGCACTCGTCGGAAACCCGCGCATCGTGCTGGCGGACGAACCCACCGCGGCACTCGACAAACACACAGGACGTGAAGTCGTGGAGCTGCTTCAAGGCCTTGCGCGCGATTCAGAAGTGGCCATCGTGCTCGTCACCCACGACAACCGCATCATGGACATTGCCGACCGTGTGCTGACGCTTGAGGACGGGCGCCTGACTGGCATTGATGCGGGGACGCCACCGCGTTAGATTTTTTTGTTAAATAAAGCCGACATCCCCCCCCCCGGGGGAATGTCGGCCAGCGGGCCCGCCTTTAATTTCAGCGGTCAATCAACCCACTTTCCACAGGAAACCAGAGTTGATGTTTTAAGACAAGTCTCATTTTGACGCCCTCCTTTTTTTATACCACTTTGTTACCAAGCCTTGGCCGGGCCAACGGCACCCCTTCGGCGACCAAAGCATTTCCCGATAAGTCAGTCTCAATAATAAGAAGCGGTGAAGAAGCTGGCCGCCATGAAATCTTACAGTGAAGATCTTCGGCGGTGCATCATTGCGGCGAGGCAAAGAGGAGCGGGTGCTCAGGAAACGGCGGAGCGTTTCGAAGTGAGCAAACGCACGGTGGAGCGTTATTGGAAACGTTTTGGGGAAACCGGACAGTGTGCC
>JAITIB010000099.1 GCA_031279675.1 Puniceicoccales bacterium | reverse complement strand
TTGCACACCTCCGTTGTGATGGTGAAGCCCGGGGGCACCGGCAGGCCGATGCTCGCCATTTCGGCAAGGTTGGCGCCCTTGCCGCCGAGGAGGGCGCGCATGGTGGCGTTGCCGTCCGTCTTCGCGCCAAAGGCGTAAATGGTCTTTTTGGGCGCGGCAGATTTGGACGCGGCGGTTTTGGGTTTGGCGGTGGCGGTGGATTTTTTGGACATAGGATTTGTATCGAAAAAAAGGAACGCCGCACCGGGAAGCGGCAGTTGCTGCCTCGCCGCGGCACGACGGAAAAAGCGGCTTCCGTGTGTCAAACCTTCGCACCTTGTCAAGGTTCGTGTTAGAATCGGAATGTGCCCGTGAAAAAAGCCCCCGCAGGCTGGCAGGCACAGCGTTAGCGGGAAAATCATCGCACACAAACACCACACTCCAAAACATTACTCTCTTCCGCGGCTGCGCCGCAAAAACCCACGTAATCCCAACACCAACTCCAGCCCCCTTGAACACCCGTTTCGGGGACTCCCGGAAAGAAATCGGGGACTCCCGGAAACGCTCCGGGGATTCCCGGAAACGCTCTGGGGAGACTCCCAGCTGCGCTGGGGAGCAGTTTTTAAAATAACATGAGGAAGGCGTTCTATCCCTACGCCTTCCCCATATCCGGCAGTTTTACTTTTCCAAGCGGCAGCTCCCGTTGCGTTATCCCCGGCGGGATCAGAAGCAACCCGGCAGACATGCCTCAATGGTTTTGCAAATCTCGGGGGCGATCTTGCCCACCTCATGGCGCAACAGGCGGGCGGCTTGGGGGCTTGGCGTGAAGTCGGCTTTCCTTTGCTTGGCGAGCCAGTGCAGAAGCACCGCCCAAATTTGCCCGTTGGGGAGTTTCAGCATGGACTCCAGTTGCTCAACCCGTTTGCCGATCTCGCCGCCATCCTTTTTAAGAATGGCGATGGCACCGGCAAAGTCGTTGCCTTGCAATACGATGGCGTCAAAACGTTCCAAGACCCGGACAGCGTCCGGCGCAGCGGCAGGAAGTGGCGATGAAACGGCCCGCTTTTTGCAAGATGGCGGGGGCGGGGGAAGGGGGGCTTTGCAAGCGGGGACTCTCCACTTCGAGGGTCCATCGTGGCGTACCATCCTGTCCATATCAGCAAACAAGTTGAGCACGCTGCCTGTGCCGCCCCAGCCGACTGCGAGCATTTGTGAAACCTGCCTCAACGCTGGCAAGGTTCCGGCCTTGTCGCCGGATTCGCGCACGTGGACGAGGAAGAGGCTCGTGTGCTCGCTCACCAGTTGATAGCGCAGAGCAAGCGCTGTCCGTATTGCGGAGTCGGGTGTCTCGTCCATGCGGCGGGCTCCGGCGAGCCGCGTGATCGTCGGCCCGGGCGGGGGCGCCGCGGGCGCGGTGCGAAGCGTTGTGGCGGCGAGGCAATGCCCTGTTCCATCGATGTTCCAGCGCAGGCATGGCGGGCGTTGCGGTGGCGTTTCAAATTGCGCGAAAACGTGCAGCGTTTCACTGCCATAAACGCGTTTGGGCAGGGTGGATTGCCACAATGGTTTCACGCCCCAGTCCACGCGCACTTCACCGGCACCGACGGAGCGCATCCGGCGGAACATGCGGACGATGGCGGCGGCGGCGTCTTCGTTGGGTGTGGCAAATTCGCACGCGCCGCCAGTTTGCTCGGCAAGGGTGCGCAGGAGGTTCTCCGCGGGGGCGGAGCCGATGCCAACGGCAAACACGCGGTGGCCGGACTTGCGCGCGCTGGCAAGGATGGCAGCCACGTCCCACACCTCGCCATCGGTGATGAGGAGCACGGATGGCGCGGGCGCCCCGGTGGCGTCGGACGGACAGGCGACATCGTTGAACACGGAGAGCAGGGCCGCTCGCATCTCGGTGCCGCCAAGATCGGCATCGGCGCGTGTGGCGGACGCGGCAAGGCGCTTGAGGTTGCGGGGCGTGGCGGGCAGCACGGCGTTATCGGTGTGCTCGACACTGTCGCCGAAACGGCTGAAGGAAACGTGGTCCGCCGGGTTGAGTTCGGCAAAGATGGCGTGGAGCGCAACACGGGCGGCGCGGATGCTGTCGCCAGCCATCGAGCCGGAACAGTCGAGGAGGATTTTCAAAAACAGCGGTTCGCGCGAAACGGGCAGCTCCGGATGGAAACTGGCAAGCATGGCGCAACGGTTTCCGGCGGCACCGGGCGTCTCGGGAGATCCCTCCGGTGAAGGCTCCGGCGTCAGGATGGCAAACGATTTTCCAGCCAGACCGTCGAGCACGAGCACAAAGTCACGGTCGAGCGCGGCGTCAGGTGCCAGTTTCACGATGCGCCCGGTGCCGTCATCGTTTGCGCCAACCGAAATGGCATGTGTGGGCGAGGTGACGGACGTGGCGGCGGCCACTTCGCCCGCGAGCTCAATTTCCAGCTCCAGCGGGTAATGCGCGGCAAGGTCGGGGTCTGTTGTTTCATGCGCGGCGAGTTTGCCTTGGGCATGGGCATCGCCGTAGCGAGGGGCGACGACGGTGGGGAGCACCAGCCGCACACGGCCCTGTTCGTGGCACAGCAGTTGGGCGTAGCGCACCTCAAGCGTGGCGTCTTCGCCAGGCCGCAGATTGCCGAGATTGGCGGTATGCAGGCCGGTGCCGGTCTGATTGACCAACACGGGGCTGTCGCCGACGTCAATGGCATCCTCATAACGCTGGCGGGCTTCCTGATTTTGGATGACGGCGCCGCTCAAGCGTTTCCCGCCAAGCGTGACATCCATCCCCGTCAGGCGCGCGCCGGATGCAAGCGGGAAGGTATAGACGGCCTCGATGTCTCGCTCACCCGTGTTGCGGTATTGCTGGCGCACGGATGTTTCGAGCAACAGCCCGTCGAGCCGCCCGCGCACGCGGACGCCCTGGAGCACAGGCGCCGGGCCGTGCCAGGTTTCGAGGCCGATACGGCCAATGGAGGTTGTTGTCGTGGTGTTGTGTTGTCTGTTCATGTTCATGGGTGGTGTTGAATGACGTGGTTGTTGAAATGACTTTTCAGGAAAAAATCCTCTGCGCGGCATCGGCGGCGGCGCGCGCAAAGGCGCGGATTTGCTCCGGAGTGGCGCGGGTGTCGTCGGATGCGATTTGGAGTTCGATGCCGGGTGCGATGAAGATGTGGCTGCGCACCTCGACTTCGCCGGGGCGCCGGTTGCGCGGCGGGACGGGAACGTCGCCACCGCGAAGGATCTCGCGGATGCGTTCGAGGGAGACGCCGCCAGCTGCGAGTTTTTTGATTTGCAGCAGCGCGGCGAGATGGACGCCGGTATAGTGCGCGGCGCGCCCGGCGCCCTCGGGCGGCTCAAGCAGGCCGCTCTGCACGTAATAGCGCACGGTGCGCCGCGGACAGGCCGCGAGTGTGGCGAGTTCTTCCATTGTGAATTTTGTGCCGGTCTTGCTGGAATGCATGGCGGATGCGGGAAATGAGCTTGGTTGGTGAATCAATTTGCGCGACAGTGGAATGTGACAGCGCAAGTGTCAATATGTTTCATGAAACTTTTTTGGCGGATGATTACAGCCCTGATTCGCGCGTTCGCGACACGTGCGACGGGCTGGCTTTCGCGATGCGCCCGCACGGAGGCGTTTTTTCCTTTGTCTTCGGGGGAATGGGCGGCATTGAGAAACACACCATGTGCGCCACCACCAACCCGCCCGTCCAAGCCCCCCCGTCCGCATGACTGCCACATTCACGCACATGGACTTTCTCATTGTCGGCCAGGGTGTGGCGGGGACTTTTCTGGCGCGCACACTCATCGAGCGCGGATGCCGCCTGCTCGTTGTTGACGACGATCAGCGGGACTCCTCGTCGCGCGTCGCCGCCGGCCTGCTCAACCCGGTGACCGGTATGCGCCTGAGCATGGCCGAAGGCACCCCGGGGTTGCTGGAAAAATCCAGGCAGCTCCTCTCCCGCGTCACTGCGCAACACAGGCGCCCGGTCTTCACCCCCATGCCCATCCGCAGGCTCTACGAATCCCCGGAAGAACGCGCGCTCAAGGCCCGCCGTGCCCAAGGCCGGGAATACGCCGGACTGATGGCGCGCGACGACACGCCGGGCGCCGTCTCCGAGGCGATTGCGGACAGGCACGGGAGCTTTGTCATCAACGGCGGCGGGTGGGTGGATTTGCCGCTGCTGCTCGATCTTGAGGCGGCATGGCTGCGGGCACAGGGCGCGCTCGCCAGCGGCAGGGTGAGTTTCGCGGACTTGCGCCCGGACGGCACCGGAGGGGGCGTCCACTGGAACGGCCTGCACGCCCGCAAGGGGGTCATTTTTTGCAACGGCTACAAGGCCGGCCTTGAGCCCTGCTGGAGCTGGCTTCCCTGGCAACCCGCCAAGGGGGAAATCATTGACTGCGACACTTCCGTCGAGACGCTGCCCTGGATCCTGAACTGCGGTGGCTGGGCCATCCCGCTCGGCGGCGGGCGCTGGCGCTCCGGCTCAACGTGGGAATGGAGGCAGCTCGACAACGAGCCAAGCCCGGAGGCCGCCCCCGCCTTGTGCGAGCGATTGCAAAGGTTTTTCACACCCCCCGTCCGGATTCAGCCCGCCGCCCACCGCGCCGGCGTGCGCCCTTGCGTGCTCGGCAACCAGCCCTTTTGCGGCACGCACCCGCAACACCCGTGGCTTCACCTTCTCGGCGGACTCGGCCCCAAGGGCACGTTCTGGGGACCGGCTTGCGCCGCCCACCTCGCGGACTGGTTGATCGACAAAACACCCCTGCCCTCGCGCTTCGACCTCATCCGCGCGTGGAATCTCGCCAAAGGCGGTGGCGCGGGGAAAAACCCGACGCCACAGTCCCGCAAAAATCATGGTGTCGGGAAACAAATGGAAATCCGTTGACACGCCCGGGCGATTTCTTTCCATGCCGCCCTCTTTTAACAACCAACGCCGACGATCATGAAAGTTAGCCCGTCCCTCAAATCACTCAAAAGACGCCACCCGAACTGTCAGGTGGTGCGCCGCAAAGGCCGTATCTACGTCATCAACAAAACGCACCCGCGCTACAAAGCCCGGCAAGGTTGAGGCGCACTCCTGCCAACGCACCAGAATTTTCCAGCCGTGAAAAAAGAAATCCATCCCACCCTCCACCCTGTGTGTTTCCGCGATGTCTCGACCGGGCGCAAGTTTCTCACCCGCTCCACGCTGCGTTCCAAGGAAACGGAGACGATTGACGGGGTTGAATACTTTGTCTTCGCCCGCGAGGTGACCGCCGATTCCCATCCCGCCTACACGGGCGAAAAACGCTTCGTGGACAGCGCCGGGCGCGTCGAGAAATTCCAGAGCAAGTTCAGCCGTCGCCGCGCCTGACGCGTTCCGCCGCATGATGCTCTGGATTTACCGCGCGGCGTTCCTGCCGGTATTTCTCGTCCTCTTCCCCCGCCATCTCCTACGGATGCTCCGTCGTGGCGGCTACGCGCGGGATTTCGCGCACCGCCTCGGGGCCATCGCCCCCCTCCCTCCAAAGCCCGTCGGCAAGCAGCGCGTCTGGCTGCAGGCGGTCTCCGTCGGCGAAGTCAACGCGCTCGTCCCCCTTCTCAAAATGCTCGCCGCGGACGCCACCTGCGAGAGCGTCCTCACCACGACAACCAGCACCGGCTACGCCATTGCCCGGGAGAAGTCCGCCGCGTTCACATGCGCCACGGGCATTTTCCCCATAGACTTCTGGCCGTTCAGTCACCGCGCCTGGAGGCGCATCCGGCCCGATCTGGCGGTTCTCATGGAGAGTGAGCTCTGGCCGGAACACCTCGCCCAGGCACGCCGCCACCGCGTCCCCATCGTGCTCATCAACGCCCGTCTTTCCGACCGCAGCTTCCGGCGTTACGCGCGCTGCCCCCGCATCGCCCGCCAGCAACTCGACACACTCGCCCACATCGGCGCCGCCACCCGCGCGGACATGCGGCGGTTCAAGCGCCTCGGTGTCCCCGCCGAAAAAATAACCCTCACGGGCAATCTTAAATTTGACGCCGTGACGCCATCCTGCGGCAACCCCGCGCGCGACGGCGGCGCGGAACTGCGGCGCAGCCTCGGGTTCGGGGATGCGCCCGGCGCGCCCGTGCTCCTCGGCTCCTCCACCTGGCCCGGGGAGGAGGAAATGTTGCTCGAAACGCTCCGCCAGGCGCGCAAGCGCGGCATCCCGCTCCGCCTCCTCATCGTGCCCCGCCACGCCGAACGGCGCGGCGAAATCACGGCGATGCTTGCGCACACACCCTGGAGCTGGTTTTTGCGCACGCAGCACCCTGCGGGGCCACCGCATCCCGCCGACGTGTGCGTCGCCGACACCACGGGAGAACTCGGCAGGATCACCTCGCAAGCCACACTGGCATTCATCGGAAAAAGCCTTCCTCCCAACAATGGCGGCCAAACCCCCATCGAATGCGCCGCGCAGGGAGTGCCCATGGTTTACGGCCCGCACATGTCCAATTTTCGCGAAATCTGCGGCGGGCTGGAAAAAGCCCGCGCCGCCCTCCGCGTCCCCGACGCCACCGCGGCCACGAATGCCCTGTTGATGCTTGCCGACAACGCCCCGCGGCGGGACGAGCTCGCGCGCAAGGCGCGACAGTGGCACACCGCAAACCAAGGCGCCACCCAACGCACACTCGCGCTCTTGAACCGGTTCCGGGAAGCCGCCGCGCCTCCGGCTCACGCACCGGCGGCACCATAGACGAGGCGCTCGCCAGAGGCCGGCACAAGTGTCAGGTGATTGCCCTTCCCTCCGCGCAGTGTTGAGCATTCCGTGCGCCCGATGACCTGCGCCTTTATCCCAAATGAGTCCGCCACGGACACGACGCCACCGGCATCGCCCACGGAACAATACACCTCCATCCGGTGCCCCATGTTGTAAACCCGGTGCATCTCGTGCGCATCCGTTCCACTGGCCGCCTGAATTTCCCGGAAAACAGGCGGCACCGGCATCAGGTTGTCCTTTATGAAATGAACATTGGTTCCAAAACGCAGGCACTTCGTTTGAGCGCCCCCGGAACAATGAATCAGCCCCCGGATGCGCCCGGGACCAAACTCGCGCAAAAGACGCAACACCACAGGCGCATACGTCCGCGTCGGGCTCAACAACGCCTGCCCGACACTCAGGGGCGAACCCGCGAGCCTGTCGCCAAGCCGGAAAGGCCCGCAATAAACAAGATCCTCCGCCGTGCGCGGGTCGCGCGTCTCCGGATATTTCTCCGCATAATGACGGCACAGCAATTCATGGCGCGCACTCGTGAGGCCGTTGGAGCCAATGCCGCTGTTTTCGCCCCCAATCTCATAAGAGGCGGCGGGACCGCCCGAGGCGAGGCCGACAATGGCAAGGCCCGGCGCGATGCGGGAAGCGTCAACCACACTGGAACGCGCAAGGACCGCGGTCGCGCAAGAATCCACGGTCAATGTCGGCGTAAGATCGCCCACATCGGCGGTCTCGCCGCCGCCACCGTGGGCATCCACGCCGTGGGAACGAAGCAGCGCGAGAAAGTCCTCCGTGCCATTGATGAGCTCGGCAAGCACCTCGCCCGGGACGTTGCGCGCGTTGCGGTTGATTGTGTTCGAGAACAAAATGCGCCCCGTGACGCCCACGCACAGCAAATCGTCAAGGTTCATCACGATGCTGTCCTGGGCAATGCCACGGAAGACCGACGCGTCGCCCGTTTCGCGCCACCACAAGTAGGCAAGCAACGACTTCGTCCCCGCGCCATCGCCATGCGTCACGTTGCACAACGCGGGATCGCCGGTGAGGTGGTCGGGCGTGAGCTTGCAAAACGCACCGGGGAAAAGCCCGCGGTCAAGCCGGTCAACCGCGGCATGAACCTCGTGCTTGCTGGCGGAAACGCCCCGGGCGGCATAACGCCCCGAATCGGTAACAAGTGCGGACATGGCTCAATACCCCTTGACCTTGAACAGGCTCGTGACGCTCTCGTTGCGGTAAATGCGCAGGATGGCATCACCGAGCAACTGCGCGATGGAAAGCACGGTGATGGGAAGCCCGTCAGTCTCGACAAGCGTCGAGTTCGTCGTGACAAGCTCGTCAATGACGCCCTCGCGAAGGCGCGCGCGCCCGATCTCGCCCAACATGCAATGGCTGACAAAGGCGCGCACCGTCCGCGCGCCGCTCTGCTTGAGCAAACGCCCCGCCGCGACAAGCGTTCCGGCAGTCTCCGTCATGTCGTCCACGAGGATAATGTCACGCCCCTCGACCTCGCCCACAAGATTGGTCGCCTCGACCGTGGTGGCGTTCGTGCGGCGTTTGGCGACAAACCCGAGCGGCAAATCCAGCATCTCGGCCATGGCGGCGGCGGCCTTCATCCCGCCAATGTCGGGCGAGAACACGGTGGCGTTGCTCAGGAGCCCGTTTTCATGGATGTGGTTGTAAAACACCGGCGAGGCAAAAAGATGATCCACGGGAATGTCGAAAAAACCCTGGATTTGCTGCGCGTGCAAATCAAGCGTCAGCACGCGGTGCGCACCCGCGGCGGTCAGCAAATTGGCGACAAGCTTGGCGGTGATGGGCACGCGCGGACGGTCCTTGCGGTCCTGGCGGGCATAGCCAAAAAACGGAATGACCGCGGTAATGCGCTTGGCGGAGGCGCGCCGCATGGCGTCAATCATGATGAGCAGCTCCATGATGCGGTCGTTGGCGGGATTGCTCGTTGGCTGGACAACGAACACGTCGTCGCCGCGGATATTCTCGTTAATCTGCACAAACGTCTCCCCGTCGGGAAAACGGTTCACAGTGGCCGACCCCAGCGGCACGTCCATGTGGGCACACATTTCCGCGGCGAGCGCGGGATTGGAATTGCCGGTGAAAACCTTTAGCAGCGGTGGTTTGCTCATTTTTCGAAAACACGCGTCAGGAAAACACCCCCCGTAAAAATGAGAACAACAAACACGACACCACCGCAAAAAACTTCCCGGCGCCCCCCGTTCACGCCACCGTGACAACGCGACAGCTGCGAAACCCGCTCCCCCGCGACGGCAGCGCGGCAAGGAAACGCGCGCGCGCCGCCCCGTCGCCAAACTCGATCCCAAGCAGCGCATGGCCCACGCGCTCGGCGGTATGCGTGTAGTCAAAATAGCAAATGTCCCCCTCCTGCGTCACGACATGCTCGCTTAAAAAATCGTGCAACGCCCCGGGGCGCTCATAAAAATCAAGGTTCAGGAAAACCGGGCTGCGCACCAGCGCGCGCTCGTAGCGGATCATCCTGTAGGCAACATCCGCGCGCCCGCTCACGTCCTCCCACGCGATGCCCGCCGCGTCAAGCCGCCGGCAAATCGCGCGCAAGGCGTCGTCCGGAATGGCCACGCCGACCGTGTACCACGCCACCGCGGCATCCGTCCTGCCGTATTGCAAATCCACGATGTTGCACCCCTGGAACACCCCCCCGAGAAGGCGCAGGAACTCCCCCGGACGCTCCGCGATGCGCACCCTCAAGTGCCGCCGCGTGGCCCCGCCGATGTTGCTGTTGCGCGTCACATACCCAAGCGTCCCGAAGTCGATGTTCGCCCCGCTAAGCACCGCGAGCACATTCCACCCGCGCAGCCGCTCCCCAATCTTCAACGCGGCGGCGACACCCATCGCCCCCGAAGTCTCCGTGATAATCCGGTTGCCCTCCCACAAATTTTGCATCGCCCAGCACACCTCCCCGTTCGTGACCGTCACATACTCGTCCACAAGCTGCTCGCAGGCCTCGAACGGCACCAATCCGGCGCGGGGCACCGCCGTGCCATCGCAAAAAATATCCACATGCGGCAACGCCACCGGAGCCCCCGCCGCGCGCGCCGCCGCCATGCTGGCCTGCCCCTCGCCCTCGACACCGATTATGAGGATCCCCGGATACTGGCGTTTGAGCCAGCACGCGACCGCCCCGGCCATGCCACCGCCGCCAATCTGCAACACCGCCGCGTGGAACGGCGCCTTCGCCGCCTTTGCAATCTCCACCGCCAGCGTCCCCTGCCCCCCCATCACCTGCAAATCATCGTAGGGATGGACGAACACGCGCCGCGTCTCCCGCGCCTCCGCCACCGCCGCATGGCTCGCCTCCTCAAAGGAATCCCCCTGCAGGACAATCTCCACGAAATCGCCGCCAAGGAACGCCACCGCACTCCGCTTCACCTCCGGCGTTGAACGCGGCATGAAAACCCGCGCCCGCACCCCCAGAAGACTCGCCGCCAACGCCACGCCCTGGGCATGGTTGCCCGCCGACGCCGTGACCACCCCGCACCCGCGCTCCGCCGCCGACAGCAATGCCATGCGGTTATACGCCCCGCGCCACTTGTAGGATTTGACCGGGCCCAGATCCTCCCGCTTGAGAAAAAGACGGAAAGGCAGCGAGGGCCCGCGGAACATCTCCAACGGCGTCGCATCCGCCACCGCGTAAACCCGCTGGCAGGCGAGGAGAATTTCCTGGAAAAGACTGTCAACAAGCGCGCTCATCAAGGTTCCTTGCCCAGGCGGAGGGCTCAATTCTTGACGCCCAGCAGACGGCGCCCGAGGAAAATCACGAAAAAGAAAATCGAGCACACCATCACAACCGCCGCCCCGGGCGGCGTGTCATGATAGTAGGCGGCGTAAAGTCCCGCGATGGCGCTGACGGTCCCGATGACAGACGAAAGCCCCATCACCCCGGGCAGTGTCCGCGCCACCAACGCCGCCGCCGCCGCAGGGGTGATCAACAGCGCCGTTGTCAGCAAGGCCCCGACAATCTGGACGCACGACACCGTGCTCAACGCCACCAGCACCAACAGCAACAGGCGCAGGCGCTCGGGCGAAAACCCGCACTGGCGCGCATACTCCTCGTCATAGGACGACAGCTCCAGACCCTTGTGAAAAAGCGCCAGCAGAAAAAAAATCACCGCGGTGACGCCACCTATCATCCACAGGTCGCCCTCCGTCACCCCCAGCACACTGCCAAAGAGAAGCGAGTGAAAATCGTGATAACTCTTCGCCGCCGACATCATCAGCACCCCGAGCGCAAACATGAACGAAAAGACAACGCCAATGGCGGTGTCCTCGCGCAACTTGCGCTGGTTGGCGATGCTCCCGATGCCGAGCGCCGTCAACACCGCCGCGCCCATCGCGCCCCAGTAAAGCGAAAAGCCCTTGATGACGGCAAACACAACCCCGGGCAGTATCGTGTGCGTGAGCGCAGTGCTCACAAACGCCATGCGGCGCACCACCACGTAGGCGCCAAGCAACGCGCAATTAAGCGAGGCGAGCAGGAGCCCGGCAAGGGCCCGGCGCATGAAATCCTCCTGAAAGGGCTCAAGCAACATGGGCATTGCGCCAGGTTCCGGAGGCATTCGCGGCGGACACGCTCAGGCCTTTCCCCGTTTCGCCGCGACCCGCGCGAGCGCCAGCATTGCCAGTCCGAAGAGCAGCATGACGATGCCCCACCACAGGTTGATGTTCACATCATCGCGGATGGTCCGGGCCTTCGCCGCGGCTTCCCCCCCGACGAGGCCCCAGACGGCAAGCAGGAAACCGAGCAGGGTGAAGAGCAGTCCGATGGGTTTGCGTATGTCCATGTTGTGTCGTTTTTTTTGTTATGGGTTGCCGGGCGCGGGTTCCGCTCAGGCAAAGTAAATGTTCAGCGCGATGCAGACGAGAAGGATGATGATGCCGCTGATGGCCGGCCTGGCATACCAGGGCGCGCCGGGATCGGCCTGCCGCGGGGTGAGCGAGTAAACGAGTCCCTTGAGCTCCTCGTCGGTCTTCTCACGGCGCGTCATGAGCGACACAGCGGCAATGGTGGCCGCGGCGGCGCCAAACGAGAAAATGGCGAGCGAAAAATTCTGTGTCATCGCACTCGGGAACGAATGCCATGTGTTGAGCGAGTCAACGAGCCACGCGGAGCCATCCTGCACGGTCGTGTGCGCATAAAAGAGCGCGGAAACAATCGTCCCCGCCAGCACCCCGGAAAAAGCGGCGTGCCCCGTGGCGCGCTTCCAGAACATGCCCGCGAGAAACGCGGCAAAAATGGGCGCGTTGACAAACCCGAACACGAGCTGGAGCAAATCCATGATGTTGTCGAACTGCCTCGCCACGTAGGCAAAACCGATGCTCAGCGCGATGCCGGCCACGGTGGCGAGACGGCCCACGTTCATGTAATGCGTGTCGCTCTTGTCGGGCGCAAAGTAACTCTGGTAAATGTCGTAGGTCCAAACCGTGTTGAACGCCGTCACATTGCCGGCCATGCCGGACATGAACGAGGCCAGCAACGCGGTCAGCGCAAGCCCCAGCAAACCGCTCGGGCAATACCGGTTGAGGAGCGAGGTGATGACACTGTTGTAATCGCGCTCGCCCGCGTTGTTGAGGGCCGCGGTGGCGTCCCCGGAGGACATTCTCCCGGCCCGCACCTCCTGCGTGATCCGGGCAAGCACAACCGAATTGAACGGCTGGCCCGCGCCCCCCTTCCCCTTCAACTCCTCGCGCAACACCTTCACCGCCGCCCCATTGCTGTCAGCCGCCTTGACGAGCGGCTCAACCTTCCCCCAGTCCGCCGCGCTCACGACAACCTCCTTCTGGTAAATTTTGAAACCGGAATCCTTGCCGCTCCCCTCAAGGGCGATTGCGATAAGACCGGGCACGATCACCAACAGCGGGAAAAACATCTTCGGGATCGTGGCAATGATCGGCGTGTTGCGCGCCGCGCGCATCGAATTCGCGGCCATCGCCCGCTGCACAACGAGAAAGTTCGTGCACCAATAGCCAAACGCCAGCACGAACCCGAGCCCGAACACCATCCCCGCCCAGCTCACCCCCATCGAATTTGCCGACGCGTCCCCCATGTTGCCCCACATGCTCGTCCACGCCCCCTCCCCAAGATTCGTCTCCCAAAGCCCCAGCGCCTGACTGTTCGCACCCACGTCATGCAAACGCCGGACAAGCCCGTCCCAGCCCCCGACCTCCTTCAACCCGAGGTAAACCACGGGCGCAAAACCGAACACAATGAGGAAGAACTGCACCACCTCCGTGTAAATCGCCGACGTCAGCCCGCCCTTGAAAATGTAAACCATCACCACGACCGAGCACACCAGCAAGTTCACCGTGTAATCCCACCCCAGCAACTTGTTGAGCAAGTCCGCAAGCGCGTGCATGGAAATGCCCGACCCCAGGATCGTCATCACCGCGAACGAAACCGAGTTAAGCCCGCGGGTCTTCTCGTCAAAGCGCATCTTCAAATACTCCGGAGCCGAACGCGCCCTCGACCCGTAATAAAACGGCATCATGAAAATCGCCAGGAACACCATGGCCACGATCGCCCCAATCCAGTAAAAATGCGTCGTCAGCATCCCATACTTCGCCCCGCTCGCCGCCATCCCGATAACCTCAAGCGCCCCAAGATTCGCGGAAATAAACGCCAGCCCCGTGACCCACGCCGGAATGGAACGCCCCGAAATAAGAAAATCCTCCGAACTCCTCATGTGACGCTTGAGCGCAAACCCAATCCCAAGCACAAAAAGAACGTAAATGCCCATGATGGCATAATCGAGAAACTGAAGGTCAATCTTCAGCGCGACCGTGAGAAAATGATGCATCCGCGAAGAGAACCCCCCCCGTCCTGCCAAGTCAAGGCCGTAAAACTCCCGCCCAAGCGCGCGCCCACATCCCGCAGGCATTGAATAACTTTGACGCCACCGCGCGGTTTCCCATTTACAAACCGGCTGCGACAAAAAACAAACGCACCACACAGACACATCAAGCGACACCCGCCATGGCACAAAAAACCAACCCCATCCTCTACGCATTCCTCATCCCGCTCACCGGCGCCGTGATACTCCTCTCCGTGCTCTTCCTGAAAAAAACAGGCCTCGCCGGAGCCGGCACACTCACCCCGTTCGACTTCACCGCCTACCAGCAGGGCTGGCAATCCCTCGAAGGCAACCAGTATCTCGTCAAATGCCAGATAGACCGGCAAATCAACTACGACAAAAACAAAGGCCGCCTCCTCGCCGTCCGCCTCCTCGCCCCCCCCCGCGAACGCGTCGGCGTCTTCATCCCCTCCACCCTCCAGCGCAACTTCGAAACCGGACAAAGCTACAACATGCATGTCCTCATCCACGAAGGACTCCTGCGCGTCCAATCCGTCGAAAAACTCTGAGCACAACCCTCCAAAACAAAGGAAATCCCATGAAAAAAACACGCCGCATCCCGCTCATTCTCATTCTCCTCCTCCTCTCCCCACTCCTCCTCCCCGAGCCCGACGCCACCGCACAAGCCCTCCTCCCCGGCAAACAACCGACCCCCTTCGGGAACCCCGCCCCGGCCAGCCCACCCAGCCAACCCTCCCCCGGCGCCACCGCGGTCAACAACACCAACGCCGGCACCTCGGGCGACTACAAAAGCTCCACCACCGAGGGCATGGCCGACCGTCTCTTTAACGTAAACAGCGACTCCATAGACTTCGAAAACGGCACCTTCGTCTGGAAAGGCCGCCAATACAACCTTGGCAACTCCCGCCTCATGCGCGCCCGCCTCGGACGCTACCTCAACGCCCCCAAGCCCGACGGCGACCCCCAGCAATACCAGGCCATCCTCAACCGCATCGAAACACTTCTCACCCCGAAAAACGTCACCAAGGACAATTACGCCGCAAATCTCCAGCAAGCCTGGCTCCTCCTCTACGAGGCCGCCACTTACGAGGCCGATGCCGGCAACAGCCTTATCCTCGCCACACTGGTCGAAAAAACCGCCCGTATGCGCGACGAGACCAAAAACCTCCAAATGTCCGGAGCCCAGCTCGAACGCCTCCGCGAGCACCACCGCGACAACCTCACCTCCTACAGACGCAACATCGAGGTGCGCAACGACACCATCGCGGAACTCAACTCCTCCCGCCGCCGCCCCACCGCCAAGTCCACCACCGGCACCGACGAGGCCCTCCGCGAACAGGAACGCGTCACCAGCATCGCCGCGCGCCTCCTCAAGACCGAGGCCGCCGGAATCGCCAGCGCCCTGCGCGCCCGCGTCGAATTCCAAAGCCAGTCCGTCGCATTCCTCCTTGAGCGCCGGTTCCGCCACACCCTCCTCGCCAACGCCTTTTACCGCCAGCTCTTCAGCGGGGGCGCGCACGACCTCAGAGTCGGGCGCGAGCAAGTCAAACAAATGCTCCCCATCAGCGGATACGCCCCCACCGTGGACACCATGGACATGCTCGCCCGCGAAGCCATCAAGGACGCCGACACCGGCATAAAAACCGTCCTCCAAACCTTCAACGAAGGCAACCGCTACGCCGCGTTCGAGCGCATCCAGGAAACATTCTTCCTCGGCGAGTTCGAGCCCGCCGTCATGTATTTCGACCCCGAGAAGAAAACCCTCCTCAACGAACTCTGGCAGCACCTCCAGAACCTCCAGCGCATGGGCGACGAGCGCGACCTCGCCGGGGTCGAGGACACCGTCGCCAAGGTGAAAGCCCTCGCCCAAGACTTCCCCGCGGTGCAAATCATGAGCCGGGTCAACAACGCCATCCAAACCAGCAACCTGGCCGTCCTCTCCGCCCGGCAGGCCGCGTTCTCCGGCGACACCGCGAAAGCCGAGGCGCAAATCGAGCGCGCCGTCCAAATCTGGCCCACCAATCCCGCCATCAAGGACTTCGCCACCCAGGCCCTCAACCACGCCAACGTCATCGCGCAAAAAGTCCCCGAATTCGACAGCCTCCTCCAAAGCGAACGCCACCGCGACATCTTCAACAAAAAGGAGGACTTCGCCCTCGCGCTCCTCCAGGACAAGGAACGCACCGAGAAACTCAAGACCGTCATAAACAACATTGGCAAACTCGACGGATACCTCCTGAACGCCCGCGTCCTCGCCAGCCAGGGCAACAGCTGCATGGCTTGGGACATCCTCCAGACCGCCACCACCCTCGATGCCAACGACCCCCTGCTCAGCAACGCCATCCGCGACCTCGCCCCCACCGTGGCCCATTACGCGCGCCTCCTGGACACCGCCGAAAAGGAGGAAAAAAACGGCAGCCTCGCCACAAGCCTCACCGCATACCTGATGGCCCAGGACATGAACCCAAGCTCCGAGCACTGCCGCCGGAAAATCCAGCACCTCGGCGAGCGCATCCTCGCCAAAATCCCCCCGGAAAACAAGGAAGGGTAAAGCCAGCCCCAGCCCCAAGCCCGGCGGCACAAGCCCGTGCGTCGCGGAGGGCGTGGTGATTTAAAATTTCCGGGCGCAGGCGCGGCGGATCTCCTCGGAGATGCGCATGGGGCAAAAGTTGGGGCCGCACATGGAACAGTAGTGCGCGGTCTTGGAACAGTCCTGCGGCAGGGTGGCGTCGTGGTAACGCCGCGCGAGCTCGGGGTCGAGGGAGAGATTGAACTGGTCTTCCCAGCGAAACTCGAAACGCGCCTTCGACAGGGCGTTGTCGCGCAGTTGCGCCGCCGGATGCCCCTTTGCCAGATCCGCCGCGTGCGCGGCAATCTTGTAGGCAATGACGCCCGCGCGCACATCGTCGCGATCAGGCAGCCCGAGATGCTCCTTGGGCGTGACGCAGCAGAGCATCGCCGTCCCGAGCCAGCCGATGTGCGCGGCGCCGATGGCGCTCGTGACATGGTCGTAACCCGGCGCGATGTCCGTGGCCAGGGGGCCAAGGGTGTAGAACGGCGCCTCGTCGCAACCCTTGAGCTGGCGCGTCATGTTTTCCTCGATAAGGTGCAGGGGAACGTGCCCCGGACCCTCGTTCATGACCTGGACGCCGTGCGCCCACGCGCGCCGCGTGAGATCGCCCTGCGCGTGCAGCTCCGCGAACTGGGCCGCGTCGTTGGCATCCGCCACGCACCCCGGGCGCAGCCCGTCGCCAATGGAAAAAGCGATGTCGTAGGCGGCGCCAATCTCGCAAAGCTCGTCCCAGTGCGCGTGAAGAAAATTCTCCACCCCGTGCGCCAGCATCCACTTCGCCATGATGGCGCCCCCGCGCGAAACAATGCCCGTCGTGCGCCGCGCGGTAAGCGCGACATGGTCGCGAAGCAACGCGGCGTGCAGCGTGACATAGTCCACGCCCTGCCGCGCCTGCTCGATGAGGGTTTCGCGAAAAATCTCCCACGTGAGCTCCTCGGCCCGCCCGCGCACCTTCTCAAGCGCCTGGTAAATGGGGACGGTGCCGACAGGGACGGGGCAGTTGCGCAAAATCCATTCGCGGATCTGGTGGATGTTTTCCCCCGTGGAAAGATCCATGAGCGTGTCGCCACCCCACTTGACCGACCAGCGCATCTTCTCCACCTCCTCCTCCATGGACGAGCCCATGGAGGAATTGCCGACGTTCGTGTTGATTTTAACGTGGAAATTGCGCCCGATGACCATCGGCTCAAGCTCCGGATGATTCACATTGGCCGGGATGATCGCGCGCCCGCGCGCAACCTCGGCCCGGACATACTCCGGGGTAATCTCACGCGGAAGGGCGGACGGGCGCGCAGGCACAGGCGCGGGCGCGTCAGGATTGTGCGCGCGCGTGTTCTCGCGAATGGCAACGTATTCCATCTCCGGCGTGATCTCGCCACGGCGCGCGTAATGGAGCTGCGTGACGGGCGCGGTGGCGGGGCGGCGCGCAATCCACGGGGCGCGCACAGGCGGAAGCCCACGGGTGGCGTCGCCATGAAAATCCGGATCGCCCCACGGACCCGAGGTGTCGTAAACACGCAACGCCGGGTTGGGCTCCCAGCCACCGTCCAAACGCCGGGTCGGGCCGACCCTGATCTGGCGCATCGGCACCCGTATTTGCGGATGCAGGACACCCGGGATGTAAACACGCTCGGACCCGGGGAAAAGCGCGTGCGGACGGACAGCGTCAATGGCGGACATGCGGGACGGAAATTGTTGATGAACAACACACCCACAAGCGCAAAACAAGGCACGGACGCATTCGTTATGCCCCACGAAAGTTCCGTAGAGGGCCACGAAAGTTCCGTAGAGGCCCACGGATGTTTCGTAGAAGCCCACGGAACGCCCCTTGTGGCAAATGGAGGGATTCATTTTTCCGGGACGCCATGGCAATTTCGCGTTTCACATTTTGGCCGCCATGCATATCTCCGCAAGCCCATGGACGTAGTTCGCATACAAGGGGGCCGGGAGCTGTCCGGCACCGTCACCATTTCCGGCGCCAAGAACGCCAGCCTGCCCATGCTTGCCGCAACACTGCTCACCCGCGAGACGTGCACATTGCGCAACGTTCCCGACTTGAGCGACGTGCGGTTCATGGTCGAGATCCTGCGCCACCACGGCGCCACGGTCGAGAATCCGGCCCCGGGCGTCTGGCAAGTCACCGCGCGCGAAATCCAGCCGCGCACACCCTACGAGCTCGTGCGCAAAATGCGCGCCTCCATCTGTCTCGTCGGCGCCCTGGTGGGGCGTTTGCGCACGGCGGACATCGCGCTGCCCGGCGGGTGCGTGATCGGCCCGCGCCCCATCGACCTGCACTTGAAGGGGCTGGCGCGCCTCGGGTGCGAGGTGTCGCACAAAAACGGCTGCGTCATCGTTGACGCCGCCAAGGCGCGCGGAGGCTACGTGTTCATGGGCGGACGCCACGGCAGCACCGTCACCGGCACCGTCAACCTGTTGATGGCCGCGGTGCTCACTCCCGGTGTCACACGCATTGACAGCGCGGCGTGCGAGCCGGAGATCGAAAACCTTTGCCAGATGCTCAGGACAATGGGCGCGCGCATTGACGGCGCGGGCAGCCCCGTCCTCACCGTCACCGGAGTCACCCAATTGCACGGATGCGAGCACACTGTCCTTCCCGACCGCATCGAGGCGGGCACCTACCTGCTCGCCGGCGCCATCACGGGCGGGGACGTCACGGTCAACGGCGCGGTGACGGAACACTTGGGCGCCTTCCTGGACAAGCTCGACGAGGCGGGCGTTGCCGTCGAGCACACCGGAGCGAAGGCAATCCGCGTCCGCGGCAACCGGGGACACTGGCGCCCGGTGGACATCATCACGCTCCCCCACCCCGGGTTTGCAACCGACCTTCAGGCGCAATTCTCGGCACTCCTCGCGCTCATACCCGGCATCAGCCTGATCACGGAACGCATTTACCCGAACCGCTTCATGCACGTCCCCGAGCTCCAGCGCATGGGGGCGGACATCGCCATCGAAGGCGCCACGGCCATCGTCAAGGGAGGCGCCCCGCTCACGGGCGCCCCAGTCATGGCCTCCGACTTGCGCGCAAGCGCGGCCCTGATCCTCGCAGGGCTCGCCGCAAGCGGCGAAACATGGGTGCAACGCATTTACCACCTCGATCGCGGCTACGAGCAATTTGACAAACGCCTCGCCTCGCTCAACGCCGGCATCGAGCGCCTCCCCGCCTCCGCAATGCCCAAGGACTACCGCGAAGAATGAACCCGCGCCCCCCGCCACACCATGATTGACGCCTTCTCCAAGCTCGACTTCTCGCAACTGCCCAGCCCCTGCCACCTCCTCCACCGCGGCCTCCTCGAACGCAACTGCCGCACCCTGGGCAACGTCGCCCGGCGCACAGGCTGCAAAATCCTGCTCGCCCTGAAGGCATTCGCCCAATTCAGCGAATTCGACCTCATCCGGCGCCACCTCGACGGCACCACCGCCAGCGGCCTCCACGAAGCCCTGCTCGGGCATGAGAAATTCGGCGGCGAAGTCCACGTTTATTCCCCCGCCTTCAAGGACGACGAACTCGAGCAACTCCTCCCCGTCGCCGACCACATCATCTTCAACCACCCCGCCCAATGGCAACGCCACCGCGCGCGCATCGCCCGCGCCCCGCGCCCCATCTCGTGCGGCCTGCGCGCAAACCCCGAATACGCCGAAATCCCCACCCCGCTCTACAACCCCTGCGCCCCCCATTCGCGCCTCGGCGCCACACGCGCGGAAATCCACGACCCCGCCGCCCTTGACGGCCTTGACGGACTCCACTTCCACACCCTCTGCGAACAGGACAGCGACACCCTCGCCCGCACCCTCCCCCACTTCGAGGAAAAATTCGGCGACCTCATCCCTCGCATGAAATGGATCAACCTCGGCGGCGGGCACCACATCACACGCCCCGGCTACAACATCGAACTCCTCTGCCACACCCTCACCCGTTTCCGCGAAAAATGGGGCGACCGCCACACCCTCTACCTCGAGCCCGGGGAAGCCGTCGCACTGCGCACCGGCGTCCTCGTCTCCACCGTGCTCGACATCCACCACAACGGACTCCCCATCGCCATCCTCGACACCTCCGCCACCGCGCACATGCCCGACACGCTCGAAATGCCCTACCGCCCCGAAATCCTCGGCGCCGGCGCCCCCGGCGAACACGCCCACACCTACCGCCTTGGCAGCGCCACCTGTCTCGCCGGCGACATCATGGGAGACTACTCCTTCCCCCGCGCCCTCCGCCGCGGGGACAAAGTGGTCTTCCTCGACATGTCCCACTACACAATGGTCAAAAACACCACCTTCAACGGCATCAACCTCCCCGCCATCGTCACTTACCACCCCGACACCGGCGAATACCGCACCGTCCGCCAATTCGGCTACGCCGACTACAAAAACCGCCTCTCGTAAGCCCCTCCGCGCACACGCCTTCACAACATAATATCGCCCGCCACCGCAGTCCCCGCCCCCTCACCCGCAATCGCGCGCACAAGCTCCAGCCCAAACGCCACCGCGGTCCCCGCCCCGCGCGACGTGATCACATTGCCATCGCGCACAACCGGAGCCCCGGTCAACGCCTCCGGCAACTCGCCCCGCGTCGAGAAATGCGCCGTGAAACGCCGCCCCCCAAGCACCCCCGCATCCCGCAACACAAGCGGCGCCGCGCAAATCGCCCCCACCCACCGCCCCGCCTCGTGCATCGCCCGCGCACACGCCACAACACGCCCGTCGGCGCGCAACACACCCACCCCGGGCCCCCCAGGCAAAACCAGCATGTCAAACGCCCCGGCAATCATGGCGGCGTCGGCAACCGCCCCAAACGGCACCTCCGCCCTCACCCCGATTCCCGAACGGCCCACCACAAGCGCATCCTCCCCAAGGTGCGCCACCACAACCTCCGCCCCCGCGCGGCGCAGCAAATCCACCGGCACAACGGCCTCAATCTCCTCAAAACCCGCAGCAAGCGGGACAATCACTCTTTTTCCATCAGACGACATGGGGACGGAAATAACGGGGAACTCCCCCGGTTCAAACCAAATTGGAGGTGCGGGGCGGAATCGAACCGCCGGATAGGGCTTTTGCAGAGCCCGGCCTTACCACTTGGCTACCGCACCATTAAAAAACCGACGGTGTGTGTGCCACCGCCGGAATCCAAATTCAAGCACAAACTTGACCGCCGCGCCGCCTTCTCCCCAACACTGCCAACGCCACCGCGCCAAGGCCACCTATCAACGCATACGTCGAGGGCTCGGGTATGGCGATAAGCCAAGTCGTGCGGCTCTGCCCCCAGGTTTTTTCCTGAACGAGAAATTCCTGCCCGGAGCCGGTCGCCACCACAATGTCTGGGACAAGGTTGACAGGGAAATCATTGAAAATCTGGATTTCTGTCCCCAGCGCGAAAGTCGTGCTCGAAGAGACCACCAAATCCAAGTCGCCCGTATAACTTCCCCCAATGGTCCCTTGGACAAACGGAGCATTAGACCCGTCCAAGACGAGTCGCATCTTGGCCCCGGGAAGTGCCTCGAAAGAAACGTCGGAGGGGCTATTGCCGCCTTGCAACACGAGCTGGGCCGTGCCGCTAAGAATGATACTGGGAGCTGCTCCATTAGGCAAAGCAGCCACGCTTAGGCGCTCCACAGTGACCACCGTATGCTGTATATTGATAACCCCACGCCGCATATCTATTTCCTTGGCATTCAAGTAGCAGGGGGCCGTGTGTGAATTGCTCACGTCTTGGTCCACAAGGAAGGCTACCTCAGCTTGTTGGGAATCTCCAAGCTGCAACAGCACATCCGCATTGATTGTGCCATTGAACAGGGCTATGCTTGACACTGCACCGGGCTCGCCCGCAGGGCCCACCCCGACATAGGCGGAATCAACGTTCCAAAAACCTCCGTCGTTCACAGTGAAACTTCCCCTGCTTCCGTAAAGCCAAGCGTTGATGGTTGTCAAAAAGCCAGCAGCTCCGACCATGGCGGCATGCTGATGCACGTACATATTGTCATACGTCTCGATAGTGTTGACCTGATAATCATACGCGTCCGGAGTCCAGTCACGGCCGTGGGCGATTGTTCCGATGCTCGCAACGGCAGCGACAAGGGTTAATCGATTGAGTGTTGTTGTTTTCATATTGTTTGGTTACTTTCCATGTTGGTTGTTGAGTGTTCAGTTAGGGGAAAGATTGCGCAAATGCCCCGGTGAGACTGGAGCGGAGGGCAGAAACGACACCTCGCCCTCTCCGATCCCGGCAATGACGACGCATTCGCCGGGAATGGCCCGCTCCAGACGCGTTCTAAAACGGAGAGAGAGAGAGAGAGAGA
>JAITIB010000090.1 GCA_031279675.1 Puniceicoccales bacterium | reverse complement strand
ACAGGTTGACGGCGGTTTGGGATACCCATGATACCTGCGGGCTCTGCGACATTCAGGTGACGAATCTCACGCCCCGGAGGGGCACAACGATCGCCACCTTTTTATCCGACTCTATCTGTCAGTGATTTTGCCGGTTTTTGTTCTCACATTGTGCCCTTGCAGGGCACCTCAGAAAGGGAGCCGCGGTTCCGCCGGTTTCGCTGCGCTTCACCGACGGTTACTCACATTGCGCCCCGATGGGGCGCAGCGCGGGTTGCCAAAGCAAGACGGCTCCGTCGAGCATCCGCGAGAATCGGTAGGGGCGAATTGCAATCCGCCACAATACCGTTTCCCACTCAAAGTAGCGAGGAACCGGTATGATTTTACCTTGAGCGAGAATTTTACCTTGAGCGCTGGTATTGGCGTTGGCGTTACCTCGTATAACGCGGAGATAAAAAGACCAAATTTCAGGGACACGGCTCGTCAAAGTGCGGCGACGTTTGCGCTCGATCTTGGCGCAACGTATCATTTGTCCGAATCATGGAAGTTTGATCTTGCCTACAAGTTTTTGGCAAACGGCGATATGAAATTGGCTGAGGGTTTTGACAAGGTCAGCAGTAATGCGCATTCATTTGCGATTACCGCCGGATACAAGTTCTGATTGGTTCCTTCTGCCAGACAGCAGGAATCGATTTTTGTTGAGCGACGCCACCGGAGGGTTTTCCGGTGGCGTCATTTCATGTCAAAATGGCGGGCGAAGAGGGAACTTTTCGCTTTGTGCCGTGTTTGCGTTCGCCTCAACCTTTGTGACGATGCGTTTTTTTCAACAAATTTTGACTGTTTTGACGATGGGTGCGATTGGCGCCGGTGGCGTTCCCACGCTTTTTGCGCAGGGGATGGACAAGATGTGGGGCGATTCCGAGCTTTCGGGCAAGGAAGCCACGCGTCGCGGGCGTTATTTTGACGCGGGCAATTACGCCATGTTTGTCCATTGGGGGCTGTATTCGCAGATTGCCGGAAAGTGGTCGGGGAAGAACTATTATGGCATTAGCGAGTGGATCATGCACCGGGACATGGCGGGCATTCCTGTCGAGGAATACAAGGCGGTGGCGCGGACTTTCAATCCTGTCCGGTTTGACGCGCGGAAGCTTGCGCGGCTTGCCAAGGACGCGGGCATGAAATACATCGTCATCACCAGCAAGCACCACGACGGTTTTGCGATGTATCATTCGAAGTGCGATTCGTTCAACATTGTGGACGCCACGTCGTTTGGGCGCGATCCGATGAGGGAGCTTGCCAACGCATGCCGGGAGCTCGGGCTTGGCTTTGGTTTTTACTATTCGCACAATCAAGACTGGACGCATCCCGGGGGGCATGGCGGGCCTGCGATCGATGCCGCCGGGAAGCGGAAAACATTTGATGATTATTTCAACGAGAAGTGCCTTCCGCAGGTTGAGGAGATCACGAAAAACTATGGCGAGATCGAGCTTGTGTGGTTCGACACGCCCGGGCGCATGCCCAGAAAATACGCCCGGCAGCTTGCCGAGCTCGTTCGCAAAAACCAGCCCCGCGCGCTTGTTTCCGGGCGCATCGGTCACGGGCTTGGCGATTATCGCACGTTTGGCGACATGGAGGTGCCCTTGCAGAATGTCCCCGGTCTTTGGGAGGGGGTGGATGTCACGAACGACTCCTGGGGCTTTGCCTGGTATGACAGCAATTGGAAAACGCCCCGCCAGATTCTTGAGCGTCTGGTTGCCACCGTTGCGCGTGGCGGCACCTACATGCTGAATGTCGGGCCCGATCAGCAAGGCGAGATTCCCGGGCCGGCGCAGTCCGCGTTGCGCCTTGCGGGGAAGTGGATCGCGGCGCACCCGCAGGTTGTTTATTCGGCGCAGCCGTCCCCGTGGAAACATGCGTTTCCGTGGGGCGATGTCGTTGTGAACAATGGGAAGCTCCACCTTGTTGTCTTTCAATGGCCGGCGACGGGGAAACTCCATCTTCCCGGGCTGAATGGCCGGGTGGGGGCCGCCCGGCTCCTTTCCCGCGAGGGCGCGCCGACGCTTTTGGAAACGGCCCGCGAGGGCGCTTGGACGGTGATAACGGTGCCGTTCAAAAAACCGGACAGCCTGGCCTCTGTCATCGAGATCGAGGCCGATTTGCAAGGTGGCGTCGATGACGCGTTCGCGGTTGATCCCGAATTCGGGCTGGAGTTGAGCGCGTTGTTTGGCAGGACGACGGACTGCCGCCTTTCCAAGCGGAAGTGGATGGAGAAATACGGCGAGTGGAAGCACGTCCACCAGGTTGAGAACTGGGGTGAGAACAGCGCCGTCCAATGGGAATTTGAAATCAAGGAGCCGGGACGCCACCTCGTTGAAATAACCTGCTCCGCGGGCACGCAGAACCCCCGCCGCGTTTTCAATGTCAAGTCCGACGAGGGGCGTTCCATCCAGAACCAGCAAATTTTCTCGCCCGTGTATCTCACCCGGCCCATTGGCTGGCTGGATTTTGAAAAGGCGGGCCGCCATAGTGTGACACTGACGCTGCCCGAGGGGGAACGCGCGGGGACGAGTGTGAAGTCCATCAAAATAACGCGCGCGGATTTTTAGCTTTGGACTTTCCTCCGCATCCGTTTACGCCCCCACGCGTCATGTTGCGCACTCTTCTTGAATTGGCCGGACGGGGCTTGGTTGAACTGAGGCGCGAGGGCGTTTCCCATGTCGTCGTGAGCCCGGAAAGCCTCGCCTCGCTCCGCGGGCTTGTCGCCGCCCGTCGCGAGGTTTTGCCGTCGCCGCCCGCTGTCGTTCCCGCCGCGCCCGCGCCCGCGCCCGTGGCTGAGTCCGAACCCATTCCCGGGCCCGTGGACAAGCCTGTGCCTGCGATCGCGCCATTGCCGCCGCCCCCGCAATTTGAGCTGCCCGGCGGCGACAAGCATTCCCGGCTTGGGTGGTTGCGCGAGCGCGTGCTGGGTTGCCCCGTTTGCAACGCGCACAAGCACGCGGGCAAGCAGCTCGTTTTTGGCGTCGGGAATCCGGACGCGGACATTTTTTTCTGCGGCGAGGCACCGGGCGCCGAGGAGGAGACGCAGGGGGAGCCTTTTGTCGGGCCCGCCGGCCAGTTGCTCACCAGGATCATCGCCGCCATGGGGCTGCGCCGCGAGGATGTCTATATCGGGAACATCATGAAGTGGCGTCCGGAAATGCCCACGCTTCATGGGAACCGACCGCCGACACCTGACGAGATGGCGTATTGCCTCCCCTTCCTGCGCGCGCAGCTTGGGATCGTCCGCCCCAAGGTCATTGTCGCCCTTGGGGCCACGGCGATCGAGGGTTTGCTCGGCCCGGATCCCGCGCGCACCATTGGGAAGATCCATGGCAAGTGGCAGACCTTTGACTCCACCGCGCTCATGCCCACCTACCACCCCTCGTATCTTTTGCGCAGCAATACGAACCGGACAAAGCGTATCGTGTGGGAAGACCTCCTGCTTGTCATGGAGCGGGTCGGGTTGCCTGTCAGCGAGCGCCAGCGAAACTATTTCTTATAAACACCCTCCGCATGGAAGCCCTCTCCGTAATCTCCGAATATGTGCGCCACGCCAGCGTGTCCACCGACCCTGCGTTTGCCGCGGGCATGGCGGGCGCGCGCGAACATGCCGCCCGGCTGCTTGCCGGCGCCGGCCTCGCCGTCGAAATTGTCCCGACGCCGTTGCATCCCATTGTTGTCGGGCGCCGCGCCGCTCCCGCCGGGAGCCCGCACGTCGTTCTTTACGGGCATTACGATGTGCAGCCGGCGGATCCCGTGGAGGCGTGGACGACGCCGCCGTTTGAGCCCGACGTGCGCGACGGGCGTCTTTACGCGCGCGGCGCCGCCGACAACAAGGGTCCGCATTGCGTGGCCGTGCTCGCGCTCGCCCGTTTGTTGAGGCGCCGCCCCGCGCTCCCTCTCGCCATCACCTTCATCATCGAGGGCGAGGAGGAGATCGGCAGTCCCAGCTTTGGCGCCTTTTTGCAAAAACACCGTGCCGAGCTTTCCGGCGCCGACTTCGTTTTGCTCTCCGACACGGGAAGCCCGAGCGCGGAGCAGATCGTTGTCACGACGGGCTTGCGGGGCATTGCGGGGCTGGAGGTGCGGCTCACCGGGCCGCGCACCGACCTGCACTCGGGATTGCACGGCGGCGCGGTTTACAACCCCGTCCAGGCGCTCGTCGAGATATGCGCCTCGTTGCACAATGCCGATGGCTCGGTGAATGTGCCCGGTTTTTATGACAACGTTGTCCCGCCCGAGAGGTGGGAACGCGAGGAGTTGGAAAAGTTTCCCTTGGACGAGGCGGGCTACCGCGAGTTTCTCGGTGTTGACGCGCTTTATTCGCAACCCGGTGTCACGCCCATCGAGGCGACCCGCCATGCGCCCACGCTGGAATTCAACGGCATCGGCGGCGGCTACCAGGGCGAGGGCTCCAAAACGGTCATCCCCTCGGGCGCGTTTGCCAAGATCACGTGCCGGCTCGTTCCCGGGCAGGATGCGCGGGATATCGCGGACAAGGTCACGGCGGCCATCCGCGCGCGCGTTCCGCGCGGCATCACCGCCAGTGTCCGGCTCAAGCAGGGGAACAATGCCTACCATGTTTGCCCGCCGGGCAGGCCCAACACCCCGCACGGGCAGAACCCGGTTTTGGCACGCGCTTTTTCTCTGGCGACGGAGGCGATAACGGACGCCTTCGGGCGCGCGCCGTTGTTTTTGCGCGAAGGGGGAAGCGTCCCCATCATTGGCGACATCAAGGCGCAAACGGGCCTGGACTCGCTGATGATCGGCCTGTTCACGCCGGATTCCAACCTGCACGCGCCGGATGAAAACATTGACCTGGCGATAATCGAGCGCGGGATCCGCGCTTACGAGGCGTTGTTGGAAAAAATCGCACTCGGGCAATAATTCCGTTCCCCGGCGGGCGTCCCGACGCATTTCATCCCGGTCGCATGTTTACCCAACGCTTTGTCTGGACGCTTGAGAACAATGCCCTTGCGCAGGCCCTTTCGGAACGGCGCGCGGCGGGCGCGCCCGTGATTGACCTGACGGAGTCCAATCCCGCCAGGGTCGGCTTCGCATGGGAGCCGGAGGTCTTGGGCGCGATGATGGCGTCGGCGTCAAATTGCCATCACGAGGCCGATCCCCGGGGGTTGCCTCTCGCGCGGCGCGCGGTGGCGGACTATTACCGCGGGCATGGCGTCGCGGTGGCGCCGGAGCAAATCCACCTTGCCGCGAGCACGAGCGAGGGCTACGGGTGGCTGCTCAAGCTGCTTACCGACCCCGGCGACAACGTGCTTGTGCCGGTGCCATCGTATCCGCTGCTGGGGTTTCTCGCCGCGTTGGAGTGCGTGTCAGTCGTGCCGTATCCCCTTTCCCATGACGGGGCCGGGGGTGGGTGGCATGTGGATGTCCGCGCGCTGGAGGATGCTGTCACGCCGCGCACGCGGGCGATTTTTTGCGTCACGCCCAACAATCCCACGGGCTCCGTCCTTTCCGCCGCGGACCGCGAGGCGCTGCGGTGCGTGGCGCTGCGGCACGGGCTGGCGCTGGTCGTGGACGAGGTGTTTCTGGATTTTGGCGCGGACGGGCGTCCGGTGGCGTCGTGGGCGGGGGAGACGCGGGCGCCGCTTTTTGTCCTGAGCGGCTTGTCAAAGGTGGCGTTGCTGCCGCAGTTGAAGCTGGGCTGGGTGGTGACGGCGGGGCCGCCGCAATGGCGCGGTGACGCGCTGGCACGGCTGGATTTTGTCGCGGACACGTATTTGTCCGTGAATGCTCCGGTGCAAAACGCCGCCGCCGCGCTGCTTGGGCGAGCACCGGTGTTGCGCGCGGCGTTGCTCCGGCGCATCGGGGCCAACGAGCTTGCGTTGCGCGCGTGGTGCGCGGCGGGCGGGCATGGCGTGCGCGTGCCGGCACGGCAGGCGGGATGGCACGCGCTGGTGGCATTGCCGCGCGGCGTGGATGAGGAACGACTCGCGCTTGACCTGGCGCGGCGCGATGGCGTGGGGGTGCATCCGGGGTATTTTTATGACATTCCGGGGTGCATGGGCCCGCACTGTGTGGTGAGCCTGATTGTTCGCGAGGCGGAGCTCGCGGTGGCGTTGCGGGCGCTGGACGCGGCCTTGCGGCGGCATTAGACATGCAGGGAAATAGGCATGGTCAGGAAATCCAGCGGGCGGGCGGGCGTTTGGGCGCGCAAATCCTTGATCGCACGCTTGGGAACCAGCGGGCGAATCGCAGCGCGCAGTTGGCGCCGTTCAAGCAAGGCCGGTCAATTCCGGCAATCTGCCAAGCCCGCAATCGCACCCCCGCATCCTTTTTTTGAAAAAAGGGCTTGCGTTCCCTCTTCTGGATTCTTTTTTCCGAAACACTTCCATGACCGCCTTCGTTCCCAACGCCACTGCCGACGCCCTTGGTTTCACCCAAGACGCCGTTTTTGTTGTTGGCGGAACGGCGACTTTAGTCGCCGGAGGTTTC
>JAITIB010000006.1 GCA_031279675.1 Puniceicoccales bacterium | reverse complement strand
GTCGGCCCCCTCTTCCAGACCCCCGAAGAAACCGCCCGCCAGGCCGTCGAAAACGACGTCCACATCATCGGCATGTCCTCCCTCGCCGCCGGCCACAAAACCCTCCTCCCCCAACTCGTTGCCGAACTCAAAAAACACGGCCGCGAAGACATCCTCATCACCGTCGGCGGCGTCATCCCCCCCCAAGACTACGAATACCTTTTCCAAGAAGGCGCCTCCGCCATCTTCGGCCCCGGCACCAAAATCCCCGACTCCGCCAAAAAATGCATCGAACTCCTCCTCGCCACAGGAGAGTAGGGGGAAGACCCAACGAAACCTGTGAACCAACTCGTCCCTGACGGACAGCCATGCCCAGTTACCCGGGATGCTGCAGACCTGCGCGCAAGACGATTGTCATCGTGGATGAAAAACGCCGGATAGGGCATCTTTCGCCGAGCAAACGCGGAGCCTGCCACGACAAACATCGCAACCCGGCTACCCAAACTCGACGACAAATTCAACCTGCTCTCTGCCGGCCTGTGGAACTTTTACATTAACTGAGCCCGAATACCTCGCGAACGCTTGCCCAGACTCTTATTGCACAACTGCTCTGTCCTTCACACGGTTGCCGCTATCCCATGGTTTTCTCCTTGGCAAGCTGTCTCGTGACGGCACAAATTAAGGCGCAACGTTTTTCGTTGCGCCTTGGTGATGCGAAAATGGGCGGGGGTTCCTTTGCCCGGAGTTTTCGGGCTGGTTTTATTGGCGGCGCAGTTTGGTGATGCGATCGGAAAGGCGAGTGGCGATGTCTTTGTCCGTGAGACTTCCCTTCGTTTTTTCCAAAAGCTCGATGTGCTCCTTGGATGCGAGGCGATCCACGGTCTTCATTGTTTCGATGCGGATATCGGCGTCGGCATCGTTCAAGAGGGGCACGAGTTCTTTCAGTGCTTGGTTGAGGGGACGGCGTATCACGATGCTGAGGAGGAGTAGCCGCGTTTCCTTGTCGGTCCGGGTATTGACAATGAGGCTGGTGAAGGCATCGGCGATGCTTGCCCCGCGAACCTGCCTGAGGGCTTCCTTTGCGGCATCTCCGATGGGGGCGGGGTTTTTGGCCCATTGGGCGAATGCTTTCACGTCCTCGGGTCCACCGAGTTGGGCGAGAGCCTTGACGAGGCCGGCTTTTGCGGAGCTGTCTTTTTCGGCTTGGATGCGTGTGCGCAATGCGGGTGCGGCGCTGGTTTGGTTGCGGTTGACGAGGGCGCCGGCGATGATCTCGACGTCATTGCTCTTTGTGTTGAGGAGGGCCTTTTCAAGAACTTTTCCGGATTCGATGTCGCGCGATCCGTTGAAGAAAATGGCGGCGGCTCGCCGTGCGACGGGATCCGCTCCGGTGAGGGCTGCCGCCGCGTCCGCATCGAGAAAGCGGAAGCGGAGAAGCCAGGCGGTGAAACCGGCCTCGGTGTCCTCGGTGTTTTGCGAGATCCGGGTGAGGACTGCGAGGACTTCCTTGCGGTTGAGCCCGCTTTTGGACGATTCGAGAAGTTTGGCGGAGATGTCTATGAGGAGGTCGCGGTGAAGTTCCGCCAGCGTGGGGGCGATAGTGGCGTCGCGCAGTATTGCGAAGGCTTCGACGGTGCCAATCGCGCAGAGGGAGCGCAGGGCGGCTTCGGTGGTCTTGGTGTTCCTGAGCAGTTCCTTGAGGGTGGGGATTGCGGCGGCTTCCCGGAGAGTGCCGAGGCTTTCGATGAGGCCGATTTGAATCCGTGTGTCGGTGCTCTCGCGCAGGGCGGCAAGGAGCGCGGCGTTGGCGGCGGGGCTGGCAATGCGTTGCAGTGCGTAGCGGGCCTCGTCTGCGAGCGTGGCGTCGTTGAGCAGGGGGCGCAGCGCGGGGATGCTCTCCGGCGACTGCAGGAGGGCGAGGGTGCGAACGAGACTGACGCGCGTGGTGGCGTCCGTGCCGGGGTCGCTGATGCGTTTTGTGGCCGTGAGGACGGCTTTTTCTTTTTCCGCAGGCGTCATTTTTGCCAGCGCGGCGCGAACGTATTCGGGCTTGGCGACATCAGGCGTGCCGTTGGAATCCTGCGCATGAAGCGGGGCCATGGCGATGGCCCCGGCGAGCAGAAACGTGGAGGGGATGAGTGAGATTCGCATATCGTGTTGGTTTGGAATTGGGCTGAAGGCTGGCGAAGACAATGCTTTGCCGCAAAGGTTCCTCGCGGGGCAAAAAAATCGCGAGGGGAGTGGGTGCTAAGGTTTTGCAGCGGCCCGGGTCAGGCGGTCGTTGATTGCCGCGCCCAATCCTGTGCCGTTCGTCAACTCGACGTGCATGACGTCGAATTGGCCGGAGTCGAGCTGGCGCAGCAGCGCGAAAATGTTGCGCCCAATTTCTTCCGGCGATCCGGTTTCACTCAACCAGAAGTCAAGGCCGTCGGTGGATGGCTTGTCCGGGCGTTGCAACCAGACAATTGCGCGGCGTTGGAGAGGGGAGGGTGGTGACACCGGTATTGCTGCGCCGTGGTTGCGCAGGACAATGGGAGTGCGCGGGCTGTAGTGCCGCGTTAACATCCCGGGCGCGGGTTGTGCCGTTGGCTGTTCCGGATGTCCTCCTTGGCCGGGGGGTGTTTTGGGCGGTGGCGCGACTGGCTGGTTCAGGGCGGATTCCAATGCGTCACGCGTCACGGGGCCTGTCCGCAACAGGCGGGGTGTGGCGGGATTGGTGAGATCAAGGATTGTGGATTCGATCCCGTGTGCGCATTCGCCCCCGTCGAGTATCCATGGCGTTTTTTCGCCGAGCGAGTCGCGCACATGTCCGGGGCGTGTGGGGCTGATGTAGCCGAACGGGTTCGCGCTGGGGGCGGCCAAAAACAACCCTGTCAGTGAGAGCACTTTTTGCATCAGGGGATGTCGTGGAATGCGGATGGCGACTGTCGGAGTTCCTGCGGTGACAAGGTCGGGGATGATCCTTTTTTTCCGCAGGACGACCGTTAGCGGACCGGGCCAGAATTGTGTCGCGAGGCGGCGGAGCCGGGGCGGTGGTGTGGCGATTTGCGCCACTGCTTCGAGTGTTGGGACGTGGACGATGAGGGGGTCTATCAATGGGCGTCCCTTGACGGTGAAGATGCGCCGCACGGCGGTTTCATCGAGTGCGTTGGCGGCGAGTCCATAGACGGTTTCCGTGGGCAATGCCACCAGCTCTCCTGCGCGAAGCAGGGCGGCGACGCGGATGAGATCGGTGGTGGTGTCGCGAAAAAATGGCGGCAGCGGTGGCGTTGGCATGGACGGTGCGTCTGCAAAAAAAGACGCGCACTTCCGGCGCGTCATGGGCTGTCGATGCGTAAAAGGAATGGAGTCCGGGACACTTACTTCATCAGGAGCATGTTGCGGGCGCGCTTGATGGTCTTGGTGATGTGGCGTTGCTGGCGCGCAGTCAGTCCCGTGATGCGGCGTGGCAGGATGCGTCCGGTCTCGGTTACGTAACGGGAGAGCGCCTCTGTGTCGGTGAAGTCGTAGTCGAGCGGTGTCTTGGAGCGGTTTTGTGTTTCGGCTATCATAAGGATGAATTGAAGGATGCCTGCGGATAAGGTTTGGGCTGCGTTTGGCAAGACCCAAAATGGAGAAAAGTTTTTCAGGGTGAAAATGACGGTTTTGAAAAATTTTGTGCTCGACACCCATGGGAAATTTCCTCAAGTGCACGGTTTCCCGTTGCGGAGTCACTTTGCCAGCAGCGGGGCTTTTCCCGATTAAAAACCATAATCCATGTCTGAAAAACTTTCCGAACCAAAGCGCGCATTGAAGCCGTCGTTTGCCTACCTCATTGAGAAAAAACGTGAGGGAGGCGAATTCACCAACGAGGAAATCCGGCACATCGTTGACTCCATCATGGACCGCGAGATGCCCGAGTCCCAGCAAGCCGCCCTCGCAATGGCCATTTATTTCCAGCAAATGACGGCGCAGGAAACCGCCTCGTTTGCCGAGGAGATGATGCTCTCAGGCGAAGTCATAGACTTGGAAAAAATCCATCTTCCCAAGATCAGCAAAGTGTCCACCGGGGGCGTTGGGGACAAAACCAACATTGTCCTCGCCGCCCTTGCCGCCGCTTCCGGTGTCGTCGTCCCCTGCATGAACGGCAAGGATGAGGACTTCGCCATCACGACCGTGGAAAAGCTCACGAGCATTCCCGGATTCCGGGGCAGGATGCCCCTCAAGGATTACATCGCTGTCCTGACCAAGGTCGGCACAGCCATCGTCGAGCAATGCCCCGAGATCGCGCCCGCCGATGAAATTCTCTATGCCCTGCGCCAGAGCACTGCCACCATCACCAGCCTCCCCCTCATCACGGGAAGTTTCCTTGCCAAGAAACTCGCCGAGGGGTGCGAAGGCTTGGTGATAGACATCAAGTGGGGTAACGGCTCATTCATCCGTGACAAGGAACAGGCGCGGCAGCTCGCGCGCACCATCACCCGCGTCGCTCGCAGCATGAACCGCCGTTGTGTTGCCGTCGTCACAGACAGCAACCAGCCCCTCGGCAATTCCGTTGGCACTGCCTTGGAGATCAAGGAAGTGGTCGAGTTGCTCAAGGGCGGGGGGCCGGAGGATCTCAAGGAGCTCGTTTCCAAGCTTGGCATGGAAATTGTGCGTCTTGCCGGTGTCGCCGGGTCCACCCTCTCCTCCAAGCAGACCGTGGACAAGCACCTTCGCGACGGCACCGCGCTCGCCAAATTCCGCGAAATGGTCAAGGCGCAGGGTGGCGACACCACCTGGATCGACCACCCGGAAACTTTCCCCAAGGCGCAGTACGTGCGCAAGCTCCCTGCCCCCAAGCGCGGATACGTTCACACGATCGATGCCGGGAAAATCGCTCGCGGCGTGCAGGTGCTCGCCGCCCGCAAGGATGGCACCCTTGACCCCGCTGTCGGTGTCACGGACATCCGCAAAGTGGGCACCCAAGTCAAGCAGGGGGAACCACTCATCATGATACACTACAACGACGAGGCCCGCATGGATGCCTCGCTGCATTATTTCCGCGATGCCTACCGTCTCGCTCCGAAACGTCCCAAGGATGAGCCGCTCATTGTCGAGCGCATCGCATGAGGCGAGCCTGCCGGCGCAAAGCTTTCCCTGTCACAGCCGCAAACGGACGCGAAACCCTTCGCGTCCGTTTTGCATTTTTGTTTTGCGAACGGAACGCGCCTCCCTGGCCCGTTGCAATGTATGTGAAAACGGATACGCCTTGGTGGTGCAACCGGCGCGTCAAAACACCCTGCCGGAGGTATTCCCGAAATCATGCATCCCATGGCCAACTCCCGTCCGGGGCGAAAAATTTCCGGATGCACTGTGAGCGGCAGGAGGGACCCGGGGAAATAAAGTCGAAAAAAAAACTTGCGCGATTGCCCCGAACGTTTTTGCTGCGCGCCCTTTCACGACTTTTCACGTCTCGATATTTCTAAGCAGCCACCAATGAGCAGAATCGGCAAAATTCCAGTCGCCATCCCGGCGGGCGTCAAAATCGCCCTCTCCGGGCAGACGATCAACATCGAAGGCCCCAAGGGCAAACTGAGCAAAACCTTTTCCCCGGTCGTTGCCCTGAAGCACGAGGGTGCCGTTGTCACGGTCACGCCCCGCGAGCAATCACGCTTCGCGGGTGCCATGCATGGAACCGCACGGGCCATCATCAAGAACATGGTCACTGGCGTAACGGTCGGGTATTCAAAAAAGCTCGAAATCGAAGGCGTCGGGTTCAAGGCCACGCTCAAGGGAGACGTGCTTGATCTCTCCCTCGGCTATTCCCATCCGGTGCTTTACAAGCTGCCCGCCGGAATCAAGGTGGGCATCGTGGACGGCACCAAGCTTGAGGTCACCGGAGCCGACAAGGAATCCGTGGGCAAGGTCGCTGCCGACGTGAAGCAGTATTACCCCGTCGAGCCCTACAAGGGCAAGGGGGTCCGCATCGTCGGCGAGTTCGTCCGCCGCAAGGAAGGCAAGAAAACCTCATGATGCTCCGCTTGATTCCAACGCAGCAGCACCACACCCAGCACGCGCATACCACATCATTATGAACAAGACTCCAACGAAGCTCAAACTCGCTCAAAAACGCCACTGGCGCATCCGTAAGAAAATCATCGGGACTGCCGAGCGTCCGCGCCTCAGCGTGAAATTCACCCACCTGCACATTTACGCCCAGGCTATTGATGACGCCACCGGGCGCACCCTCGTTGCCGGAGCCACCACCCAAAAAGTGTTTCGTGATCTCAAGCTCAGGCCCAACACTGCCGGGGCCGGAACCTTTGGCAAGCAAGTGGGCGGAAAAATCAAGGCCGCCGGAATTGCCTCCGTTGTTTTTGACCGCGGGAGCCGCCGTTACCACGGCACCGTCAAAGCCTTTGCCGACGCCGTCCGGGCCGAAGGCGTCCAATTCTAATCCAACTCATTTGACCAATGTCCAACGAACAGGAAACCCAAGCTGACGCACCCGCCGTTGTTGCGGAGCAACCCCCCGCTGCCACAGCGGAATCAAGGGAACCCACGGCAGAAAACAAAAATGCTGGTGACGCTTCCGTCTCGCGCGACAGCCCCCGTGGAGACTTCTCCCGTTTCGGCAACCGTCGCGACCGCCGCGCTCCGCGCGGTGACCGTGGGGGCAGTGGCGGAGGAGCTCCCACCGCCGATGCCACCGCGAGCGGCGGCAGCGCATCCCCCGCGAATTCCGGCGCGGGCGCCAGTGGTGGCGGACGCCGTCGTGGTGACCGTGGCGGGCGGGGAAGACGCCGGTCGGATGCCCTCAATGACCTTCAGGCAAACGAATACACGGACAAGGTCGTCCACGTCAACCGTTGCTCCAAGGTCGTCAAAGGCGGACGTCGTTTCAGTTTTGCCGCGCTCGTTGTTTCCGGGGATGGCAAGGGCCGCGTCGGCGTCGGCTACGGCAAGGCAAAGGAAGTTCCGGAGGCCATCCGCAAGGGGACGGAGCGTGCGCACCGCTCGTTGCGCGCCGTGAACCTGCGAGCCAACACGATACCGCACGAAGTTTTTGGCGAATCGGATGGAGGCCGGGTCCTCCTGCGTCCGGCCTCTCCCGGCACAGGGGTCATTGCTGGGGGTGGCGTTCGAGCCGTTCTTGAGGTTGCCGGCATCAAGGACATCCTTTCGAAATCACTTGGTTCGAACAATCCGCAGGCTGTTGTCAAGGCGACGCTTGCCGGGCTGCACCAACTGCGCACCCTTGAGCAAATCAAGGCCACGCGCTCCTAATACAATAATCAGCAAGTTAAAAGTAACGTTCATGAAATTGCACACTTTACCGAAAATCGAGGGCTCCACACACCGGCACAAACGTCTTGGTTGTGGACGTGGCAGCGGGCACGGAAAAACTTCCGGGCGGGGACACAAGGGCATGAAGGCCCGTTCCGGCGGTGGCGTCCGCCCGGGATTTGAGGGCGGGCAGATGCCGCTTTACCGCAAACTCCCGCACCGGGGTTTCAACAACATCAATCGCGAAACCTTTGCCGTCGTCAACCTGTCCACCATTGCCAAGATTGGGTCCGATTCCGTTGACCGCGACGCGCTTGTGCGTTTCGGCGCCCTTCGCGCATCGTCCGCATTGTTCAAGGTGCTTGGTGTGGGCGAACTCAGCCGTGCCGTCACTGTTTCCGCGCACAAATTTTCGGCCTCGGCGAAATCCAAGATTGAGGCTGCCGGAGGCAAGGTAATCGAGTTGAAGGCATCTCCCGAACCCGACGCCACCGGAGAGGCGTCCAAAATTTGACCGAATCCCCCCCTCCTTGGGGGGTAGGACAACCCATTCTGGCTTGATGCGAGGAAAGCAACCATCCCTTCCCGACGCTAAAGAGACCTCCGCCAGGTCTCATTCCTGCGTCAGGCCAGTCTCTTTTTTTCCAAGGAATAATAATTGCTAACGATGTTCAAGGCATTCGCCAATTGTTGGAAAATTCCCGAGCTGCGCCAACGTCTGATTGTTGCCCTCGGCCTTCTTTTTGTCGCCCGCATGGGCGCGTGCATTCCTTTGCCCGGGATCAACCCGACGGAATTGGAGCGTGCGCTTAGCGCGGCGATGTCGAAAGCGGACGCCGGGGCTGGGCTCATGGCGATGTATAACCTGTTCACAGGCGGTGCCCTTATCAAGGGGGCCATCTTTGCCCTCGGCATCATGCCCTACATCAGTGCCAGCATCATCATGCAGCTCATGGGCGCGGTGGTTCCGTCCATTTCCCGGCTTCAGCAGGAAGGCGATATCGGGCGCCAGAAAATCGCCCAGTATTCCCGTTATCTCACCATTCTCATAGCGGTCGTCCAAGGGTTCATGCTTGCCGCTGCGCTGAGCAACCCGGACGCCGTTGGGCAGGTTCTTGGCAATGCCGATGCCAAAAACATTGAGTTGGTCGTCATCAACAAGTCGCTTTTCATTTTGCTGGCTGTCGTCATTCTCACCGCTGGGGCGGTGATAATGACTTGGTTGGGCGAGCAGATCACACAGCGCGGCATAGGCAACGGCACCTCGATATTGATTACCGTGGGCATTCTTGCCGACCTCCCGGGCGCGACCAAACAGTTCCTCACCGCGTTCACGCCCAAGGTGGCGGGGCAGACTCAACTTTACACTTGGGAGCATGGTGTTGGCATTATCATCATGGGGGTGCTTGTTTATGCGGCGATGACGGCGGTGGCGCAAACCATTCGCAAAATTCCGGTGCAGTATGCCAAACGGCTTGTCGGGCGCAAAATGTATGGCGGGCAGTCCTCGTATCTTCCGCTGAAAATCAATTTTGCCGGCGTCATGCCCGTCATTTTTGCCAGTGCCATACTGAGCTTTCCTTCCATGATGTTCCAATGGCTTGGCGCGTTGCTTTCCACGAAGGAGGGCGTCTGGCGGGATATCGGCGGTTACTGCTTGAAGTTTGCCAATGATTTTGGCGCGAGCTCCACCTTGTATTACATTGTCGAGGCCGTGCTCATCTTTGCGTTCAGCTACTTTTGGGTCTCGCTCATGTTCAAACCCATACAGATTGCCGATGATCTTAAAAAGAACAGTGGTTATATTCCCGGGGTGCGCCCTGGGGACGCCACCGCCAAGTTTTTGGATTTCGTGATGACCCGGCTTACGCTTGCCGGCTCGGTGTTTCTCGTGATCATCGCATTGCTGCCGAATATTTTGGCGCAGCAGTTCACATTTCCGTCGCGGCTTGCCTACTTGATGGGAGGGACCGGAGGTCTGATTGCTGTCGGTGTTTCGCTTGATACAATGGCGCAAATTGAGGCCATATTGCTGCAGCGCCACTACGAAGGTTTCTTGAAAAAAGGACGCATTGGCGGGCTCAACATCCCCATGCCGTCGCGCAAGGTTGTGGATTTTGGAGAGAAACGCGGCCTTGGACGATTGGGCTATGTTTGCGTGCTCATCCTTGTGCTCGGCATCGCTGCCGCCATTTATAACTTTGCACGCGTTTCCGCTTCCTGAGCATGCGAGAACACTGTTTTTTCACATTTGGCCATCGCTCATGATCCCGATAAAAACAGCGGCGGAAATTGCCATCATGCGCGAGGTTTGTCTCGCTGCTGCCATCGTTCTCTCCCGGATGGTGCCGCTTGTGCGGGCTGGTGTTACCACGCAGGAGTTGGATGTTGCCGGGAGGGATTTCATGAAGGAGCTGGGGGTGGAAAGCGGCAGTTACAATTACAAACACGGGCGTCTGCGCTTTCCCGCGCATACCTGCATTTCTGTCAACGACGAAGTTGTCCATGGCGTGCCCAGCCCATGTCGTGCCATCCAGCCGGGGGACGTTGTTTCGCTGGATGTTGTTGTCCGCAAGAAAGGGTTTTCGGGCGACAACGCTTGTACTGTCTTGGTCGAGCCGGTTTCGACTGAAGTCCGCGCCCTTTGTGAAACGACCCGCGAGGCCCTTTATGCCGCCATCGACCAAGCCCGCGCCGGCAACAGGGTGCACGATATATCCCACGCCGTCCAACGCCATGTCCGTTTTGCCAATTACGGTATCGTTGAGGAATACGTTGGGCACGGTATTGGACGCGATTTGCATGAAGCGCCGCAGATTCCCAATTTTGGAAAGCCCGGGACGGGGGCTCTTTTGCGACCCGGCATGACTCTTGCCGTTGAGCCCATGATAACACTTGGCGCGGCGGACATTGTCCTTGCTGCCGATGGCTGGACGGTTCGCACGAAGGATGGCAAGCCGGCAGCCCACTACGAACATACCATCCTTATCACCGAAGGTCCCCCGGAAATCCTGACTGTTACCGGATGAACTTTTTTGGACCTCCCTCGATTTTTTTCTTTCCAAGCACCCGAAGCCTCTCCACTTTCCTCCCTCTTTTCCAATCAAAACACAGAACAACCTCATCATCATCTATGCCTCGCCTCCTTGGTGTCGATATACCTAATAACAAGCGCGTTGAATACGCGTTACGCTACATTTATGGCATCGGTCCGACCCGTGCCATTGAAATCGTGGATGCCTTGGGCATCAACCCGGCCCTTCGCGCACAGGACCTCACCGAGGAGCAGCTGAACAAGATTGTCGGCTACATCGTTGAACGTGGCTACAAGTGCGAGGGGGATTTGCGCCGCGAAATCAGCCAGAACCTCAAGCGTTTCCAAGCCATCAAGTGTTACCGCGGGCTTCGTCATTTTCGCGGGCTTCCCGTTCGCGGTCAACGCACCCGCACCAATGCCCGCACCCGGAAGGGCGCGCGCAAAACCATTGGCGCGGCGAAAAAATCCGCATAATCACGACACCGCCAATCATCCAAAAACATGAGTCAAGACGAGAAGGACATCACCATCACGCCCCCGCCCGCGCCCGCCGTTGAGAAGGAGGCTCCCACTCCAGTGAAACCCAAAGCAAAAACGAAGGGTGAGAAAGATGCCGCGCCTGCCGCCGCCGCGCCGTTGGCGGCTGACAGCGCCCCTGCGTCCCCTCCTGCGGAAAAGAAAGAAATCACGGCCAAGGATCTTCTTTCCGAAGGCCTTGAAGAGGTCAAAATCCGCAAAGCCAAAGGGTCCAAAAATATTTCCGTCGGGGTCTGCCACGTTCTCGCCACGTTTAACAACACGAAAGTCACGTTCACCGATCAGAATGGCAACGTGATTTCTTGGTCGACCGCTGGCAAAAACAGTTTCCGTGGTTCCCGCAAGTCCACCGCCTATGCCGCGCAGGTTGTCTGTCAGGACGCCGGGCGCGTTGCCATGTCGCACGGGCTCAAGGAAGTTGCCGTCAAGATCAAAGGTCCTGGCATGGGGCGGGACAGTGCCATTCGTGCGCTGCAAACCCTCGGTCTCAATGTCACAACCATAGTTGACGCCACTCCCGTTCCTCACAACGGATGCCGTCCGCCCAAGCGTCGTCGCGTTTAACCCAGGAACCTCACCCAATTTGCATTTTCCCGCCCGGTGATGGCAATCCGGGCGGTTGATTCAACCGCCGCAAAACAATAAAAGCTCAAACACATGTCCCGCTACACCGGACCCACCAGCAAGATCAACCGCCGTTTTGGCCAGCATATCTTCCACCCCAGCAAGGCGGAAGAACGCAAGCCTTACGCCCCGGGCATCCACGGCCCTACCAAACGCCGCAAGATTTCCGAGTATGGCACCGGCCTCAATGAGAAGCAGAAGCTTCGCTTCATGTATGGCCTCAACGAGAAACAATTTCAGCTCACCTTTGCCAGGGCCAAGCGGCAGGGGGGGGTTACTGGTGAGAATTTTCTCCGTCTCCTCCACACCCGTCTTGACAATGTGGTTTACCTTCTCGGGCTTAGCCGCACCCGTCGTGCTGCCCGGCAATTCGTGTGTCATGGGCACATCGCCGTCAACGGGCACAAGGTTGACATCCCCAGTTACACCTGCTCGCCAGGGGACCAGATTGAGGTGCGTAATCGCACCTCTTCCAAACAGCTTGCCACCCGTGGCACCGAGGAGAACCAACAGCGTGTTGTCCCCGCCTGGCTCAGCATGGCGAACGATGTCCTCCGTGGCACCGTTAACCGTCAGCCCGCCGCCGAGGAGCTCCCCACTGAAATTAACGTCCAGCTCATCGTCGAGTTCTACAGCCGTTAACAAGCAATCCACCCGCACCCGAACAACACAATCATCACCGGAGAAATAAAAGCCATGCCCAAACGACTCGGAAAATTCGAATTACCCAAGCAGTTGAAAAAGGATGAAGCCGTATCCAACGACACTTACGCCAAGTTTGTTGCCGAACCCTTTGAGACGGGTTACGGGCACACCATCGGGAATGCCCTCCGCCGCGTCCTTCTCAGCTCCATTGAGGGGGCCGCGATCAGTTCCATCAAAATAGACGGTGTCCAGCACGAGTTTCAGTCCATTGAAGGCATCGTTGAGGATGTGACCGACATCGTCCTCAACCTCAAATCCATACTCTTCAAAGCCCGAAAACGGGATACCTTCCAGGTCACCCTTGATGTCGATCGCGAGGGGCCAATCACAGCCAAAGACATTCAGCTTGTGCCCGACTTGGACATCATCAACCCCGGTCAGGTCATTTGCACCTTGGACCGCAAACGTCGTTTCTATGCCGAGATTGAAGTCCGCGTCGGTCGCAGCTGGGCCGCATCGGATGACAACAAGAGCGACACACAGACGATCGGAGTCATTCCCGTGGACTCCCTTTACAGCCCTGTCCGCCTCGTCAAATATGCCGTTGAGAACACCCGCGTCGGGCAAATGACGGATTACGACAAGCTCATCCTCGAAATTTGGACCGACGGGCGCATCACTCCTGACGATGCCCTCAAGGAATCCGGAGCCATTCTCCGGCATCACCTCGATATTTTTGGTGATGGCACGCATCGTGACATCGAGTTCGAAGCGCATGGCAAAGAAATCAGCGAGGAGCAAAACCGTCTCCGCAAACTCCTCAACATGTCCGTCAATGAGATCGAACTCTCAGTTCGCGCCGCCAACTGTCTGAACAACGCCAACATAACCACGGTCGGCGAGCTCGCGCTTAAGTCCGAGCAAGAGATGCTGAAGTATCGCAACTTCGGGAAGAAATCCCTCAATGAAATCAAGGCGAAATTGGAGCAGCTCGGGCTTTCGCTCGGCATGAAACTTGACGAGCGTCTGCTCGACAAAGCCATCACCAAGTAAGCGCGCCAATCCCCGTTCACCACCGACGAATCACCACGACAAACACCCATGAGACACCGGAAACACAGCCACCAGCTTGGCATAAAACGCGCCCATCGCGAAGCCCTAATGGCAAGCCTCTCCACCGCCCTCTTCGCCCACGGACGTATTCAGACCACATTGGCCAAGGCCAAGGCCTTGCGCCCATACGCGGAGAAAATCATAACCTATGCAAAGAAGGCGGCGCTCGCGGAGGAGAGCGCCGTGAAGGTGCACTACCGCAGGCTTGCGGTCGCCCGTGTTCGCGACGCCGATGCCGTCAAGAAACTTTTTGGCGAACGTGCTGCCGAGTTCCTGAAGCGACCCGGCGGCTATACCCGTATTTACAAACTCGTCCAGCGCACGGGTGATGCCGCGGAGATGGCGTTGATTGAATTGGTGTCCGCCTCTGACGAGGGCTACAAAAAGACGGCGGCGGCACGGAAGCCTGCGCGGAAAGCCAGAACGAGGAGAACCGCCGCATCCGCGGATGCCGCCCCCGCTCCCTCACAGACAGAGAATGTGGAACCTTCTCCGTCGCCTGCTGTCTCAGCGTAACCGGGCGCAAACCACTTTAACCACGATATTACAAGGACTAACAAAAACTAAGTCACTCAACCGACTATCCAGTAATTTCGTGGTTATTCTTTTTCGTAAATAGGACAGTGAGCGCGGCCACGACCGCGCGATCGGATATGCCGGACGCCAGCCGTCCGGCATATTTGCTTGTCGTCCACGTCCATACGCACAGAAGCAATCCCCGCACGTGAACACTTCCAGCACCCTCTTGGGAACCATTACCGAATTCGTCGTTATACTCGCGCTTGTTCTTGCTAACGGGTTTTTCGTGGCCGCCGAGTTTGCCCTCGTCAAAGTCCGCCACACCCAGCTTCGTCCCATGAGCAAGACAGGCGGGTGGCGCGTTCGTTTCGCCCTGAAAGCCACGCAGCACCTTGATGCCGCGCTCTCTGCCACACAACTTGGCATCACTCTCGCCAGCCTTGGCCTTGGTTGGGTAGGGGAGCCCTTTCTTGCCAAACGGATTGCCCCCGTGGTGGCCACTTGCGGAATTACCGACGCCACTGCGGTGTCGTCCATGGCCTTTGCCATGGCCTTTGGTGTCATCACGTTTTTCCACATTGTGCTTGGTGAGCTCGCACCCAAGTCCCTTGCGATCCAGCGTCCCAAGCAGATTGCGCTTTGGACGGCACCGCCGTTGATGCTCTTCCACTGGGTTCTTTATCCCTTCATCTGGCTTCTCAATGGTGCGGCCAACCAGTTGTTGCGGCTCCTTGGGCTGGGGGCGGTGGACGAGCCCCAGCACACTTTTGGCGCGGATGAGCTTGAGTATGTCTTCAGCCATGCGAACGATCTTTCCGCCGCGCATGCGCTCGTGAACCGGCTCATGGTGCAAACCCTTCGTGTGCGCACGACGACAGCGCGCCAGATCATGATGCCCCGGCATCAGGTCATCGCCCTCTGGCTCGACAAAAGCACGCAGGAAAACCTTCAGATTGCCCGCAGTTCCGGGCGCAGCCGTTTCCCCGTGTGCGATGGGAAAATGGACGAGGTGCGCGGTCTGGTCCTTGCGCGCGAATGGCTTTGGCAGATGCAGACGCTGGGCGAGATCTGTTCCTTTGAACCGCTCATCCGCCCTGTGTTGCGATTTCACCTGACGACGCCCGTTCCCATCATGATAGAGCGTTTTCGCGCCGCGCGCAGCCATCTTGCCGTCGTGCTTGACGATGGGAAACATCTCGCCGGCATTGTCACCTTTGAGGATGTGCTTGAAGAGATCCTTGGCGATATCCGCGACGAGCTTGACCGTGGCAAGGGCTATGTCCTCACGCGTACCGCGGGATCCATTGTTGTTCATGGGGAAATGCCGATGCGCGAGCTTCAGGCGGAGACGGGGTGGGCCTTTGAGGCGGCGCCGACGGAAACCGTGGGAGAGTGGATGAAGCGTCACATGGATTTTTTCCCGCATCGTAACGACACGGTTCAGATTGGTGAGTTTCGTGTCATCGCCTACGAGGTGTCTGCGGGAAATATTCGTCGGGTCCGGCTTGAGCGCAATGTGGGCCGTTGCGATGACGAAGGGGGTTCCACGGATTAATCCCTGCCGTCCTTCCGAACACGAGGTCTTTACTTCCCGAAGCGGATGCGCGGGTCAACCAGTGCGACGCACACGTCCGAAACGATGTTTCCCAGCAGAAGCAGGAATGACGAGCATGTCAGCAATCCGAGGAACACCGGGTAATCGCGTCCCACCAGCGAGCTGAAGCTCAGCAAGCCGATGCCGTCGATGTCGAAAATTTTCTCAATCAGGAAACTTCCCGCGAGCAATGCCCCGAGGCAGTTTCCAAAGCCCGTTGCCACTGGCACAAGGCTGTTGCGGAACGCATGTCGCAGCACCGCGTTGTGGAACGACACGCCCTTTGCCACTGCCGTGCGCACGTAGTCCAGTGCGAGATTATCCAGGAGGGAATTTTTCATGAGCAGGGTCATCAGCGCGAAATTCCCGCTCGTGAGGCATGCCAGGGGAAGCACGCTGTGCCACGCGCGATCCTTCAGTCTTAACCACAATCCCGCTCCCTCAAGCTCCTTCGTGGCGATTCCGGAGTGCGGGAACACCTCCCAGTGGAAGGCGAAGAAATACAGGGACACCACCGCAAGAATGTATCCGGGCAGCGCATACCCGGTGAACAGCACGACCGAGGTCACATTGTCCACGCGCGTGCGGTGGCGGAGCGCTTTCACAATGCCCAGGGGGATGCAGACTCCGTAGGTCAGCACCAGCGACCATCCGCCAAGCCAGGCGGAGACCGGCAACTTCTCAACGATGACTTCGAGCACCGGTTGCCCGCGCAAAAACGAATGTCCGAACTCCCCTTGCATCAACCCCTCGTATTTGCCCGTGTCCGGGTTTGGCCACACGCCCAGCCATTCCCCGTAGCCGATCAGCAGGGGACGATCCAGTTTGTAGAATTTTTTCAGCTGCGCCTCCTCCGCCGGCGAGAGCGAGCTTGAGTTCCCCGAGGCCACCACGCCGCGCCCGCGCGCCGCCGCCTGCTGTTTTTGGGCGAGCGCCTGGTCAAGCGGCCCGCCCGGCACAAAGCGCGTGATCACGTAGGCGATGAATGTTATGCCCAGCAAGGTGAGCGGCAGGAGGAGAAGGCGTTTGAGAAAATACCGGCGCATGAGCGTGCCCTGTGAAATGCGCCTGCGCCGTGGCGTGGCAACCGCAAAACATGCCGGGGCGCCCCTAATGTTTGTGGCGTCCGTGGCGCAAAATATCCCAGAGCAGGTAAAGGGTGAAACAGAAGGCCAGCGCGTAGCCGATCACTCCGGGGCTCGGAGGGAATTGCCACGGGTTGTCGTCTCCGCGCACCAACATTGACGAGCCCACCAGGAGCGCCGCGACGATTACGGCGAAGACGAGCCTGTTCACGGCGATTTCCATCGTGCGCCGGAAATCCTCCAGCCCGTTGTGCTCGACACTCAGCGTCGCCTCGCCGTCCTCAAGCTTTTGCAAAATGCGGCTGACGCTCCCGGGGATCTCGCGGAATTGCGCGATGTTGGACGCCACCGCCCACGCGCCCAGTTTTGCCAGTGTGCGGGGACTCCAGCGTTCCGCGCGCAGCTTTTTCAGGAAGTGGCGCGCATGGTGTTGCAGGTCAAATGCCGGGTCGAGTTGCCGCCCTGTCTCCTCAATGGCGAGCACGGCCTTGGCCAGCAGCGTGTAGTCGCGCGCGAGCGCGATGCCGTGGCGGGCGAAGACGCGCAGCAGGTCTGTCATCGCGCTGCCGAACTCACCGGGCGTTTCTGCGAGCTTGTGGTGGCGGCGCAACACTTGGGCGACATCGCCCTCAAGCTTGGTGCGGTCGGAGCGGATTTTCATTCCGTTGGCGAGCAGCGCCTGGATCACCTTTTCGGCGTCCTGTCGTGCGAGCGCGCCGAGGAGGTCGGCAAGCATGTAGCGCATCCGCCGCGTGAGGCTGCCCGCGAGGCCCCAGTCAATCAGGCAGAGCCGTCCATCTGGTGTGACGAGCAGATTGCCCGGGTGCGGGTCGGCGTGGAAGAATCCGTCGAGAAATATCTGGCGGAAAACCGAGTTTGCCCCGGCTGCGGCGAGCAGGCGCGCCGTCTCGACGGGGATTTCCGGGGAGCCCGGCGGGACGCCCTCCACCCAGTCGGACACGAGCAGGCGCGCCGTGGTGTAATGCTCGTGCACACGGGGGGCGAAAACTGACGGGCAGGGATTGATTGCGTTGAAATGCGCGGCGTTGCGTGCCTCGATGTTGAAGTCGAGTTCTTGCAAAAGCCCTGTCGCGGCCTCCGCGACGATTGTCGGCAGGGCGTAAGGGCGCAGTTCCGCGAACCGTTCGTGGGCGCGTTGTGCGAGCCAGGACAGGATCTCGATGTCGGCGCGCATCGCGCGGTGGATGCCCGGGCGTTGGAGCTTGATCGCGATGGCGCGTCCGTCCGCCTTGAGTCGCGCCTTGTAAACCTGGCCGATGGAGCCGCACGCCACCGGCGTCGTGTCCATTTCTTCGAAATGGGCCTCCACGCCCTCGTGCAGCTCCGCGGCAAGCACCTGCGCCATGTCCGCCCAAGGCACGGGCGGCACTTGATCGCGCAAGCGGCGCAGTTCCGTCGCGAGCGCCTCCGGGAGCAGATCGTCGCGCGAGCTGGCCAGCTGGGCGAGCTTGACGAAGGTTGGCCCGAGCTGCTCGCAGGTCACGCGGATGCGTTGCCACAGCGTGATGTTTTGCGTCGGGATCGGGAGAATTTTGGCGAGCCGTGACGAGGGCGCGCCGACCTGTTCCAGAAATTCCAGAAAGCCATTCTTGATGAGGATGGCAAAAATCTCCCTTGCCCGGGCGACATTCTTAAGCAGGGCGAGGGCCTTGAGCGGGACGGGGATCGGGACTGGTGACATGGCGGCGCTGGGCGCGACGTGGCGCGGCGGGCGCGTCCTCTTCCCGCCTTAGGGCAGGAGCTCCCCTTCCGTGCTTGGCTGCCTTGGGGTGGCGTCCCCGGCGAGCTGCGCGCGCAATGCCATTTGTTCAAGCACCGCGACGCGCGCCTCCAGCGCCTGCAGGTCGCCGCGTTTCACAAACGGCACCTTGCCCGCCAGTTCGGAGACTTTTTGCGAGACCTCGTCCTTGGTTTTTTCCCAGCGGTGCTCGCCGGTGTTGACGAGTTTCTCGGCAAAATGCCGGGCTTCCTCGGGCGTGATTTTCCCCTTCTCGATCCAGTCGTGGAGGGCGGACTCGACAGCGTCCTTCGTGATGGCGGCGGCGCCAAGTCCGGCGAAGAGTGTTTTCTTTATCGTTTCGATCATGGTTGTCCTGTTGGGTTGAAGTTGAGTTTTTCGGGGTTTGTCCGCGAGGGGCGCCTATTCAAGCGTGAAGAGTGTTCCCCCGAGCGAAAGCACTTGTGTCTCGCCTGCGCCGCCCCCGCCCGGCGAGCCGTCCGCCTTTACCGCCACGGGCTTGTTAGTGCACAGGCTCCGGAAGCTATTGTAGAAGGCCAGCAATTCTTTGCGCGAGCTGACGGAGAATTCCGCCGTCTTCGCGTGCGTTGTCACCGGATAAGTTTTTACGACAAGACCTGCGTTAAATTTTTCGACCGCCGCCCGTCCTCCCGCCTCCAGTTTTGCCGTCGCTCCTCCTGAGCTTGGCAAGATTTCCGCCGGTGGCGCCGCCATGTCCGTTCCTTCCGCAGCGCCTGCGGCGACGCCCTCGTAACTCCGGCGCGCCATTTCCTCTGGCGAGACCGGGCGTGCCGAGTAGAGGCGCAAAAGCTGGTTTGCCCCCTCCAGATCAATCACCACTTCGCTCACCACAAGCGGTCCCGTTGTGTATTCTTGGAACGAGACCGAGAGCACCCGGTCGGCGCGCCCGTAAAACCCCAAGGCTGTCCCCGCCATTTCGATGCCGAAAATGCTCCTGTTTGGGAACGCGTTGCTTTTTACCTTGGCCGCGCGCGTTGGCGGTGAAAAGGCGAGCGCACCAAGCGCTGCAAACAAGATAAACGTGGAACGGGGAAACAGTCGCGGATTCATAACGCTTCCTGCCTGATGCCTATCCTTGTCCGAGCCAAGCCAAAATGTGCGGTGTGTGCGGAAAGACCCATAGACATGTTGCCCCATGTGGAGTCGGCGGAAGCGCGGACACAAACCAGACCATGAAACTTCATTCCCCAAGAGTGTTGGGCAAACGAACTCTCAAGTCGCTCCAATACCACCTGATTTTGCCGTCGGCGAAGCGGCGTCTAATTATGGAGTGTGGGACTGAAGTTAGCGGAACCTCCCGCCGCAGGCGGAATTGCGCGTAGCGCGACGATGACCGCGCGGGCACCGCGCTGGCCCTTGCGGACGTGTTAGAAAGAGCGCGGGAATTTTTTTTGCTCCTCCTTACTCGTCAGAAAGTCGCAAAATATTTTTTTTGGACCTCCTTACGCGTTAGAAAGGGCGCGGGAATTTTTTTTTGCTCCTCCTTGCGCGTCAGAAAGTCGGAAAAATATTTTTTGCTCCTCCTTACGCGTCAGAAAGAGCGCGGGAATTTTTTTTTGCTCCTCCTTACTCGTCAGAAAGTCGCAAAATATTTTTTTTGGACCTCCTTACGCGTTAGAAAGGGCGCGGGGATTTTTTTTTGCTCCTCCTTACACGTCAGAAAGTCGCAAAAATATTTTTTGGGATCTCCTTACGCGTCAGAAAGCTGTTTCGGGACATTTTGGCCCCATCACACGCATTTTTTTCAAACAATCCCTTTCAACTGTATAAAAAAACATGAGTAACACGCGCCAAACCGAGCTCTTTTGCCGGATCTCCCTGTTTAACGGGACACATTTCGCCCTCGTTGGCGGGTTCATCGCCATGGGCAAACGCGCCGCTTTCGTGCGGGCATGAAACTCTTTTTTCTCACAACCAACCAATAACCAAACAGACAAAAAAATGAAAACAACATCCGTAACCCTCAAAACCCTCACCCTTGCCGCCGCAGCGGCAGCTTTTACCCTTGCGAGCCCGCCCGCTGTCAATGCGGTTGATTACTGGATCGCGCCAGATGGGCGGACGACAATTGCTCATCGAGTTGTACACTCTACTACGGGTGGCGTGCCAGAGGATGTTATTATCGGGTGGGATGGGGAGGAGGCGATTGTCGATATTGTAAGCGGTGGATTGATTGAGTGTTCCCGCGTTGGCTACGTTGGCCACGTTGGGCCGGGCACTGTCAATGTTTACGAGGGCGGGGCATTTACCGCAGGGCACACTATCTTTGTTGGAGAAAATGATCCTGGATATTTGAATGTTCTCGGCGGACATGTTTCCAGCATGCACTTCTATATCGGTCAAATTTACGGAGTTGCTGGCAGCGTGACGGTGGTGGGTCCTACTGCAACAATGAATGTGTCCGGTGAACTTGTCGTCGGTCTCTCAGACGATGGTGAGCTTGTTGTGTCCGACGCGGGAGGCGTTGATGTGTCGAATCTTTACATTGATTGGTACGGGCGGGTTGCGCTGAACAGTGGAGGTGCCTTAAGTGCCGACAACCTGATGACGGAATCCGGGGCACAACTTTTCATTGGAGGCAATAGCCTGCTGTCGGTTTCCCATGACTTTGCGATTGAAGGCGTTTTGGAGTTCACATTTGCCGTGAGTCCGGCTGTCACCGCCGGGAAGATCCGTCTTGGCAACACTGGCTTTATCGATTTCGCGGAGTCCGCGTTAACAATTCTGGCCGAGGGTGAGTTTGCGTTTGGGGACCGGATCCTGGTTCTTGAGGGGGCTCCTGTGGACGGGTTGTGGGGATATGATCCTATAATAGCTGATACGGGGCAGGTGTTTGATATTTCCTACGACGAGCTCAATGCCGGTGTTTATGAAACTTATCTTGTGGCGCGGGCGATTCCGGAGCCGTCGACGTATGCGTTGATTGGTGGGGTGGGGGCGCTGGCGTTGGCGATGGGGGCGCGGTGGCGTCGTCGGCGGTGAGGATTGGGGTTCTGCTTGGCGGACGGGCAGGCGCGGGGGGAGCTCGGAACCCGGGGCGTTGCCCCGGGTTTCTCGCCGTAACTTTGCAAAATCCGGGGTGGCGGTGGCGGTTTTGCCGGTCGGGTGGATGTCCGGGGGTGGTGTTTTCCGCTTTTCACAGGATGTTTTTTGACCTAAGTGGCTGTGTTGAATGAGATCGCCAACACCATCTGTGTTCATCCGCGGGCTCGGTGCTTACAAGCCGGAGCGCCGCCTCACGAATGAGGATTTGTCCCGTATCGTCGAGACGTCCGACGAGTGGATTCGTTCCCGCTCGGGCATTTGCGAGCGACGCGTCGCGGCGCCGGAGGAGACAACGGCGGACTTGGGCGCGCAGGCGGCGGAGGTGGCGTTGCGGGATGCGGGTGTGGGGAGGGAGGAGATAGACTTGGTCATTGTCGCCACAGCGTCGGCGGAGTCCACGGTGCCGTCCACTGCGTGTCTTCTCCAGCGCAAGCTGGGGTTGCGGGCGGGGATTCCCGCGTTTGACATCTCGGCGGCGTGCTCGGGGTTCCTTTATCTGTTGCAGATTGCGAACCATATGCTGCGCGCGGGTGATTACCGGAACGCGCTCGTGGTGGCGTCGGAAAAATTGTCGCGCATCGTGGACTGGCAGGACCGGACGACGTGTGTGTTGTTCGGGGATGGGGCGGGGGCGGCGGTGGTGTCCAAGTGCGATGTGCCGCACGTGGGAATCTTGGGCAATGTGCTTGGGGCGGACGGGACGAAGGGGGACTTGCTTGCGGTGGCGCCGCGGCAGGCGCCGGCCCCGGAACCGGTGGAGGGCTTGCCGGTGGGAACGCACAGGATCGTGATGAATGGAAAGGAAGTGTTCAAGAACGCCGTCCGTGTCATGAGCCAGGCGTGTCGCGAGGTGCTGGCAAAGTGTGGCGTGGGCATTGAGCAGGTGGCGCTCATCATCCCGCACCAGGCCAACATGCGCATCATTGATGCGATTGTGGACGAGCTCGGGGTGGAGAGAGCACGCGTGAAGGTGAATCTGGAGCGTTACGGAAACACTTCCGCTGCGTCCATTCCCATTGCGCTTGAGGAGGCCTACCGCGAGGGGCTTGTGAAGGAGGGGGATTACGTCTTGCTTGTTGCGTTCGGGGGCGGTTTCACTTGGGCTGCGACTCTGCTTAAATGGTTTCAACCCAGAACAATCTCATGATGCGGGTGTTATTTTTCCCTTGGAAACGGTTTTTGGCCTCGCTCTTGCTCGCGTTAATGCCGCTTGCCGCAGCGCGGTCCGCGCTCGTTTGGAGTGCCGGGGAGGGATGGAAGCTTCAGGGTGGGGCGCTCGTTCCCTTGGCTGCCAACGCCATCGCGAAGGAGTCGGACGCCGTGGAGTCTGCCGGAGCGCCGGAGGAGGTTCCCGAAATCGCGGAGATGCTGAAAAACATGAACAAGGCGAGGCGTCTTCAGGATGAGGAAAGCTACTTCCGGGCGCTTGGGTATTACAACGATGTCGTTGATGCGTATCGCGATCTTATCGACGTTTATGGGGTCTCGTTTCATGTGAAGGGTGGCATCACCAGTTTTGGAAAATTCCCCCTGTCTGACCCCGTCTTCGAGTTTTCCCCCACGACGCGCCTCACGGCGCGCGGGACGTTTGGCAAGGAGGCCTCCCGCGTTCTTGTGCATCAGAACTCCATTTTGGAAATTGTTGCCGAGGCCTACTACCAGCGGGGAATCATTTATCACAAGCGCAGCCAGTTCGAAAAAGCCTACGATTCGTTTCAGGAACTCATTCAGCACCATCCGGAATACCACCGTTACGGCGAGGTGGTTGAACGCCAATACGCGGTTGCCTCCGCCATCAAAAACGGCGAGCGCCCCTACTTGTGGGGCTGGATCCCGTGGTTCACCGACAGCTCCCGGGGTTTGCGTTACTTTGAGGGCGTGAACCGTAATGCTCCCTATGGGCCGAATGCTGTGCGCGCCCTCCTCGACAAGGGGATGCTTGCGCTTGAGCTCGACAAGCGCGCGGACGCCATTGACGCCTTTGAGCGCATCATCAGCAACTATCCCGATTCGGGTTTTGTGCCCGACGCCTACCTTAGCCTTGCCCTCGCTTACGAGAGGGATGTCGCCGGTGCCGATTGGGATCAGGGCTCCACCCGCAACGCCCTCGATATTTACACCGATTTTGTCCAGCTCTACCCCGCGCACCCCCGCGCCGGAGAGGCTGTCGAGGCTGCCCGGCGCATGCGCACCACTCTGGCTCAAAACCGGCTCAACATCGGGCTCTTCTATTACGAACATCGCAACAACCCGCGCGCCGCGGCCATCTTTTTCAATGAGGCAATCAATGCCGCGCCTGACTCGGAGCCCGCCGTGGAGGCGCGGAAGCATCTTGCCGTCATTCGTTCCCGGAAACCCGCCTCGCGCGATGTCATGGACTGGATATTCGGGCGGTTCCCGCTCACGCCCGAGGGCGAGTATGTTGTGCCGCCGCCTCCTCCGAAACTTGAGGACATGGGATTTGCGGCCCCGTCCGGGGAATCCAAATGAGCGCCGCAAAAACAACCGCTTTGTGCGCGCGTGCCCGTCGTCCCCGCGGGGCGCTTTTTTCCGTCGCGCTGTTTTTCATCGTCCCCTTTCTCTCCGCTTGTGCCAATTACACCCTTGGCACGCGTGCCAAGCCGCCCTTTGCCAGTATCAAAGTCAGTCCCATCGTCAACGACACCTACGCGCCCCAGACCCAAGCGCTCCTTCATCAGCAGCTTAACGACACCCTCGCACAGGAGTCTGGAATCACCCTGCGTACTGTTGGTGCCGACGCCACCTTGCATGTGCGCCTTGAGCGTTATGAGCACAGCATTGCCGCCACGCGCCCCACCGATACCGTGCTCGGGAGCGCATTCACGCTCCGTCTCACGGCCCGTTGCACGCTTGTCAACAACCGCACCGGCGAGGTTTTGTTCAAGGAACGCGAGGTCGTCGCCACTGCCGATGCGCATGACACGGGCGGCTTCTCCGCCGTCGAATACCAGACAATGCCTGTCCTCACGCGTGAGCTTGCGCGCAAAATCCGCAACGCCGTGACCGGCGTCTGGTAACACCGCCGGAGACGAAAAAACGATGCGAACACCGCCGTCGCAAATGCCCCCGCCTGACACTCCCTTGCTCGTCCCCTCGCTTCTTGCCGGTGACCACGCGGCGCTCGGGCAAAGCGTCGCCGCCATTGAGGATGCCGGGCTCGCGTGGGTTCACCTTGATATCATGGACGCGCATTTTGTCCCGAATCTCAGCTTTGGTCCCCAGACGCTCGCCGCCTTGCGCCCGCGCACTTCATTGTATTTTGACACGCACCTGATGCTCGCCCAACCCCACCTCTATATCGAAACCTTTGCCCGCGCAGGCGCCCAAAACATCACCGTGCACGTCGAGCCCGACTATGGACATCTTGATGCGTTGCGCAAAATCAAGGCGCTTGGGCTGAATGCCGGGCTGGCGCTCAACCCTGATACTCCCGTCGAGAAAATTCGCCCTTTCCTTGCCGAGGTGGACTTGATTTTGGCAATGACGGTGCACCCGGGGTTTGGCGGGCAGGTGTTCATGGACGAGATGCTTGGGAAAGTCCGAACGCTTGCCCGATGGCGGCGGGAAGCGGGCTTGCGCTATCGTATCGAGGTGGATGGTGGCATCACATTGGAGAGCGGGCAGGCATGCCGCATTGCCGGGGCGGACACGCTGGTTGCGGGAACCTCGTTTTTCGACGCCACCGACAGGCGGAAATTTGCCGACGACGCCACTTCCGGAATCTTGCAAAAATAGCCCGTGTCGCGGCGGTAATATCGCTTGACGCCACTGATCCAATTCTTCTTTCTGGGAGGTTCACGTCATTTCACGCCCGCGATTCCATGATCAACGCCGAAACCGCCGAACTTCTTGTTTCCGAAAAAGAACAGTCCTCCTTTGACTACGTCTCCATAGCGATTGCCGCTCCCGAGACCATTCGCGAATGGTCCAAGGGAGAGGTCAAGAACCCGGAGACCATCAACTACCGCACGTTCAAGCCGGAGCCGGGCGGCCTTTTCTGCCAGCGCATCTTTGGCCCCGTGCGTGACTACGAATGCGCGTGCGGCAAATACAAACGCATCAAGTTCAAGGGCGTCGTGTGCGACAGGTGCGGTGTCGAGGTTACCATGTCCCGTGTCCGCCGTGAACGCATGGGGCACATCGAGCTCTCCGTTCCCGTCGCCCACATCTGGTTCCTCAAGTCCATGCCCAGCCGTCTCGGGCTCCTTCTCGACATGACGGCGCGCCAGCTTGAGTCTGTCATTTATTACGAAAAATACCTCGTGGTTGCCCCTGGCAAAACCCCGCTTGAGCCCAAACAAATCCTTACCGAGCAGGAATACCAGCAGGCTGTTTCCGAATACGGATACGATTCCTTTGTCGCCAAGATGGGAGCGGAGGCCCTCAGCGATCTCCTGAAGAGCATGGATCTTGAGCAGGTTATCTCCGAGTTGCAGGAACAGATCCACACCACGCGTTCCAAGCAGATTAAGAAGAAAATCGCCCGCCGCCTCAAGATTGTCCAAGGTTTCATCGACTCCGGCAATCGCCCGGAATGGATGGTGCTGCAAACCCTCCCCGTCATCCCGCCGGATCTGCGCCCGCTCGTCCCCCTCGAAGGCGGACGTTTCGCCACCTCCGACCTCAACGACCTCTACCGCCGCGTCATCAACCGCAACAACCGCCTGCGCAGCCTCCTGCAGCTGAAGACGCCCGACGTCATCATCAACAACGAGAAGCGCATGTTGCAGGAAGCCGTTGACGCGCTTTTCGATAACGGACGCCACGGGCGCCCCGTCACAGGCGCTGGCAACCGCCCCCTCAAGTCCCTCTCCGACATGCTCAAGGGCAAGCAGGGCCGTTTTCGCCAGAATCTTCTCGGCAAGCGCGTGGACTACTCCGGGCGCTCCGTCATCGTCATCGGGCCCGAGCTCAAGCTGCACCAGTGCGGATTGCCCAAGAAAATGGCGCTCGTGCTGTTCGAGCCCTTCATCATCCGCCGCCTCAAGGAACTTGGCTTCATCCACACCGTCCGCGGCGCGCGCAAGATGATCGAGAAAAAATCGCCCGAGGTCTGGGACATTTTGGAGGAAGTCACCAAGGGCCACCCCGTGCTCCTCAATCGTGCGCCCACGCTGCACCGCCTCTCCATCCAGGCCTTCGAGCCTGTGCTCATCGAGGGTGACGCCATCCGCCTCCACCCGCTCACCTGCACAGCGTACAATGCGGACTTCGACGGTGACCAAATGGCCGTCCACGTCCCCCTCTCCAGCGAAGCCATCATGGAGTGCAAGCTCCTCATGATGTCCACGAACAACATTTTCTCGCCCTCCAGCGGAAAGCCCATTCTCACACCTTCGCAGGACATCGTGCTCGGCTCCTACTACCTCACCTACGAGCCGACGGCAAAACCCGCCAAGGATGTCCGTCTCCCCATCCTCGGCACGCCCCACGAGGCGCAGTTCGCCGAGCTTGATGGCGCGCTCCACTTCCATGACTGGGTGGACTACGTCAATCCTGACCATGGCAGAAAAACCACCTACGGGAATCCCGATAAAAAGCTCATCCGCACGACCATCGGGCGCATCATTTTCAACACCATCTGGCCCCGGGACATGGGCTTTGCCAATTTCCCGGTCAAAAAGGCCCAGATCGGAGATCTCATTCTCAACACCTACAAGCTCGTCGGCAAGGAGGGCTCCATCCCCGTTCTCGACGCCCTCAAGGAAATGGGCTTCAAAATCGCCACGCGCGCCGGCATTTCCATCGGCATCGGCGACATGATATTCCCCCACGGCAAGGGTGACATCATCAAAAAATCCCGTGCCAAGGTGGACGAGGTCGAGGCCCAGTATAAAAAAGGCATCATCACCACGGGCGAACGCACCAACAAGGTCATCGACCTCTGGACAAGCACCACCGACGAGATCGCAAAATCCGTTTTCAAAACCCTTGAGAACTCCGCCACCCGTGCTGGCAAACGCGCCCACGATCCGCGCCACCAAGGCCGCTGGCTCATCAACCCCGTTTACGTCATGATGGACTCGGGCGCGCGCGGCAACAAACAGCAGGTCCGCCAGCTTTGTGGCGCGCGCGGCCTCATGGCCAAGCCCAACGGCGAAATCATCGAGCGCCCCATCCTGTCCTCTTTCCGCGACGGGCTGTCCGTGCTCGAATACTTCATCTCCACGCACGGTGCGCGCAAAGGGCTTGCCGACACCGCCCTCAAAACCGCCGACGCGGGTTACATGACGCGCAAACTCTGCGACGTCGCCATGGACGTCATCGTCACCGAGCTGGATGACGACAACCGCGACGGCGTCTGGAAGTCCCCCCTCTACGAAGGTGACGACGAAATCATCAAGCTCTCCGAACGCATTGCCGGGCGCTGCGCCAGCGAGGACATTCGCAATCCCACATCCCCTGACGAAATCATCGTCCATGCGGGCGAGCTCATCACCGAGGAAAAAGCCTTCAAAATCGAAACCGTCGGCATTGAGCGCGTTAAGATCATGTCGCCCCTCACGCACATGAAAGTTAACAGCATCCCCGCCCAGGCTTACGGACTCGACCCCTCCACCGGAACCCTCGTCGAGCGCGGCACCGCCATTGGCATCATCGCCGCCCAGTCCATTGGCGAGCCTGGCACCCAGCTCACCATGCGCACCTTCCACATTGGCGGCGTCGCCAACCAGGTGCTCAAAAATCCTGAGATCCGTGTCCGCAACACCGGTGTCGTCGAGTTTCAGGGCATCCGCTCTGTCGGGATTGGCGGCAACGCCATCATCGTCCTCAACAAAAACGGCAGTGTCCTCGTGCGCGATTCCGCCGAGCGTGAAAACGTTCTTGAGGAGCACAACATCGTCATTGGCTCCATCCTCTCCGTCAGTGATGGCGGTGCGATCAACAAGGGGGACATCCTCGCCCGCTGGGACCCTCACAACGTCCCGATCCTTTCCGAAAAAGCCGGCGTCGTCGCATTTCGCGACATGATCCCGGGCGTCACCATCAAGCGCGAATTTGACGAATCCTCCGGACGTGTCACCACCATCGTCATCGAGCACAAGGAAGACCTCAACCCCACCATCCAGATCAAGGCTGGCGGCAGGGTCATTGCCGAGCACTTCATCCCCGTCGGCGCCCAGGTTTCCGTTGCCGAGGGCGACAAGATCAATCCCGGCGCCCTCCTCGCGAAAACCCCGCGCCAGGCCTCAAAAACACAGGACATCACGGGTGGTCTCCCGCGCATTGCCGAGCTCTTTGAAGCCCGTCGTCCCAAGGAAGCCGCCGAGATGGCAAAAATAGAGGGCACTGTCAGTTTTGAAGGCACTGTTCGCAGCAAAAAGAAACTCGTCGTCACTGATGACGAGGGAAATCACGAGGAACACCTCATCCCGCACGGCAAGCATATCATTGTCCACGCGGGCGATCGTGTCCGCAAGGGCCAGCTCCTCACCGAGGGCGCCCCGGATCCGCATGAAATCCTCGAAATTCAGGGCGCCACCGCCCTTCAGGATTACCTTATCACCGAGATTCAGAAAGTTTACCGCCTTCAGGGCGTTACCATTAACGACAAGCACATTGAGATCATCATTGCCCGGATGCTCCGCAAAGTTCGCATTATTGACCCCGGTGACACCGATTATTTCTGGGGTGAGCAAGTGGACCGCCATGCCCTTGTGGAGGCGAACAAGCAAATTGAGGATGCCGGCGGCAAGGGTGCCGAGTTTGAGCCCATCCTGCTTGGCATTACCAAAGCCTCGCTCGAAACGGAATCCTTCATCAGTGCCGCGTCCTTCCAAGAAACGACCCGTGTCCTGACCGACGCTTCCACTCTTGCCCGCAAGGACATCCTCAGCGGTTTCAAGGAAAACGTCATAATGGGGCACCTCATTCCCGCCGGCACGGGTCTTCCCGCCTATCGCCGCCTCAGCATCAACACCCTCACTTCCGTCGCGAGAGGAAAAAAGGCGGAATAACACATCTTGATGACCTCTCCCCCAAAAAAAAGGGGAGGGCGATTTGGTGTCTGGCAGGATCGCTGAGGCGATCTTGGCGGGTGGTTGTTGTGTTCATGTCGCTTTGCCATTAAAAAGTTGACGGGGGCGGGGCAGGGAGGAAAATCCACGACATCGATGGGGGGCTTGTCCTCTCTGCCCGAAGGCAGATGGCAGCGGCTCTTTATTTGGAATTATTTCACCTTGGAATTCATCTTTAATGGCGGCGGTTTCCCTTTATGAAAAAATCATCCATCCCAAGTGAGTCAATTGTCGGCAAGCGTTCCCGCGGGTTTTCGCTGGTGTTGTCGCTCGTGGTGATGAGCATGTTGCTTTTGCTTGTCATCAGCCTCACGGCATTTCTGGCGGTCGAGTTGCGTATTACCTCGGCATCGGTCGAGCGCGAGCGGGCTCGCCTGAACGCGGTGGTGGGGCTGCGCGTTGCGCTGGGCCAGTTGCAGCAGACGGCGGGGGCCGACCAGAGGGTGACGGCGCAGGCGAACGTGACCTTGCCGGTTGCGAGTGGGTTGCCGGAGGAGGCGCGGACGCTTTGGGAAGGGCGCAATCCGTGGTGGACGGGCGTGTGGGATTCGCGCGGGGGATTTCGCGATTCACCCCCGGCGTGGTTGGTAAGCGGCGTGGTTCAGACGTATTCGCTTGCGGGAAAATCGGCCTACCCATCGCAATACAGCACGCCGTGGGAAGTGGTGCCGGGGACGGACACGCCTGATTTTGTCACCTTGTTCACGAGCGAGGCGGGGAGCCCGGAGGAACAATTGAACCGGTCTCCGTTTGATACTCTGGTCAGGGTTCGGAGGGTTCCTCTGAAGGCAGCGGAAACACGCTTGGGGCATTACGCTTATTGGGTCGCGGACGAAGGTGTGAAGGCGCGGTTGAACCTCCCGGATCGTGCGGCAGGCGTGGATGCGCGCGAGCCCCGGGGCTTGGCGCGGCTTCTCGCGGCGCCGGGGGGTGCGGGCGCGGGGCTGATTCCCCGGTGGGAAAAGGTGGGTGCGGAGGATCCCGAGCTCGCGCGCGTTCTGGGCACTGCGGATTACTCGGGGATGGAGGCCCTGAGCGGGCTGGCAGGCGGCGCTGGCGAGGGCGCAATCCCGCGCATCGCGCAGAACTATGCCCATGCGGTGACCGCCTATTCGGAGGGGCTTTTTACCAGCACGACACTCGGGGGGCTTCGGTATGATCTCTCGCTTGCCTTTGAGATGGATAATGACGAGTTCGCCCGGTCTGATTTTACGACGGGAGCGGCGCCGGTGACGGTGACGTTTGATCCGGACGACACCGGCGGTGTGCGCAATCCGCGTTGGGAACACAAGACCCTGCGCATCCTCGAAAATTCGCGCAACAACGAGAATTTCCGCCCCATGTTCAACGTCAAGGGAGTGAACGGCGGCCATCTTTTCGGCCCGTCATGGACACTCATGCGCAACTATTACAGGCTCTACAAACCTGAGAATTTTCACCCCGACGGAATCTTTGTTGCGCGTCCATTTTATCCCGATGCGTGGTCGAACAGATCGCTCATCCAGTCGCGTGGCGGGAGCGAGACCTTTGTTTATTCGCACATCATGCGCGTTCAGGGGTGCGACATCAACACGCGGGACATTGGCGGTTATTCGGGGCTTGCCGTGATGCGCCCGTCCGCCGTCGCGGCGACACCGCACAGCGTGCGCTACATGCTCGCCCTTGGTTTGCAATCGACCGCTGAAGGTGCGAGTTCGGAGGGGAAAAAGGTGCTGCGCCTTGTGTTGAATCCCATTGTTGTGGTCCACAATCCGTTCAATGTCCCCATGCGCTGGCGCGGGGAGACCATCCAGACACGCAACGGCACGGAGCGCGCTGGGTTGCGCCTTTCGTTGCGTTATGACGGGGCGCATGTGACGATCCGCAACAACAAAACGGGAGAGACGCTGCTGAGCCGCAGCCTCCAGAGCATTTTCAAAGACCAGCCGGGCTGGGGGAGTTACGGGGGCGGGGACAAGGACAACATCAGCATTTTTGTCCCCGAAATGGTGTTGCAGCCGGGCGAATACCGCATCTTTTCCGCCGGAGAGGGCAAACCCGAGCCATGGGACCGCTTCATTGTGGGGAAAAACAACTTCAATTACCACAGCGGCTATTATTTTGAGAAGCTTAACGGGGCGCAGATTGAAATTGATCCCGAGGATGCGCTCTTCGCCCAGATCGGAACAGCGGGTGTCTATGTTCGCGAGCTGATCAAGGCCACGGATGAGGGCAACCTTGGTGCGAACCTTACCCACGATGGCGACTACTACAACGCGGCGGAACACCAGGAGTATTTTTTCCGCAGTTACAATCCGGCGTGCAGTGGTTCAGCGGCGGGCGTGAACATTGCGTCGTTGCCAAGCGAAAGCCAGGCCCCGCACTTTTTCGGTTACATCGAGTGGTTCGAAAAAATGACGGATTGGAGAGGTGCCGTCAGCACCAACAACAACATTCCCACCTATGCCATGACAAACCCGCTCGGCGCCGTGCGTTGCATAGACGCGTATGGGAACTTCGGTTACCGCACGAGCGGCAACAGCTGGCAATACCGCATTGGGGACATCCCCGGAGGCGATCTCGCCACCCTTGTTGAGACCGACGGCAAGGGGTTTGCCTACGGCGGCAACAGCATGACCTCCTCCGGGAGAACCCGCACTATCCGCGCCCACGTCCCGCGCGCCCCCATGGTGGGTCTGGGGCAATTCCAGACCGCCAACATCAACATTCTCGACAGCGTCGCCCTTTATGGTGTCGGGCATTCATTCCCAAGCCCCTATGTCGGCACCGGCATGGCCTTTGATCCAACGGACGGATACACCTTCTACGATCAGACATGGATGCTCAACACCGGTCTCTGGGACCACTTTTACTTCTCCACCATTGCCCCCGAAATCAACCATTCCAACCTGAACAGCGTCCCCACGGAAGTTCGCAACCAGCAAAAGGTGTGGGCGGATTTTCTCAGTCCGCAAAAGCAGACCCCGCTTGCCAACCCGAGCATCCGCCTGGCCCCTGGCGCCGACGCGGTCCAGTCCGCCAGCCTGCTCGGCGATCCGGCGCGTTACCGAAAGTCCGCCGCGAGCCTCGTCCAATGCGGAACTTTCAACATCAACGCCACCGACGAGCGCGCATGGCGGGCCATCCTTGGTTCCACTCGTGACATTCCCTTGGCCAGCAGCCCCGCGCCCCTGGGCGGACCCTCCAGCGGGCGGGCTCCTTTCCCGCGAACCCTCCCCGTGTCCGGCTCCGATTTCGCAACGGATAACCTTGCGGACGACAATGCGTGGACCAGCGCAAAGGCGCTTAACACAGCCCAGATCGAAAAACTTGCCAGGGCGCTTGTTGAAAAAATCCGCCTCCGCCTCGCGCACACTTTGCACCGCGCCCCCTACACGGCGCCCACGGGCGAGGAACTTTGCCGTCCCTTTCTTTCCATCGGCGAGTTTGTCAACCGCGGGCTTGCCGATCAGGACGAGGTGGGGAAACTTGGCGTCATCCAATCCGCCCTCGTCGCCGCGGATCGCAAGTATGGCGCGGGTATCAACACCGGGCTGAGCGCGCAGACCATCACCAGCGCAATGCTCAACGACGAGATATCGGGACGCTTCCGCCGTCCCGATGTCGTGGACGGTGCCAACATCCCCATTGCCACCGGTGCTCCCGGAATGCTTCTCCAAGGCGATATTCTACAGGCGATTGGCGCCAGACTCAATGCGCGTAGCGACACTTTTGTCATTCGTGCCTATGGCGACGCCACCCACAAGGCCGTGGGCAACACTGCCCGTGCCTATCTTGAGGCCGTCGTCCAGCGCCTCCCCGAATACGTGGACAACACTCAGACTGCGGACATCGCCCCGTCCAACGATCCCGAGGGGCGCAAACTCAACGCGGTCAACCAATACTTTGGGCGTCGCTTCCGCATCCTTTCCCTGCGCTGGCTCTCGCCCGGGGAGCTGTAGTCCGTTGCCTCCAGCGACTTCATCCCGGACAGAACGCCTTCAACCGTTCCCACATCGCGTCGAGCGACGCCACCAGCACGCGTGTTTCGCCAACCACGGGCATGAAATTGTTGTCCCCGCTCCATCTCGGCACGACGTGCGCGTGCAAATGCCGTGGGATGCCAGCGCCTGCCGCCGCCCCGAAGTTAAACCCCACATTAAATCCGTCCGGACTCAACGCCGCGGTGAGCACATCCTGCGCCAGCACGATGAGATCCATCAATTCCGCCCGCTCCGCGCTGTCCAGCCCGCCCAGCGTTGCCACCGGACGATACGGCACTGCGAGCAAGTGCCCCGCATTGTAGGGGAAACGGTTTAGCACAAGATAGCCCGTCTGGCCGCGATGGAGCAGGTGCGCGCTCCTGTCGTCCGCCACCCTGGGGATTTCCTCAAACACCGCATTGCCGCCCGGCGGTTTGGGCGCCTCGACATAGGACATTCGCCAGTAAGGGTGCAGATGGTTCATCGGGACGCGGTTTTGCTTTTCACGTGAAGAAAATCACCGCGTCGCGTATCCCGACGGATGCGCGCTGTGCCAGCGCCATGCGGTTTCGATGATGGACTCAATGCTTGTGAAGAGCGGTTTCCACCCAAGCGCTGTGCGCGCGCAAGTGGCGTCGGCGCACAATTCCGGCGGATCGCCCGCGCGCCGGGGGGCAAATTCCACCGGCACTTTTTTCGAGGAAAGTTTTTCCACCGCGCCGATGATTTCCATCACGCTGTGGGGATGTCCTGTCCCGAGGTTGAAATGCAATTGCGTTCCCGGCGTCCCAATCCTGTCAAACGCCGCAATGTGCGCGCGGGACAAATCATCGACATGGATGTAGTCGCGCAAACAGGTGCCGTCGGGCGTGGGATAGTCCGTGCCGAACACCTTGATGACGGGCGCAAGGCCGAGGGCCGAGCGGATTACGTTCGGGATAAGATGCGTTTCCGGCGCATGATCCTCTCCGATCGCGCCATCGGTGGCCGCCCCGCAGGCATTGAAGTAGCGAAACACCGCAAAGCCCAGCCCGTGCGCCACCGCAAGCGCGGACAGAATGTTTTCGCAATCAAGCTTTGTCTGCCCGTAAGGATTGATCGGCGCCTTTTTCACACCCTCGGTGATCGGCATCGTTTCCGGCATTCCGTAAACCGCCGCCGTTGACGAAAAGATGAACTTGCGCACATCCTCCTCCATCATCGTTTCGAGCAACGCCAGTGTCTTGACCACATTGTTCTTGTAATACCGGATGGGCATTGCGACCGACTCGGCCACTTCGATGAACGCGGCAAAGTGCATCACGATGTCAATTTTTTCCCTGCGCAACACCTGTCGCACCAACGCCTGATCCCCCAAGTCGCCATGGTAAAAGGGCGTTCCGATTGCCACCGCCTCGCGATGCCCGGAGCTGAGGTTGTCGAGCACCACAGGGTGGTGCCCGGCGGCAATAATCTGCCTTGTGCAATGGCTGCCGATGTATCCGGCTCCGCCTACTACGAGAACATTCATGCTGGAACCCCTCGTTAAGAAAAATGCCACCGAACGGAATGCTAAAATGCTCGCCGCCGCGCACATTTTCCCGCCGTGCCTCCCGTTTCCCGATTGCAATGGCTACGGCGTCGCAATAGCCATCGCGGCATAAATTTTGACAGAGGAATCCGCAAGAGGCACGCGAACTCGCGGAACGACTCGCGAACGGAACCGCGATTCCCGTAAATCCGCTGAAAGTAGTGTCGCGGTCGGCGATTCCAGAAATACCGGACTATTATTTCGATCGAGAATTTACGTGCCGAAACTGCGGAAAGGTAGAGATTTGGACAGCGAAGCGGCAACAGTGGTGGTATGAAGAGGCCCAAGGCCCGATTGAATCTCTCGCAGTGGAATGTTCAACGTGCAGAAAAAAGAACAAGATGCGGAAAATCGAAGCGCGCCGCATCCATCTTGAAGGCATTAAAGCGAAAAACAAGAGAAACGCCTGACGCCGCGACACATCCCCGCACCCGTTCTCACGCCTTCTTCCGCAAGGTTGCGGCGGTGCCACTCCTCATCCCGATCCCACCCATTCCAGGATGGGCTCTCGAACAGCAAGGAGCCCGCCGGGTTGAACACCCGGTGTCCGGCCGCACGGAGCCGCCCAGCCACGGTGGCGAAGCTCTCGCGGTTGTTGTTTTCTTTGCCCGCCATCGGCCCGGAAATGTAGAGGCGCAGCGGCGTTGGTTTTTGGGTTCGTTTTTTCATCGGTGAAAAATGCTTGATGCGCCGGGGTGGAGGGTTAATTCTTTGCGCCACGAAGCTGGTTGCCGTCGGCAGCGACAATCGCATCCAGCAGGGCGCGGGACGGCTGCCAGTCCATTGCGCACGCCACAGCTCCCGTAAAAGGGAGCCTATTTTTTTTGGCAGGGCGCGTCCTGTTGATGAGCCCTTTCCTGAGCGCTTGGCCCTTGTTCATGTAGCGGATGTCGAATGCCTCGCCATCTCGCTCACTGACGATGCAGGCTATCCCTTTCTTTTTTTGGACGCCGTCCTTGATGCTGACGATCTCATGCTCCTTGTAATAGACGCCACGCGTATCGCCGTTGGTCGTCTCCTTGATGTGTTGTCCGCTCCGGACGGAATCTTGCGCGTATTCGAGAAGTTCTTTCCTCCTCTGTTGCCCGTATTCGGGATGCTTGGGGTCCTCCAGCTTGCCTTTGAGGCGTTGGCCAAAGTTCACCTCTTTCCCGTCCACTGCCGTTACCTTTTCTCCCCTTGTTAAACGGGCGTCGGCCTCGGCGACAGTGATGCGCTTGGGGGGCGCAATCTCGGCAGATTTTTCCTCGGGCTTCTTCGCTGTCGCACCATCACCGTCCTTCGTGATGAACTCGCCACCGTTCTCGCCCTCCTTGGCGTGATGATTTTTTTTGGAGTCCACGGTGAAGTCGGCATTCTTGATCTTCGTGTCCTTGGGTGGGGGCGGCAGTGCCTTGAGCATCTGCTTTTCCATGGCGATGGCGAGGCCGTCGAAGATGCCCGTGAGCTCGGACTCAAGCTCCGGATCCGGCGCATCCGCACCCCTTGCGCCGGGCTTGGCGGCGTTTTGCAACGCGCTTGCGTCCGGGTCGGCGGCACCGGATGCCGGTTCTTCGCGTTTGCGGCCTCCGGCCTTCCCGGGCAACGGTGACAGTCGGTTTTCGTGCTGTTTTTGCCCAGTCGTGCACGTCGCCGGTTATGAAAATCCGGACTTCCGAACCAATGGATTTTCGAGATGGTGTCGGCGGGTGGGGGTGCGTTTCAGGTGTTGGTGTAGGGGTAGGTTTTGCCTTGGTAGTTGCGCAGGATGGGGCCGGTGAGGGTCCAGTGGTCGATGTAGTCGGGGTTGATGGGGATTTTGCCGCCGCCGCCGGGGGCGTCGATGACGTATTGGGGGATGGCTTGGCCGGTGGTGTGTCCGCGGAGTTGGTGGATGAGTTCGATGCCTTTTTCGATGGGGACGCGGAGGTGGGCGGTGCCTTTTACTTTGTCGCAGGCGTAGAGATAGTAGGGGCGCACGCGCATCATGAGGAGGCGGTGGAGGAGGGAGCGGAGGGTGGGGAGGTCGTCGTTGACGCCGCGCAGGAGGACGGATTGGTTGCCGAGGTGGACGTCGGCTTGGGTGAGTTGTTTGAGGGCGTGGTCGAGCTCAAGGGTGCATTCGCGGGGGTGGTTGACGTGGATGTTCATCCAGATGGGGCCGTGTTTGCGGAGGGTGGCGCAGAGGGCGGGGGTGATGCGCTGGGGCATGAAGACGGGGATGCGGGTGCCGATGCGGATGATTTCGATGTGGGGGATGGCGCGCAGTTGGGTGAGGAGGGTGTCGAGGGTGTGTTCGGTGAGGAGGAGGGGGTCGCCGCCGCTGAGGAGGACGTCGCGGATTTGGGAGTGGGTGCGGATGTAGTGGAGGGCGGCTTGGTGTTGGGGTTGGAAGTTGTAGGCTTGGGCGTTGGAGACGAGGCGGCTGCGGGTGCAGTAGCGGCAGTAGGCGGCGCAGTTGCTGGTGAGGAGGAGGAGGACGCGGTCGGGGTAGCGGTGGACGAGGCCGGGGATGGGTGTGGTGGTTTCTTCGCCGATGGGGTCGGTGTGTTCGTCGGGGGTGGTGTGGGTTTCTTCGATGCGGGGGATGATTTGGCGGCGGATGGGGCAGTGGGGGTCGTTGGGGTCGATGAGGTTGAAGTAGTGGGGGGTGATGGCGAGGGCGAGGCGGGTGGGGGCTTGCTGGCAGCCGGCGTGTTCTTCGGGGGTGAGGGTGAGGTGGGTTTGGGCTTGGGCGGGGGTGGTGATGCGGTGGCGGTATTGCCAGGTCCAGTTGTTCCATTGGGCGGGGGGGATGTGGGCCCAGTGGCCCTGACCGTGGTGCCAGTGGGTTTTGTTGTCGTTGGGTTGCATCGTGTGGCGGCGGGGGGGCGTGGCTTAGGGGTCGAGGTGGGTTTCGAGGTAGTGGATGAGGGCGGTTTCGCTGAGGCGTTCTTGTTGGAGGGTGTCGCGGTGGCGGAGGGTGAGTGTGTCGTCTTTTTCGAGGGTGTCGAAGTCGATGGTGATGCCGTAGGGGGTGCCGATTTCGTCCTGGCGGCGGTAGCGGCGTCCGATGGCGCCGGTGGCGTCGAAGAAGACGTTCCAACGGCGTTTGAGTTTTTTGTAAAGCTCCTCGGCGCGGGCGAGGAGTTCGGGCTTGTTTTTGACGAGGGGGAAGATGGCGGCTTTGTAGGGGGCGAGGCGGGGGTGGAGGCGGAGGAGGGT
>JAITIB010000116.1 GCA_031279675.1 Puniceicoccales bacterium | reverse complement strand
ATTTCGCCCTCGTTGGCGGGTTCATCGCCGTGGGCAAACGCGCCGCTTTCGTGCGGGCATGAAACTCTTTTTTCTCACAACCAACCAATAACCAAGCAGACAAAAAAATGAAAACAACATCCATAACCCTCAAAACCCTCACCCTTGCCACCGCTGCCGTCGCCAGCGTGTCTCCGGAGGCGTTGACGGAGATCTCGTGGCATTGCCTGACGAGAATGAGTGGTATAAGGCAGCGTATTACGATCCCAACAAAGGAGGTTCAGGAGTTGGCGGATACCACACGTATTCGACGACCGGGTCCGTCCTGACCAACGGCGGTAGAAGTGACACGATGGACGGCACTCGTGCGAACCACCTTAGTTTGTATTATAATGACGTTAATGGAGGCAACGGGACGTATAGATTGAATCCTGTGAATTTCTATGAGACGTATGCGAGTGCATATGGGGCGGTGGACATGACCGGGAATGTGTGGGAGTGGGCGGACAGTCCGCATGAAACGTACACAACCAACCGCGTTGTTCGCGGAGCCTCGTACGGCAACTATGATACGAACCTCGCCGCTGGCTTGTCGCGGACGGACTACACGCCCGGCCGTTGGGACGACAACTTCGGGATTCGCGTCGCCAGCCTTGCGCCGATTCCTGAACCAAGTACATACGGTATGATAGGAGGGGCGTTGGTAGGACTGCTCTGCTTGCTTCGGAGGAAAAGGCGCGCAGTCGCACCTTGAGGCATTGGGAACGCCGACAAGCCGTTTTTTGGGGAAAGTCGTGCCGAGTCACCGCACGCCAAAACTTGGGAGTAATCTTTTGGCGTGCGGCGAGTGCGCGCCGCTTTCCCGAGGCGCGGCTTGTCGCGCCTGCGGCGTTTGCGGAGGACGGAACGGCGGCTGATCCGGTTCGCTCCGCGCCCGGTCTTGTCGCTTCGCTCGGAACAGACGCCGACACTCGGAAGGCGTTTTGTGTTTGCGAAACGGATCCGGGAAAGCTCGGCGACTAAAGTCGCCGTTCCGTTTGTGTCCGCGCCCGCGTTTTTCCTGAAATTCCTCCGCCGCCAACGCGCGCGGCGGTTGGGCCAGCCTCAACGGGGCGTCATGTGATAGCCCGGGGCAACGCCCTGGGTTTTGGGGCTTTTCTTGGTGGGCATAAGGGTATGGTGAGCGCCGCATCCCGGGTTGGGACGGGATTGTAATGCGAAAAATCCGACGGTTTTTTTGCGTGAGAGGGGTGCGGTCGGGGTGCTTATGCGATGACGATGCGGGCGTCGAGTATGGCGGGATTTTGGCGGATGCGCTGGAGGGTGGTGTTGTCCGGTGTGCCGCTGAGTTGGTAAACGGCGATGGCGTGGTCGTTGGCGTCGGTGCCGCGGCTTAGCGCCATGTTGGCGATGTTGATCTGGCTTTGCCCCATGTGGGTGCCGATGTCGCCGACGATGCCGGGGAGGTCACGTGTCTCGGTGACGAGGAGTGTTCCCTGGGGGCGGAATTCGAGCTCGAGCTGGTCTATGCTGACGATGCGGGGAGAGTGGTTTTTTCCGATGACGGTGCCGGCGAGACGGCGTGTTTTGCCGTGCGCGCACTGGGCTTCGACCTGGAGGAGGTCTTTGTAATCGGGTTCGGTGTTGGATTGGGTGACTTGGACGTCGATGCCGAGCCGTTTGATGAGGTGGGGGGCGTTGACGTCGTTGACGTGCGTGCCGCTGACGCGGCGCAGGTAGCCGCGCTGGATGGCCCGTGAGAGGGGGAGCGTGTCGTAGTCGGTGAGCGTGCCCCAGTAGGTGATGCGGATTTGTTCGACGCGCGGGGGGGCGAGTTGTTCGAGGAGGGTGCCGAGTTTTTCGGCGAGCGCGAGGAAGGGGCGCAGTTGCTGGAGCGAACGCGGGTCGATGCTGGGCATGTTGACGGCGTTGCAGATGGGGCCGCCGTTGAGGACTTGGGCGACGGCTTGGGCGATTTCGATGCCGACGCTTTCCTGGGCTTCGGTGGTGGAGGCTCCGAGGTGTGGCGTGAGGGTGAGGGTGGGGGGGGTGCGCAGGGGGGAGTCGGGGGGGAGGGGTTCCTGGGTGAAGACGTCGAGGCCGGCGGTGGCGACTTTGCCGGAGTGGAGCGCTTCGGCGAGGGCGGTTTCGTTGACGAGTCCCCCGCGGGCGACGTTGATGATGTGGACGCCCTGTTTCATTTTGGCGATGGCGGTGGCGTCGATCATGTTCTCGGTTTGGGGAGTGAGGGGCATGTGGACGGTGATGTAGTCGGCTTGGGCGTAGAGTGTGTCCTGGGTTGCGGTCTCGATGCCGAGTGTTTTGGCGCGGGCCTCGGTGAGATAGGGGTCATGGGCGAGGACTTTCATGCCGAAGGCGAGCGCGCGTTTGGCGACTTCGGTGCCGATGCGTCCGAGGCCGAGGATGCCGAGTGTTTTTCCGTGGAGCTCGGTGCCGGAGTAGTTTTTGCGGTCCCATTTGCCGGCGCGCATCGAGGCGGCGGCGGCGGGGACGGGGCGGGCGCAGCAGAGGAGATGGGTGAAGGTGAGCTCGGCGGTGGCGATGGTGTTGCCGCTGGGGGTGTTCATGACGATGATGCCGCGCTCGGTGGCGGCGTCGATGTCGATGTTGTCCACGCCGACGCCGGCGCGCCCGACGCATTCGAGCTTGGGGGCCGCGTCCATGATTTCGCGGGTGATGCGGGTTTCGCTGCGGACGAGGATTGCGGCGGCGTTGGCGACGAGGGGGGGGAGTTTTTCGGGCGGGGTGCCTTGGGCTTCGATGACTTCGAGCGTGGGCTGTTGTTTGAGCCATGCGATGCCGCTGGGCGAAATTTTGTCGGCGATGAGGATTTTCTTTTTCTCTTCCATATGCTTGTTTGTTGTCTGTGTTTTGGTGGTGAAAGGTGTGGTGGGTGGCGGGCTATCGTTGGTGGGCCATGAGTTGGACGAGTTTTTTCGTCGCCGGGCTAAGGACACTGTTTTTGCGGTGGATGATGGCGAGGGGGCGGGTGATGCGCCGGTCTTCGAGTTCGAGGCTGGAGAGGGTGTGTTGGGCGAGTTCCTGCCGGATGGTGGAGGCGGGGACGAGGGCGAGGCCGAGGCCGGCTTCGGCGGCGTGCTTGAGGGTCTCGATGTTGTCAAATTCCATGCGAATGGGGAACTGTATGTTCATGGTGCGGAAGGCGTGGTCGGTGGCTTTGCGTGTGGGGATGTCCGGGTCGAAGCCGAGGATGTGTTGCTTGGCGAACTCGGTGGCTTTGAGTGTGCCGCGGGTGGCGAGCGGGTGGCTTGGGGTGCAGATGATGACGAGGGGGTCCTCGGTGAAGGGGATGACCTTGAGCCGGGGGTTTTCCTCGGGGTAGGCGACGAGGCCGAGGTCCACGTTTCCGTTCAACACGTCTTCGGTGACGAGGTTGGAGCGGCGGTATTCGATGCGCAGGTCCACGGTGGGGTGCGCGGTGAGGAATTGTTTCACAAATGGCGGCAGTTCATACAGCCCGATGCTGCGGATGGTGGCGATGTGGATGGTGCCATTGATGATTTTTTGCATTTCCTTCAATTTTCCGGCGATGCGTGCGTAGTGTTGGGCAATTTCTTTTGTGGACTCGTAGAGTTTTTCGCCTTCGCGCGTGAGCTTGAAACGTTTCTGGCTGCGGTCAACGATGAGCACTTGGAAGTGTTTCTCCATTGCGCGCAGTTGCTGGCTGACCGCGGACTGGGTGATCCCGTTGATTTTGGCGGCACGGGAAAAACTCTGGTTTTCGACCAGATCGGAGAAAACTTTGAAGTTTTCAATGTGCATGGGACGTTCCCATAACGGGCTTCCGGGTGGTGTCGAGCCGGGAAACTGCTTCGTCGCGGTGTGGAAAATTGGCGCGCCCTTCTTTTTAATTGCGCAAATCCACCATTTGCCGTCCGCGCGCTTCGCCCCACGCGGCCAGCATCCCGAGCGATGCCGGCGGTTTGTGTCCGCCCGCCCGCGACACATCCGCGGCGGCCAGTGCCACGTGCACTTGCCGCCGCGCGCTTGCAATCGCGTATCCGAGCCGGACATATTGGTCGTGCAGGCGCGAGCTTACCGTGCCCGCGCCCGACACCCCTGTTATCGTCCAGCCTTGTCCGGTGCGCAATGTTGCCGCATCCGCGACGCGCAGGTCGTAAACAAGGTAGTGCAGGCCGCCAACGCTGTCCGCCACCTTGTCGAGCGCCCCTGCCAGTGCCTCTGTCCTCAACTCCTGGCGGTCCACCAGTTGCGCTCCGCAACGGTGCGTTCCCACACAGCCAAGCACCACGCGCTCACCGGCGGGGATGACGGTGCCTGCCTGTCGCCAATTCAGCCGCAGGTAGAGATTCCCGCGCGACACGGTGCGGTCATCCGCCCAAATCAGCTCCTCAAGTGTCCGCTGCCCGTCACCAGCGACGGACACGGGACGTTTTTCCACAACAGCCAGCACTCGTCCGCGCGTCTCGCCTGGCAGGCGGCACCACACCACTTCAAACTCCTCACCCTCCACCCACTCCTGCGCCAGCGCATCCTCCTTGAACCGGCCCAGCCACTCGGACAGCTGCGCATCGTTGGCGATGCGGTTCACCCCCAACCCGTCATCACCCACGTCGGGCTTCAACGCCACCGGATAGGCCAGCGCGTTTTCCTCCATGAAACGTCGCGCCAATCCCGCGCGCTCCTCTATCGACGGCGCCCCGCGCCCGACGCCACCGGGAATCGCCCTCCAGCGCGCAACCCGTGCCGTCCCCGGAGCCGCGCGCGCAAACGCCGCCAAGGTCTCGCTCTTTGCCTCGCCCGTGAACCCGCCCAGCCAGCCCAACCCCGGGTTCGCCGCCGCAATGCTGCCAAGGCGAAAACGTTTCAGCCCGCCCCAGAGCACCACCGCCGCCACCGGCCCGTAGAGCAGCCACGAGGGCCAGAATTCGTGCCGGCTCCATCGCCGCACCTTCATCACCAGCATCCGCCGCCCGCGCCACGTCAGCGCGGGGGCAAGGACATGGAACAGAAACCATGCGAAAAACAACACCCCGAGGGCGATCCACATCGCACTCTTTTTCCAATGCTCAAACTTCCCGATGACGGTCTCGCCCACGCTCTCCGCAAGCAGGATCAACGGCGGCGTCCAGAGCGCCGCCGCCACAAAGAACAAAATGCCCAATCGCCACAGGCTCAAACGCATCACTCCCGCGCACACAAACGTGGGCAGCCGGCTCGCGGGGATGAAACGTGACGTGATGATCAGCAACAAGCCCTGGAACCCCTTTTTCTCAAACCACCCCGCCATGCGATCAATCTCGTATTCCGCGATGATCCACTTCAACGGCGCCTTGCGCAACGCGGGCCGCCCCAGCACATAGCCGATGAGATACAGCGTGAAATCGCCAACGACAATGCTGATGAGGCACGCCACCGTGGCCGCCGTGAAACTCAACACCCCCTGCGCCACCAACAACCCCGAGGCCAGGCACGTCGGATCCTCCGCCACAAATGCGCAAACAATGATTATCAACATCAACACCCACAGCCGCATCCCCTCGGCGCGCGGGGGCGCGGGCACGTCCTCCAACGCCACGGTGGCGTCCCTCCCTCCCATCCCCGCGTTGGCATCGCGCACAAACCGTGTCCACTCCTCCGCGAGCTCGCCCACCCGCTCGCCGAGGAACACCCGGTGTCCGCCCTCCGTGAAAAATGTCCGGGACTGCGGCGCGAGCCGTGCCGAATACTCCGCCGCTTCCACGGGCACCAGAAGATCCTCCCGGCCATGCGCAATGAACAGCGGCCCAGCGTATCCGCGCAGTTGCTCTTTCACCTCCAGAAGATTCCCGTCCCAAAACAGCCGCGCATAGGCCGTGTTCACCGGCGAATAATCAAGCAACCCAAAATGCGGCAGCACATTCTGCGCAATCCCGATGAACGCCATGTGGAAACCGTAAACAATCTTGTTCACCAAATGATTCCCCATCAAATCAAACTCCTGAACGCCAACCGAGGACACCAGCGCAAGCGAACGCACACGCTCCGGCGCCGCATGCGCCATCCGCAACGCCACCGCGCCCCCCTGCCCGACACCAAGCAAGTGCGCCCCCTTCACGCCCAACCCCTCAAGCACGGACAGCATCGCATGTGCCGTCGCCTCCGCCGAATAATCCTCCACATCACGCTGTGACGCGCCTGCCCCGGGCAGATCAGGGACAATAATACGAAACTCCGGCGCAAGTTTCCCGACCAGCGCATCAAACGACGACGAATCCCCCGGCGCCCCGTGCAACAACACCAACACCGGCGCGTCCACCCCGCCTCCCGGACGCAAATCCCGGAACGCCACGCGCACCATCGGCACTGCTTCTTCCGCCGGTGCCGCCACCTCATCCTTCCCGACAAACTGCCGCACGGTGACAACCCGCTGCCCCTCCCCCAATGTCCTGCCCAACGGGAAAAAATGGCGTGTCACATTTGAGGCAATCACCAACAACAGGAACACTCCAAAATAAATCCACTTCCGCGGAAAACGCGGACGCTTCGAACCGGAAGAAACAACAGCAGGCATGGTCATAAAAACCCCTCCAAGGAAACGCCTCTTTCCCGCGCGGCAAGCACAACATTGCCCCTGCGCAACCCGTTTTATGCAACAGCGTGTGGGAAACAGGGGCGTCACGGCCCCCCTCGAAGAGGACTCCACCTGCGTCCAGCGCCTCTCCCCACGACTTTACGACAACCGCTGCTCTCATGCTCAACCTGCGTCCAATTAATTGGAGAATTTCCCGATAATGGCCAAAATTCGATAAGCGCGCGAAAGGATGTGGGGACGCGGTGTTTCGTCAAGGCAGATTGTGTGGATGTTTTCTGATTATTTTTTTGGAATGCTGCTTGACTTCGTGCGAGGGAAGTGTTCCCGTGGCGCTCACTCAGTCATGAACTCGCCCCGATATTACCAAACAATCGTTGCCTCTCAGCGGTCCGTACCGTTGGGGGTGCTGCGTGTGGGGCAGGGTAGGGGGGAGCCGCCCGCTCTTCTCGGAGCGAATCGATGCGGTGCGCCGTCTCGATCTTTGTCCGTCCACGCCTCCGCGTCTCCGCGCCTCCGCGTGAACTTTCCCCGTTTTTCCCGACCAAGCTCCATCAACCCATCCTGACATTTCCTCCAACTCGTCCGACTCCTCTCACCATG
>JAITIB010000117.1 GCA_031279675.1 Puniceicoccales bacterium | reverse complement strand
AAGGCGCATGGCGACGTGGACGTGGATTACCATCACACGGTGGAGGACACGGGCATTGTGCTTGGCCTGGCGCTCCGGCAGGCGTTGGGGGACAAGCGCGGCATCCGGCGCTACGGTTTTTTTCTGCTGCCGATGGACGAATCGCTGGCGCGCGTCGTGATCGACCTCGGGAATCGCCCGCTGCTCGTTTATCAGGTGGCGGTGTCGAACTTCATGATCCGCGATTTTAACATCATTCTTGTGCGCGAGTTTTTTCAAGGGCTGGCGAACAGCCTTGGGGCAAATCTCCACGTCAGGCTGGAATACGGGGACGAGCCGCACCACGTCGCGGAGGCAATATTCAAGGCGTTTGCGCGCGCGTTGATGGAAGCCGTGGCGGTCGATCCGCGCCAGGCGGGCAGCCTGCCCAGCACCAAGGGAGTGCTTTGAGTGGACTGCGCGCCGCCGAGGGATGCCACTGGTGGGGATGGGGCGGGTGTGCCCGCGCCGTTGTTTTCCATTTTGATACCGACGTGGAACAACCTTGAGTTCCTCAAGTTGTGCGTGGGCGCCATTCGCAAAAACAGCCGGTATGCGCACCAGTTGATTGTCCACGTTAACGAGGGGAATGACGGCACCCGCGAATGGGTGCGCGCCCAAGGGCTGGATTTTACGGAAAGCCGGGACAACATCGGCGTTTGCCGTGCGATGAACGTGATGGCGGCGCGGGCGCGGGCGGACCTTCTGGCCTATGTCAACGACGACATGTATGTCTGCCCCGACTGGGATTTTTTCTTGTGGGAGGAAATCAAGGGTGTGGGGCATGAGCGGTTTTACGTGTCGTCAACACCCATTGAGCCCACTGCGGCGCGCGTGCATTTGGGGACGATTGCGGCGGATTTTGGGCGGGCTCCCGCTGATTTTCGGGAACGGGATTTGTTGGAAAACTTCGCGGCGTTGTCTCGTGGTGATTGGAGCGGGGCAACGGCGCCACCGTGCGTCGTCCACCGGGCGATGTGGGAGGCAGTCAACGGTTACAGCGAGGAGTTTGCCTCGGGGTATGCGTCGGACCCCGATTTTTCGCTCAAGCTGTGGGCGCGCGGCGTGCGCCATTTCAAGGGGCTGGGGCGCAGCCGCGCCTATCATTTTGCCAAGGCTTCGACACGAAAGCTGCCGGCGGGCGAGGGGAAACGGGCGCGGATGCTTTTGCTGCGGAAGTGGGGGATCACGCAGGAGGCGTTTTACACGTATTATTTAAGGATGGGGCGGGATTGGGCGGGGCTCCTTGACGGCGGCGGGGCGAGGGGATGGCGGTTCCGGTTGCGGAGTTTTTACTGGAAGTGGCGCACGCGTTTTCTCGGGTGGCGTTGACGGGGACGCGGGTGGTTCGGGATTGGGATTGCCGCGGGCGGGGAGTTTTTCGAGCTCTTCCATCATGCGTGCTCCGGGGCGGACCAGTTCCTGCCCGGGGTGTGCCGTGCCGCGTTCGATGCGAAGGCCCGCGATGCGCGAACCCGCTTTGTGCTGGACGAGGCGCGGTTGCGAGCTTGGCCGGAGTGTCGCATCGCGGGTGCCGAGGCGGGCGTCCTTCTTGGGCGCGGGGTGTTGTGTGAGCAGCGCGGTGGCGTGGGTTCCGGTGGCGTCCACCCAGAGGATTTTTCCGATGACAGGATTGAGCGGATACCCGGGCATTTGCTCGATGGGCATCGAGGGTTCCCCGGGAGGGGAAGGATGGAATTGGATGCGCCGGCTGCTGGAGTGCGTGTCCCACGAGTGGCTTTGCGCGGTGGCGTCGGGCGGCATCGCAATCATTGCTGCCGCGAGGGCGAGCGTTGCCGTGGCGGGACAGGGATGGGGGCGCATGGCGGGACGGGGGGGTTAATTAATTTTCCCGATGCAGGTGCCGTCGGGGACGATGGCCCGTTTTTTGATGATGAGGACCCCGTCGCGTTTCATCACCATGTCGTTTTCCCACATTTCAGGGACGCCCTCCGGGGTGAGCTGGACCTTGCTGCCGATGCGGGCGTTTTTGTCGATGATGGCGTTGTGGATTGTGGTGTCTTGCCCGACACCGAGGGGGGGGCGGCCCATCCGGGCGTTTTCATCCATGTCGGCGGGATCCTCGTAAAAATCGGCACCGAGCATGACAACACCGTTGAGGTTGGCGTTCTCGCGGATGACCGAGCGCACGCCGATGACGCAACGGCGCAGTTGCGCCTGCGTGACAATGCAACCCTCGGAAATGACAGCGTTTTGCACACAGCCGCCATTGAGCTTCGCGGGGGGAAGAAAGCGCGCGTGCGTGTAGATGGGGTGGTCACTGTCAAAAAAATTGAACGGAGGGACGGGATCGGTGAGCGCGAGGTTGGCTTCCCAAAACGAGCCGACGGTGCCGATGTCCTCCCAGTATCCGTCAAACACGTGTGCGCAAATTTTGCGCTTGCCGAGGAGCGACGGGATGACCTCCCGTCCGAAATCCGTCATGCTGTTGGCGAGTGATTCCTTCAAAACGCGCCCGTTGAAAACGTAAATGCCCATTGATGCGAGGCAGTAGGGGGAGTCCCCGGGGTCTTTGATGGCCTCGCGCACCGCGCCGCCGACCACGAGCGTGTTGACGAGGGCGGGGTCGGAGGGCTTTTCAACAAACGCCGTGATTTCACCATCGTCACGCACGCGCATCACGCCGAGCGAGGCGACTTGGGCGGCGGGCATGGCCTTGGCGGCAATGGTGAGATCCGCCTGCGTGCGCTGGTGCTGGGCGACAAAGGCGTGCAAGTCCAGACGGTAGAGCTGGTCGCCGGAGAGAATGATGATGAGGTCGTCGTCGTTGAGGAAAAAATGGTGCAGGTTTTGGCGCACGGCGTCAGCGGTGCCCTGATACCAGGCCTCCTTTTCCATCGTCTGCTCCGCGGCGAGAATGTCCACAAAGCCGCGCCCGAAGGGATCAAACCCGTAGGATTGCTGGATGTGCCGGTGGAGCGACGCCGTGTTGAACTGCGTGAGCACGTAAATCTGGTTGTATCCCGAGTTGAGGCAGTTGCTGATGGGGATGTCCACGAGCCGGTAGCTGCCGCCGAGTGGCACCGCTGGTTTGCACCGGTCCTTGGTGAGAGGGTGGAGGCGGGTCCCGCGTCCGCCCCCCATGATGACGCATTTTACCTTGGGGGTTTTCATTGGTGAACGAGTTATGGCTGGTTTTGTGTTAATTTCCACACTGTCTTTGTGTGATTTCCCGTGAGTGCAAGCTTTACTGGGTGAGCGCCGTGCTGTCGTTCATGTTTATTCTTTGCGGCATGTGTTTTATTTCAACAACCGTTGTTCCGGGCGGCAATGCTGGCGGGGGGCTGGGCGAGTTGAAAGAGTAAGCGGGTGCGTTTTCACATTTTTCCCAGCTCTCTCGTCCGGGCAACGGAGGCGGCGATGACTTCCTGAAAAATCCGGTGCATGTGGTGGCGTTCAAACACTTGAAGGCCTGCGAGTGTGGATCCGTTGGGGGAGGTTACCGCGTTGCGCAACGCCACCGGGGTGGCGTTTGTTTTTTTCAATAATTTCGCCGCCCCGGCAAAAGTTTCACGCACGAGTAATGCCGCTGTGTCGGGGGGCAGTCCGGACCCCACCGCGGCGTGCTCAAAGGCGTTGACGAGCTCGAAGAAAAACCCTGGCCCGCTGCCGCTGGTCGCGGAGACAACGTCCATCAATGGCGCTTCCACGCGGACGACTTTTCCGAGACAGCCGAAAATTTTCCCCACCAGATCCGCGTCGGACACGGGCAGTGTTGCCGGGGCTGTCCACGCGGTGATGCCCGCGCGGACTTGCGCCGGGGTGTTGGGCATGACGGCGGCCACTGCGCGTGCGTTCGGGAATGCTGCCGCGAGGCGTTCCGCGGTGAAGCCTGCGAGCACCGACAGGACAAGTTTTCCGGAGGTGAGCGTTGTGCCGAGGCCGGGGTCGAGCTGTTTGAAGTGTTGCGGTTTGCAGGCGAGGACAAGCACGTCGGCGCCGTCGAGCAGGTCGGCGGTGCTGGTGGCGTGCCGGATGCCTGTGTCCTGGGCGAGTTGCCGTGCGCTGGTGCCGTTGCCGCCGAGGCAGGCGATGTCCGGCGCTGCGATGGCGCCGCTTTCGATGAGCCCGCGCACGATGGCGGAGGCCATTTTCCCGGCTCCGAGAAAGGCGATTTTTTCCATGGCGCGACTGTCCCAGTGTTTGGTTGGGGAGACGAGGGAAATGCGCTTGCGTTTCCGGGGGCGTGCGCGGGCGTTTATCGGATTCCCGGGTTGTTGGCGGAGAGCCGTTCGCGCAAGACCGCCCATTTGCGTGGTTCGGGCGCGATGATTTTTTCCCATCCCTTGATGTTCGCCCCGGAACAGTCAACTTCGCGCAGGCGGAGGCAGATGCCGTCGTGCAAGGCGCGGTCGGGGCCCTTGTTGAGGCATCGGCGCGGGGAAAGTTGCGCCAGGGTCGGGATGTCCCCGGTGGCGTAGAGTGTTTCGCCCGCGATGCGCAGCTTGTTTTCCGCCGCATGCAGGCGCACTTGGTGAAAGCGGGGAAATGGCGTTGTGGCCTCCCACCAGCTCCAGCGTGCGACGCGGGCGGTGCGGCGGAAGTGTGTGATGCTTTTTTTCCCCGTGCTGTGGGAGATGAGCGCGCGTGCCAGCCGGTCATGCCGTGCCACGGGGAGCGCGCAGGAAAACGCGTCCGCGGTGGCGTCGCCATCGTCGTTGGCGGCGAGAAACTCAAAGGTGAATGTGCACTGCGCGGAGCCGAACGCATTGCGCCAGCGTTCGCAGGCGGGGCCGCGTGGGGCGAGAAGTCCGATGCCGGCAATTTCGGTTTCGAGCGGCCAGGCGGAGACGGGGTTTTGGAGGTGGCAGGCGCACAGCTCAGGCTTGCCAGTGGCAAGTTGGAGGCGCACGGCGGCGACGATTCCAGGGGCGCCGGGTTCGTCGCCGTCCCAGCAAACACCGGCGGGTTTTTCCAATGCGACGCCACCGGAGCCGTCTGCTTTCAACACGGCGAGACGCAACGGCTTTTCGCCGAGCAACGGTGGGGGAAACCCGATGAGGGTGGTGGCGGCGGGCGCTGTCATCCGGGGCGTGCGCGGTGAGTTTTTCACAAAAAACCCCGTGCGCCCGGGATTGTACGCACGGGGATTGGCTGCGGCGGGAGAGTTTACTTCGCGGCCTTGGGCACTTGTGTGATTTTGGCCAGCTTCGACTTCAGGCGGCTGGCCTTGTTTTTGTGGATGACGCCACTTTTCACCGCCTTGTCGTGCGCGGACACGGTGGCGGCGGCAACGGCGGCGGCCTTCTGGGCGTCACCGCTCTTGACGGCGGCGGCGGTTGTTTTGGCAAGCGTCTTGAGGCGGCTCCTGACGGCCTTGTTGGCCTGGGTGCGCACCGCAGCTTTGCGGATGTTTTTTTGGGCGGACTTGGTGTTGGCCATGCGAGAAAATTTTCACCAAGGGACATGTGGCTGGAGTGCCAGCTGTCAACGTGGAATTTGCCATGCGGGGAAATTTTGAGATTTCCATGCCGCCGGGTTGCGCGTAGGAAGGCGCGCATGATCTCTCAAATCCGTTCCCTTGTTTGTTTCCTGTTTGCGGTCGTGCCGGCGGTTGCGCATGTGCGCGCCGACCCGGTTGTCATCACTACCGCGGACGGGCTGCCGGTGGAAGTCGAGCTGCTTGGCATTTACCAAGATGCGGTGAGGGTGCGCTACGTGGCGTCGAAAACCGAGGATTCGTTCACGCTCGCGGAGCTGGACAAGAAGACGCGCGAGTCATTGAATTCCCTCGCCGGGCAACGCCGCAAGGAAGTCAAGGCCATCACGATCAACGTTGAGGAAGTGCGCAATGACACGCCCAGGGAACTTGTGGTCACCCGGCGCACCGCCCAGCAGCCCGCCAAGGAATCCTCTTCGGGTAATACGGAAGTGCGCACCCTGTCCCCCGGCTCGCGCTGCCTGCGCGTGAGCGCAATGACAAACAGCGGCGTGGACCTGCCGGTGGAGCTGCGTGTCTATTGGTTTGGGAAAACGAAGGCATCGACAAGCGGTTTGTGCGAAGGCGGCGAGGTCGTTCCGTTTACCGTGACCGGGACAATGGGCGATTTTTTGACCAAGTCGCCGACATTCGCAAAAACGCTGTATTCCGGATACGCCGTCCTGGTCACCAACCCGGCAAACGGTGCTGTCCTTGCCAAAAAATTCAGCGAGGTGACGCTCTTGCAGGAAGCCGAGAAGCGCAGCGGCATCAAATAACGTCACCGCCCGACGGCGCGCCCGCCATGGCTCAAGGCGCATGCCCCGCCCTTTTTCACCCGACCTCTTTCCCTCCCAAATGATTGCTTGCCAGCGCAGGTTCTTATCCTCGATATAAAACACCATCAGATGAATAACGAGGCCATAGAACAACTTCTCGCGAAAAAACCCGCTCTGCGCGATGCGCGGGAAAAACTGGAAGCCATGCGCGATGGCGCATACTGCATGCACCGAAGCTGGGGCTTCGGACAAATCAAGAAATACGATCCGGAGACCGACCGGCTCCTCATTGATTTCCCCGAAAGCGGCAAGCTTCAACATCCAATGGCGCCCGAGTTTTGCATAGACAAGCTCACCATCTTTCCCACGGAACACATTTACGTCCGCCAAAAAAACGATCCCAAATCCATCGCCGACCTCGCCAAGGACGACCCTGCGGAGCTCATCAAGCAAATCCTCCGCGCCAGCCCCGACCAAACCGTGTCCGCCACCGAGCTGGACATCATCCTCACACGCGTCCTCGGCGCGGCAAAAGTCAAAAAATGGTGGGCCGCCACAAGAAAACTCCTCGTCAAGGATCCCGATGTCGCCGTCCCCGCCAAGAAAGACGGCCCCTATTCCCTCCGCGAGGATCCCGTCAATCCGGAACAGGAAATTCTTGAGGAATACTACCTCAACAAAAACCCGCGCAAAAAAATCCAGCTTGCCGAAAAACTCTTCGAGTTCTCACTCGGCGAGCTCGCAAAGGCCCAGAGCGACAATGCCGCGCGCGCGGAAAAAGTCCGCTTCATCGAGTCCGACCTGCACCGCATCTTTGACGAGCTCACCGCGGCCATCCAGTCGGCCAAGCGCCTTTCCAAGGCCGAGTGTCTCCATGGCATCTGGGTGCGCAACGACCTCTGCCGCCACCTCAAGGAGGATGTCGAACAACTCGAACCCACCTCCCGCAGCATTGTCATCACTTGTGACGATGACGACCTTTCCGAACTCGCCGCCAACATTCCGCAGACCCCCGCTTACCTTAAACGCATACTCGACCTCCTCACCCGCGTTTACCCCGACCCCGAAAAATGGCAGGGAATCATCATCGGACTCCTCCGCGACAGCGCCGGCAAGTTCACCTCCGAATGCATCAACTTCCTTGTCGAGCGCGACTGTGCCAAACTCGTCGCCACGAAACTTCACGAGTGGCTCAACGCCCAGGCCCTGAAAAGCTCCGTCCTCAGCTGGGTCATCAAAAACAGGACTTCGCGCAAATACGCCCCGATTGTGCGCCCCCTCGTCAACCACCGTCTTCTGGCCGCCATTCTTTACGCCATTGACAACGAGGCGCTCCTCGCCACCTCGGCCCGTCGCATCCCCCTTGCCGAGGAACTCAGCGACGACAAAGAGCTCATCCCCGACCTCCTCGAGGACGCCAATTATGAAGTCGCCCGCGACCTCGCCCAATCCCTCCTCCTCAACCAAGGGTTTGAGCCTCTGACAAAAAAATCCATTCTCGCGCGCTTCATCAAGCTCCACCCCGGCATCCAAAACCTCGTTGCCGGTGAAGTCGCCGAACAAACCGAGCAGCTTGTCGTCTCCCAATGGTCTCTCGACGCGCGCAGGCGCGAGCTTGAGGACATCATCAAAAACAAACTCCCTGAAAACAAAAAGGCCATTGCCCTCGCCAAGGAACACGGCGACCTTTCCGAGAACAGCGAGTACAAAATGGCACGCCAGGATCAAGAAACACTCCTCGCGCGCAAATCCAACCTCGAGACAGATCTCACCCGCGGGCGCGTTACCGACTTCACCGAGGCCACCACTGACACCATTAGCGTCGGCAACATCGTCGAGCTCATCCCCGGAAACGGTGGCAAACCTGTCCGTTACACCATCCTTGGCGCTTGGGACAGCGCTCCGGAGGAAAACATCCTCTCCTACAAAACGCCGCTCGCCCAAAAACTCCTTGGCAAAAAAACCGGTGACACCGTCCAGACCGAGCTCGACGACACCGTTGCCACCTGGACCATCCGCGGCATCACCCGCTGGATCGACCAGAAAAAATAAGGCCGGCACTCAAGTGGCGCGCCGGCGCGCGTCATCGTCCCCAAGTGGTGTCGCCGGCAATGGCAGGCGGCATGGACGTCAGAAAAACACTTCCCTTGCCCGCGCCTTCATCTCGACAGACGCCGTGAAGGGGATGCGTGTGGTATAGCCAGCGCGGGCGGCCACGATCATCTTGGTCGGCCATGCGAAAATATCACTGTTCCATTGGTTGACAGTGTCGTTGTAAACTTCGCGCGCGGCGGTGATTTCTTTTTGCAGGTAGCTGTTTTGTTGCATCGCATCTGCAATGGTGGCGTGGGCGCGCAGCTCGGGGCTTTGTCGTGCAACGGGAATGTATTCGATCCAATGCACCGGAATCTCGTGCCAGTGTCCATCTCCGCCAAATTTGCCGACATATTCTGTCCGCTGCTTGCAGGCAAATCCGTGCGCCGTCACTGTCAGCGTTTCGCGTCGTTCCCCGGTATTGGCGATGCTTGTTTTTAGAATGTTGCGCGTTTCCGAATGAGGGTGTGCGAATCGTTTGTCACCGAGTGAATTGGCCGCCGCCTCGTGCTCGCGTTGCGCGAGACGGTGCGCCCATGCCTCCTTGTGGATGTGCTCCGGGGGCTTGTGCTGTTGGTAGAGCGGGATGGCAAGCAGTGGCGCAAAGGCAAAATACAGATGCCGGAAATACTCGTTGTGGTAGTGATTGAAGTATGCGCGGGCGTCATCAAGGCAGTAATGCTGCCAGCGCTCGGGTGATTGCGTGAAATCAAACGTTTGCAAATGCGCGGGGACGATGATGTTCAGCCGCCGTGTTTTGATGAAGGCAAACTCATCGCCGAAGCCGGCCTTGTCGTCGGTGAGCAAACGCACCATTTCCTTCTGTGCAAGTGGCGTGAACAACAGCCTGAATTGTTGCGCATGATCGCGGTCGAGCGCATTGAACAGCACGTCGAACTCTTTGTTGGTCATGTCGAGAAACGCGCCGTTGTTTTTGATGGCCTCGCGCGTCATCGCCTCCAATTGGCGTTCGCCATTGCCGATTCTTTTTCGTCGCTGCCGCTCGTTGAGCTCATGCACCCACCCCGGCCTACGGCTGAACGACAAGTCCGGTGCAGCGTCGTTTCCATAGAACAACCGTGTTTGCTCGACATACTGTGGCTTGGGCGCGGTCTTGCTGGCGCATAGCGTTTCGTAGCGTGTCACTCTGCAGCGCTTACCGTCAGCGCCAGTACCCCATTCCGTCCAGCTGATACTTAACGAACCATGATAGGTCTCCTCTCCCATTTCCATGCTTACGTCAGTGACGAATACAAACGGATTGCCTTGCACCTCACCGCTTTGCACCGCGAGTGTGGATTGCTGCGTCGCCGGTGGAGTCATGCCAAAACGCTGCGCGAGAAAATCCATCCGCCCCATGTCAAAATAAGCGTCCAAGGTCACTATTGGCAGCGTCTGCGTAAACAAACGTGGCGCAAGATTCCACGTGTAGAGCGCATTTAACGGTTCCATTTGCCTCCACGCCAGAGCGCGCTGCTCATTGATTTGCTGCTGCAATATGCCGTCGGAAGTTTCCAACGTCTCAATTTTTTTCGACAATTCCGGGAGTATCTTGGCAAATAACCACATGCAGACGCCTGCACCCGATATTCCCACGGACAGCCGTGCCACCAACTCCCAATCATCCATGGCAATCATCACCAGTGGCAACAGGGCGCATAGGACGGCGAGAGTAATCATCACTCCGCGCTCAAACCGTTTTCGGCGGTGATCCGCAATGACACGCTGCAACTGCGCCTCACTGGCACGCAGTCCGCCAACCGTCGCCGCATTCTCCGCGGCGTTGACGCCGGAATGGCGAAACAATTCCTCGAAACACGCGCTGACATTGGCGGCATGTGCGTCGCGGAATTTTTCCAGAAACAATCGCACGGGTTCGTAGACAAATGCAGATTTGTGTTCGTCCGTCATTATGTCCGAGGCAGCTAACGCAGACATCGTCCCAACACCAGAAAAAACGATGCCCTACGCTTCGTTGCAAGTGGCACGAAGGCTCCTCAGATTGCTTTCTATTGTCCCGAAGGCCTGTTCATTACTGTTGCTCGGTTTTTGAATAAAATGATTGCCAGACGATTCGCGGGCCCTATTTTGGCAATATCATGCGTTTTTGTTTACCATTAATAGCCCTCCTCTCCCAAACCGTAATAATATCCGCCCAATCCTCGTCAGGGCAGACCTCCGAACGGGCCGAAACAAAAACAGGCAAAAGCAGGCTCCTGCTCCCGATAATCGCCCACCGGGGAGATTCGCATGGTTTTCCCGAAAACACACTGCCCGCTTTTCGCGCCGCCGCTGCCGCCGGAGCGGATGGCTGTGAATTTGATGTTCGCGCAACACTCGACGGACAGCTCGTCATTCTTCACGACGATTCTCTTGACCGCACCACCCGCCCCCGTCTTGCCAAGGATAAAAAAACAAAACTTAGCACGCGAACCCTGAAAGAGATCAAAAACCTCGATGCGGGAAGCTGGAAAGGAGCAAAATTCGCGGGAAAAAAAATACCAACCTTGGATGAAACCTTGGCCACCCTCAAGGCCACCCCCTGCCGCCCTGTCATCGAAATCAAAGAAGAGGGGCTTGAGGCGGGCATCATCGCCGCCCTCAACAAAACGGAACTTGCGGACCGTGCTGTCATCATCGCCTTTTCCACGGAAGTGGTAAAAAACTTTCGCCGCCTCGCGCCCCAAACTCCCGTTGCCCTGCTCAAGGGCGGGAAGGCGCCCGGCAACAAAAATAAATTCATCCAGGAACTCCTCGCCCTCACGCGTTCACTCGACATTTCAATTCTCGACCTGCAGCACACACTTCTCTCCCGGGAACTTATAACCGTTTTGCACGAAAACGGAATCACTGTCTGGGCATGGACGGTGGATGAGCCGCGCAGGATGCAAGAACTGCTTGACTGGGGCATCGACGGCATCACCACAAACAAACCCGGCCTCCTTAAAACAATCCGTTCCAAACATCCTGTTCGTTCAAAATAAAAAACCGCTCGGGACATTTTGCACCAGCCGGTTTAAAGTTGGATCGGAAGACAATCCGGCGGGCGCGCAAATCCAAACGGTCTTTGTCAGCGCACTTGCCGCTGTTGTAATTTTGTGCTTCCCTTGGCGGGGATGCGATGGTTTTTTTCGGGGCGTTATGAATGCTCTTCGTTTTTCCCGCGCGTTTCTGCGCGTGTTGTTTGTGGTTTTTCCGGTGATGGCGTTGCGGTTGGATGCCGCGTTGGAGCTTCAGAACGCGGCGGTTTACGAGGATGCCAGGACGGGTGTGGCGATTGTCACGGGCGAGGTTGAAAACCTTGACGCTTGGTGGTGTCCGGTGGAGCCGGGGGCGGGCACGCCGCTGGCGCATGTTTATCTGTTGTCCGAGAATTTTTCCTTTGATGATGAGGCCTTTGCCCGGAAGGAGATGCAGTGGGATCGGCGCAGAACGCGACGTTTTGCCGCCGTGGTGCGCGATCGCGAGGTGGCGTCGGCCTCGTTTTCTTTGCGCCAGCTTAAGCCCGATGGGGCGGTCGAGGAAGTTCGCGTTGATCTTGCCGCCGCAAGGAAATCCCCGGCCAGCAGGGCGGTGTTTACCGAGTGGGCGCAGCTCCGCTCCAGTGCCTGGGCGGCGCTTGCTCATCCTGATAGTCCGAATCCGCTTGCCGATTTTTGGAAGGTGACGCTTGCCGAAATTTACGGGGACAAGGATTCGGCCAAAGACGAGGGCAACCCACGACGGGCTCGCAGCCGTCGCGATGATTCGGGGAGCAACGCGATTTCCACTCTCTCCATTCTTGGCGGGCAGACTGCCATCCGCGAAACTTTGCAAACGGAATTGCTCGCAAACGCCGGTTCTCCGCCTGCGCCGGGCGACGCCACCGCCGTGGATGTTTCCACGCTTGAGGGTGTTTCCGTCAAGGCGCATCCCTATGCCGGGATGCTTGCCGCGTTGAAGCTTCCGCCTGTTCCCGGGCCGGGCCTTGCCGATTATGTGCCGGTTGACCGTTTGTTTGTGCTGTTGCGCGACCCGGGAAAACTTTCGGTCTTGCTCAGCGGAGGCGGCGAGACGGCGGGGCGTCTTGCTCCGTTTCTTGGCGAATCGTTTGCCGATCATGACATTGCCGCCCGTTACACGGCCAAGTTTGGCCTTACGCTGGAGCAGGCGCGCCGCTGGTTTTCCGGTGGCAATGTGGCCGAGGCCGCCCTGTTCGCGCCGGATGTTTTTTTCCGCGACAACACGGACATCACGCTTGTTCTCAAGCTTAAGCCTGGCGCCTCCACTCCTTTCAAGCTCGCCGCGGCGCTTTCCGGTGCCCGCGTTGATGTTCCGCTTGCGGATGGGGGGCGTTTCCATTTGGCCGTGCGTGACAATCTGTTTTTTCTCTCCTCAAACAAGGATGAGATCGAGAGGGCCCTCGCCTTGGCCGCTGCCGGGGGCAAGGGCAGTCTGGGGCACAGCGACGAGTTTCGCGTGATGACCGCCCGTCTCCCTGCCACCACGGATGACGCCAATTCCGGCGCCTACGTTTATTTCTCCGATCCGTTTATTCGCCGTCTCACCGGCCCTGCCGTGAAAATCGGGCAGCTGCGCCGGGCCGTTACCCGTGCCCGCATGGAAGCCATCACGCTTGCCGCGCTCAGCCATCGACTTGACCATGGCGTTGACGTGCCTGATCTCGCCCAGCTCGCCGCCCGCTATGGGATAAAGGGAATCCTCGAAAAGGACCGTCTTCCCGCTGGCATGACGCTTTCTCCCGGCTGCGTCGTGGCGTCCGCCGAGTGGGGGCCGTTGTCGATGCTCCGCCCGCTTTCGGCAAACCCCGTTGGAAAAGTTTCTGCTGCCGAGGCAGCCGTCTATAAGAGCTATCGTGACAATTATACGCGATACTGGAGGGAATTTTTCGATCCCATCGCCGTCCGCCTTGAGCTCGCCCCCAACGGAAAAACCTCGCTTGAGACTTTCATCCTGCCCCTCATTGACAACAGCCTTTATGAGGAATTGCGCGACGCGTTTGCCGGTGTTTCCCGCTCTGGGCGCCGTGCGGACGCCACCTCGGGCGATGCCACTGCCGCAAATCCCGCTGTGTCAGTCAAATCCAGCCTTGTCGGGCTGCCTATTTACCGCGACACGCCGGTGGCAACGATGGCCTTCCAGCTGCCGAATTCCGGCAGGGGCAAGGTCATCACGCGCATGCTTGACTCGCAGTTGATGGGCTCCTTTGGCGTGATCGCCCCGTTGCTTGGCGACTACATCGCGATCGCCGTGAACGACTCCGCGCCAGTCGTGCAAGCCACCTTCCCGGGTTTGAACGACATTAGCTCGGCGCGCGGACGCGGCTTTGGTGTGGATGGCAAGGAATTGCTCCTTGTTCCCTTCGTTTCTGCGCTCATCACGCGTCCGTGTGACATCGCCATTCCGTTGAGCGACCCCGCAGCCGCCCGTGCCGCATTGCGCCACGTCGCTGGCAGTGCGGAACGCTGGGTGGAATTCGAAAGCGTTTATGTCGAAAAAGAGAACCGCCTCCTGTTCACATTGAATGCCGGAGGTGTTGTGCGTGCCGAGTTTGCCATTTCTGTCGAAGGCAACTGGTTGCACATCTCAAACCATCCTTGGACGGCGAATCCCATCATCGGAACACTCCTCGTCACGCCCTCCAACGCAGTCCTCACACTCTCGCCTGCGGGCATGCGCACCGCCCTGCCTCAAGCCCTCGCTCAAGCCGCCTCCGCCTGGCGCAAATCCCTCTACGCCACCGCCGCCGAAATCCTCCCGTGGATGCAGGCGTATGGCGTGGACGCCGCCGCTGCCGCCAAACTCCAACGTGCCGCACTTGGGCGCTCCACTCCGCTCCCCGCCGGTATTGCCTTCGACACCACCTTTGCCGTCCCGCGCCTCAAACCGTTTCGATCATGGTTCGATGCGCGAATCCCCAACTCGAACTTTGACGACACCGGTTTCCTGCGAGGCTTGCGCGCCACGACCCTCTGGATGCGTTTCGAAGACGACGGTTTGCGCTCCCGCCTCGAATTTGAACCCGAAGAATGATACATTTCACCAACCCACAAAAGTGCGCTTTTGACGAAGCCTTTTTTAATAACGTCTGTCGAAGCTAAACATGGAGCGCTTCTTTAACAACGCCGGGCCGATCAAACCTGAACGGCACTATCACATCGACATGCTTTCGCGTGTGGATTGGCCCGAGATCCGACAACTAATCGACAACGAACGTTATTTTGTGCTGCATGCGCCGAGGCAGACGGGCAAGACGAGCACTTTGCTGGCGATGATGAATGTGCTGAATGCGGAGGGGCGTTACGCCTGTGCTTACGCCAATATTGAGGGGGCGCAGGCGGCGCGCGGGGACGAAACCAAGGGCATTCCGGCGGCGTGCAGCGCGATTGCCGATTCAATCGCCCGATGCCTTCGCATCCCGGAGCTGGAAACTTG
>JAITIB010000001.1 GCA_031279675.1 Puniceicoccales bacterium | reverse complement strand
TGTGCTTCCACACCAACGACGAAATCCACTCCTTGGTTTTCCCAAAGGACAGAGCGGCGGCAGCGGTGGCGTTGGTGGCGAATGAAGACATTTCGAACTTGTTGGCCGCGCATCGAAGTGATTCGAAGAGAGGATGCAAGCGTTTTTTTCAGAAAGTGTTGCGCGAAACTTCTTACCCGGACGAAATGCCATCCGCCTCCCCCGACACCAACATGACCACGGAAATCAAAGCTCGTGAATTGCTCGCCGCCGGATGGCGCGAAGGCCCCCGCCTCGGCGCCGCCCTTCGCCGCGCGCACGAACTCGACGCCACCGGCCTCGACCGCGAAAGCATTCTGGCCCGCCTCGAACAAGAATTCCCCAAACAGCCGCCGCTCATCCTGCCGCGCGCAACCGGCGCGCCCCTCGCTGAAGCCGTTGAAGCCGATACCGACGAGGAAATCGCCAACATCGCATCCGCCCGCCGACGCATGAGGGAACTCTTGCGCTCGCCCGTGATCCAGCGCGGCGTGCTCATGCCCGACACCTGCCCGTCCGGCGACGGCACCGCAACCATCCCGGTCGGCGGCGCCATCGCCGTGGAAAACGCCATCATCCCGGGTGCGCATTCGGCGGATATTTGCTGCTCGATGTTCGCGACTTTTTTCGACGAAACGCTCCCGGTCGGGACGCTCATGGACCAGCTGCAACAAGCCACCCACTTCGGCGCCGGCGGGCGTCCGCGCGGACGGCAATTCACGGATGCCGTGCTCGACGAGCCGGTGTGGGACAACCCGTTCCTCTCCGGCCTGCGCAGCCGCGCCCAGGACTTCCTCGGCACGCAAGGCGACGGCAACCACTTCGCCTACATCGGGCGGATACAGTTCACAGAGCCGCAACGCACCGCGATTGAGGCCGCGGGACACGGCGGACTCGCCCGGGCAATCTCGCACCGCGACGGCAAATTCAACGTCCTCGTCACACACCACGGCTCGCGCGGCATCGGCGCGGATCTCTACAAGCGCGGACAGGCAGCCGCCCGCGCCTGGTGCGATGAGCACACCAAGGGCATTCCCAACGCCGCCGTGTGGCTGCCCGCCGACACGCGCGAGGGAACGGACTACTGGGACGCCCTGCAATACATCGCCCGTTGGACCCGTGCCAACCACGCGCTGATCCACGAGGCCTTCCTCGGGCGCATCGGCCAGCGCGCACGCGCGCAGATCGGCAACGAACACAACTTTGTGTGGAAACGCGGCAACGTGTTCCTGCACGGCAAAGGCGCCACACCCGCCTGGCGCGACGACCAGGGCCGCCCGTTGCCCGGCCTGATCCCGCTCAACATGGCCCGCGAAATCCTCCTCGTGCTCGGCGCCGACAACGCACACTACCTGTCATTCTGCCCGCACGGCGCCGGGCGCAACCTCTCGCGCTCCGCCATGCTGCGCCCCTACAAGGGCGCCGACGGAAAAGTCATCCCCGGGCGCGTGAACGAGACATTGTCCGCGGTGACGCAAGGCCTCGACGTGCGCTGGTTCAACGGCACACCCGACCTCTCCGAATCCCCGCTCGGCTACAAGGACGCGACCAAGGTAAAGGCCCAAATCGCCCGTTTCGGCCTCGCAACCGTGGTTGGCGAAATCCAGCCGCTGGGCTGCATCATGGCGGGCGAAGGCCCCGAACCCCACTGGCAGCGCATCCGCCGCGAAAAACGCGCAACGCGGGGATGACCCCTCCTGCAAAAAACCACCGCGCACGGCGACTATGCCCGCGCGGAAGGCATATAGTCTTGCTAGTATTTCATAAAATAGTGATGCGCCCGCTTTTCGTCGAAACGTCCCAAATTGTCGCGCACTGTCACCACCCGGCAACGCCCGGTGCCGCCGTTTTTGGGTCCGCGCAGCCCGCACCCCACGATTTGCATGTAAAGAACCGGACTGAAAATGTTGCGGGAAATGAAAATCATGTCCGTTTTCGGAGCATCGAAACCGGTCGTTAGAATGCTGTGGTTGCAAAGGACGCGGATTTCGCCGCGTTGAAAACGTTCCAGAAAATCCCGCCGTGCGTTGCGTGGAGTCTCGCCGCTTATCGGAGCGGAGCGGACACCCGCCAAAGTGAGCCGGGCTTTTGAAGCTTCTCCGGAAAATTATACGTGCTGGGAAATAAGTATTGCCAAGAAGCTGTGAGGGAGGCAAACATTGGGGCATGCAAATACTTGAGCGCATCTTCAGAAGCGAGAGAACCATGAAGGCCGTCTTCGGTTTGGGCTCCGAGAAGTTCGACGAATTGGCCGGGCGCATGGAGATTTTGTACATCGAAAAATTCAATCGCGAGGTCTGCGCACAACTGGGCGCATGCGGGGCATTCCCTCGTGAGGATCTCTTCGCTCAAAAGGGCGACCTTTTTCTGTGCTAAGTCGTCAATGGTCGTTGGTGCGGAGGTTGGCCTGATTTTGGCTGGAGGTAAGATAAAAATCATCGCGACATCCACCCCGATGAACGGCGGGGGCGGACGTGCCGCGCCTTGGCGTTGTGGGCTGAGGCGGTACAGAGGAGCATCGAGATGTGGGTTTGACGAGCGGCGGAGGCAATGCGGGCTGGGGGCATTATCTTTGGCCTCATGATGCGCGGCGATTTTCGCCAACCTGCGGCATCCACGAGTCGGCAAGCAAATCGCGATAGCGCACGCGCATGGCTTGGTCTATCAGAGGGAGTTGGCAAGCGTTGGGGCATTCCAAATCTGCCATGGCAATGCGCCAGCATCCTGCAAAAACGTTCGAACCCAGCCGTAAATAAACCTCAAATTATCGGGTGGTGTTTTCGCGAGAAATGCAATCAGGGACGAGGGTGCCCACCCTCGGGTGGCCTTGGGGTGGGCATGTACGGGTAAAAAACTCTTGCGGGGCCAAGGACGCTTTCTATGAGGCTTGGCCCCGTTTTCTGGGTCTTGAGGAAGGGTAGGGCCGTTTCCTTCAAAAGGGGAATAGGTTTCCTGTCTGTCCGTTTCAGGCACGCAAGAACTTGGAAAATCGGCAAAATCAATAATCCTTTCACAAGACTTTCCACCATATCATATGTCGACTAATCGCGATACCAACAACGCCAACCCTCCATCTCCTTCTTTGCGCGCGGTGCGGCCTCAAAAGCAGGGGCTTTATAATCCGGCGTTTGAGCATGATGCCTGCGGGGTTGGGTTTGTCGTGGATGTGAAGGGGAGGGCGAGTCATGAGATTGTCCGGCAGGGGTTGCATGTGTTGGAGCGCTTGGATCATCGGGGG
>JAITIB010000052.1 GCA_031279675.1 Puniceicoccales bacterium | reverse complement strand
CGCGGCGCAACCGCGACAGTGTCCCGTCGAGGCCACTCGACCCGGCGTCTTGGGCGAAACCAAGGGCGGCGGTGTTGGTGGCGGTGTTGGCGTGGGTGGACATGGCGTTGTTGTTGGCGTGGGTGAAAAGGGATGGAGCGGGGTTCGCGCAAGCCTTTTTTTCAAAAAAGTTTTCGCGGTCGCAAAAAGGGGGCGTGAACGGGGTTTCGCGGGGAGTTCATGTCCTCGCCTGCACACGGCGCAAGGCTGCCAGCCGCTCCAAAATGCGCACGGGATGCCCGTCCGGGCGGGCGTGGACAATTCCCGAGCGCATCGTCGCGAGGCGGTCGGGGGTGGACATGAGTTGGCTGATGAGGGCGGGCAGTGCGCGCGCGCGGCGCACAACAAGGGTTTCAAAAAAACGCCGGCAATAACGCAGTGTGATCAGCTCCTGTGGCATGACACCGCCAATGCCGTTGAAGACGATGGGGATGCCTGTCTGCAGGGCCTCGCTTGTCGTGCCTGTGCCGGGTCGTGCAAAGAGGAGGTCCGCACAGTCCATGACCTGTCTCATGTGCTGCTGATAGCCGAGTGCGCGAACGGGGATTTGCGCATTGGAACGCGCCCAGGCGTCGATGTCGCGCCGCGCCTGCTCGTTGCGTCCGCACAACGCTATCACTTGCGGATGGACGCGGGCCCGCGCCAGTTCGTTTAACAGGGCGAGATGGTTGTTCGCGCCATTCGATCCGGTGCCCAGCAGGAGTGTGAAGCGGGAGGGTTCAAGGCGGAGGGTTTCGCAAAAAAACGCGACTCGCCCCGGCGAGGTGGCGTCCGGGGAGGCCCAGAAATCGGGATTGAGGAGGAATCCGCCCGTCCACGATTTTTCCGGGGACATGCCGTGCCTGCGCGCCGCCTCCGTGCAGGCATCGACAGCGCCGATGAAAAAGTCCGCGCGCGGGTTCACCCAGTGTTTGCTAAAGCCGTAGCCGCCTGAAAGCTCGCCGCAGTAGGTCCCGCAAAGCGGTGGATTCCCGGGCATCGCGTCACGGGCGGCGTCGAGGAAGGCGTGGTTGAGATGATCGTGCGTGCTCAGGACAAGGTCCGGGTTCGCGCGGCGGACGAGTTGTTGAAATGCGGCGCGCCCCGGCATGGTGCGCGCCGAGCCGCAAAAGGGGAAAAGCTCGAGCACGTTGAAATACACGTGGTGCAGCGCCGGGAGGCGGCGTTGGATGAGGTTGTAAAGCCCGGCGCCAAACACATAGAGCGGCGCGCCGTTTTCAAGCGCCTGGTGGCGCGAGGTCTCGATGCCGAGCGGGCGGGCCTCCGACGCCGCCGCCCACTGCGCAAGGGAGCGCGCCCGCATGTCATGCCCGCCGCCGGTGCTGGATGAGAGCAGGAGTATTTTCATGCGACGGTCATTTCACGGCGCAGACGATGACGAAGCGCTCCGCGGCATCCTTGGGGAAATTTGTTTTCAAGACAATGCGCGCCGTGACCGGGCTGGCCGTCGTTCGCGGGACGATGCTCACCCGGTAATCCCTGCCGTCTGGTTTGGCGGGTGGGTGGAGGGTGACGTTGAATGCGCCGGCAGGGGTAATGTCGAATCCCGTGATCGCCACGGGCCTGTCTTTCAGGACGACCGTGGCGATGGCCTGTTTCTCCGTGCCGGGGGCGTTTTTTTTCCAGAAAACAAACGCCGGCTTGATGCTCAGGATCCGGGGGATGCTGGTCTGGAAAAATGCGACCGCCTCCCGGCCATCCGATGTTTTCACGGTGATTGTCTTGCGCTGGAATCCCGTTCGCTCGCCCACGGTGAAAACAAGCTGGATTTTTCCGGTTGAGCCCGGCGCGTAGCTTTCGGCGTCGGCAACCCCGGTTGTGCAATCGCAGCCTGTCTTGATGTTGGTGATGAGCAGCACGCCACCGGAGGCTTCCACTCGAAAGGGCAAATCCGCCTTTACGAGAGTCTGTCCGGCCTCGCATGGCGCAATGATCCGGGGGGTTTCAAAAACGATGCCGCCGCGCAGAATTGCGGGCGCCAGCATCAGCAATGTCAGAGGAAGGAGTTTGTTTTTCACTTTTCGACGCCCCTTTTCGTCAGGGAAAGCAACCCCAGCAACCCGAAATCACGTGCCACAAGCCAGGGATAACCGGCCTCTCCCTCGCCACCAAAGCAACCGCAGCGGATGTCAAGTCCGCGCGCCCACGCGGCGAGAATCGCCACAAGGAAAAGCCACAGCAATGTCGCCAGAAAAAATCGCGACGCCTCCCGCAGCCACGGCACCCAGAGGGCGGCGCCACTGACAATCTCCGCCCACGGCAAGAACAGTGCCGCCGGCCACACCGCCCAGCCGGGCAACAGGCGGTAGCCCTCGACGGCAGCCTGCGTCTGCTCCATGCCGGCCAGTTTCAAAACACCCGCGATGACAAACACGCAGGTCAATGTCAGTCGCGCCAGAAGGCGCACGCAGGGTCGCAGGGATTTCCACGTGATGGCGGGCGCGCGTTTCATTGTCTTTGCGATGCCTCGGCAAGGCGCGCCTTCAACACATCCCAACCGCCGCGCAGGACGTAAACGGGAGCAAGGCCGTATTCCTCCCCGCGCAAGCGCTTTGCCACGGCCTGGCTTGCCGAGCAGGAGAGGCTGCCGCAATACACGATTATGGGCCGCCCCGGGTGCCATTGTTCCAGCACGGTTGCAATGGACCGCGGCCAGTTGTCCTCGTTCAACAGGAGCGCGCCGGGCATGGCTCCCTGCGCAAAATCGTCCGCTCCGCGCGCATCCACCCACAGGGGCCGCTGAAGCTTGAGGGCAGACTCGGGCGAAATTTCGTTTTGTCCCGGGCGAGGGACAAGAAGGGCGGTCACCCCCGCGCCCAAGACCATCAGAGAGCCCAGCACCAGCATCGGACACTTCATTTTTTTGGGGCGGTGGCGTCGTAGGCGGACACGGGATGTTGCGAGAGTTTTTTCAGGGCCGCGCGTGCCGCCGAGCGCAGGCGGAATTCGCCGCTCCGCGCGTGGCGCTCCAACAAAGCCCCGTCGGTTTCGGGAACGCCCATTTTGCCGAGAACGGCGAAGGATGCCATGCGCAGCATGACCGGCCTGGCGTTGTCCGCCGCCCAGGCGCGCGCGCGGGCAAGCGCACGGGCATCACCCGCGTCCGCCGCGACGTGCAATGCGGTGATCTTGTCCTGCCACGGGATGGCGTCGTTTGCGATGGCGCGCATGGCGAGATCGCCAAGCCTTCCCGGTGTCAACCCGGCCTCGGTTGGGAGGCGCGAGAGCGTCAGGAGCGCGGTTCCCGGGATGGTAAGGCGCGTGTCTCCGGTGGCGTGCAAGAGGGTGTCAAAAATCCGCCGGCGCATCGCGGTGTCGTTCTCGCGCACCCAGAGGACGTCGAGGAACTGGATGGTGTAGTTCTGCCAGACGAGTCCGACACCCGGCGCGGAGGCCATTGCGAGAAAGCGCCGCGAGAACCCGTCCGGCAGGTATTCGCAGGCGAGCAACTTTGCCGCCACGTCGTTCTTGATCGCGTTGAGCTGGTCGGGCGTGACGGTGTCGGCGGCGGGCGTTTTTTCGAGGAAGTTTTGCAACGCGAAAAAGTCGGCGGCAGGAAGGGTTTTGCCGAGGGTCGCAACGGCCCGGATTCGCGCGTCGTAAGTGCCGTCGGGGGTCGCGCCGCAAATGAGCCGCGCCGTGTCCGAGACTCCGGACGGAGACGATTCCGCCATTGCTCGCGGACCGGGCCGGACAAGGCAGGTGGCGCCAAGGACAAGGAGAAAAAAACAACGGAGAGAGTTCATGACTTTCATTTTGGAAGGGAAACGCGGGGACGGTTACTGCGGGATTTTAAGCTCCCACCCAATCTTGAGCGGAGTTCTCTCGTGGGGGAGCTTGTCACGGTTGGCGTCGAAAATCTCCCTGTAGCGCACACCGGTGCCGTAGAGTTTGTGGCTGATTTTGTAAAGCGTGTCGCCAGCCTGGACGGTGTATCGCCTTGGTGGCGCGGGAGGAGGCGGTTGCGGCGGGGAATGCTGCACAGGGGACGGTTCAGCGGAGCGGGTCGCATTGACGGACGCGTCGGTGGAGAAGGGGCGCGCGGGAATCTGTTCGAGCTGGGCAATGCGCAGGCGGAATTTCTCGATGTCGCGCTTCAGGAGGTTGTTTTCGCGAAGGGTGGCGTTGAGCTTTTCATCAAGCTCATAGCGGTTGAGCACGGGCGCAAAGAGGCGGCCTTGGATGCCTTGGAGGAACATTTTTTCGCCCTTGTGGATGAGCTCCCTGACTTGGGCGGATTGCTCCGTGTCGGGACGCTCAAGAAGATACTGGCGGAGATGGTGTATCGCGGCGAGCGGGTCGTTGATCTGCGGGTCAAGGCAGAGCCGCCCGACTTCAAACTGTGTCTCGGGCGCCCTGCCGGAACGCTGGTAAAGGAGGGTGTTGAACTTTTCGCGGGCATGCGCGAGACGCCCTGTCTTGAGATCCTCCTGCGCCTGCTTGTAAAGGGGGTCGTCGGTCTCGGGGAGCAGCGCGGGCACATTCTTGACAGGACCGCAAGCGGCAAGAATTGCCAGCCCTGCACTGAGGAAAAAAACGATGGGACGAATCATGGTGTGGCGTGATGCGGTGTTCCCGCTAAAACATGGTGCTCAGGAGGGGACTTGAACCCCTAAGCCTTTCGGCACATGCACCTCAAGCATGCGTGTCTGCCAATTTCACCACCTGAGCATCAAATGGTTGCGTGGGCGCGGGAAAGTGCACGAGGGAAACACCCTTGCAAGGAAAATTTCCCCCCAATGCACACTTTTGCTCCCGGCGACTTCCCGCAAACCATCGGGACGGACTCTCGCCCGGGGACACAGCCGCAGTCACACGCCACCACGGGGTCGCACCGGCAAAACCACGGACGCAACCACGGACGCAAACAACGCCACCGCGAGCACCCCCAGCGAGACGCCCACGGGCACATGCACGACACCCGCCTCCGCAAGCACCATTTTCCCCCCGATAAACACCAGGATAAAGGCAAGGCCAACGCGCAGGAACCGGAACAGGCCCACCAGCCCCGAAAGCGCAAAGTAAAATGAACGCAGCCCCAGGATGGCAAAAATATTGGAGGTGAACGCCACGAACAACTTCAGCCCGTAATCCATCCCCGGAGGCAGCACGCTCAACACAGCCGGGATCGAGTCCACGGCAAAAATCACATCCGAGACCTCAATCACCACCAAGGCCAGAAAGAGAGGCGTCACCAGCAGCCGGCCCCCGCCTTCACGCACAAAAAAACGCCGCCCGTGCAACTGCGACGCCACCGGGAAAAACCGGCGCACCAAGCGCACAAACACATTTTTTCCCAGACTTTTTTCCCCATCCTTCCGTTCGGAAAACCCCATGCGCACCCCCGTGAAAACCAGGAACGCACCAAACACATACATCAACACGCTAAAATGCTCCACCAACGCGACCCCTCCCGCAATAAACACACCGCGCATGACCACCGCGCCGAGAATCCCCCAGAACAACACACGGTGCTGCAACGCCACCGGAACCCCAAAAAACGCAAACACCATCAGGAACACGAACAGATTGTCCACACTCAGCGCCAGCTCAAGCGCGTAGCCCGCCGCAAACGTCATCGCCGCCGACACGCCATGGAACGCCCACATGAGCCCGCCAAACACAACGGCGAGCAGAACCCACACGCCGCACCACGCCACCGCCTTCCGAAACGGCAACGCCTCGTCTTTTTTGTGAAAAAGCCCCAAGTCCAGCGCGAGCATCAGCGCGATAAACACGAGAAAACCGGCCCAGCCCCAGGACGAAACGACCACATTGGCAAAAAACAGACCCATCACGGAGCTAAAACAGGAATGCGCCGGGCCGTTCAAAGCAAAAATAACCGGAAGGCCCGCCCAATGTTTACTCTATTGACGCCCCCCGCCGCGCCCCCATAGGGAGTGCTTCCCATGAAACCTGGCTCCGTCGCATCCGTCCCCGCCCAAACGCGCTACAAGCGCATCGTCCTCAAACTGAGCGGAGAGGCGCTCAAAAACACCCGGACCGGCGATCCCATCGACGTGGCGACGCTGGCGCGCCTCGCGGGCGAGCTGCGCGAGATTCACGCCCTCGGGGTGCAAATCGCGCTCGTTGTCGGCGGGGGCAACATTTTCCGCGGCCTCGCGGGGATGCAAAACAACGGGACGGACCGGACGACTGGGGACAACATGGGGATGCTCGCCACCGTCATCAACGGGCTCGCCATCATGGACTGTCTTGAGAAACACGAAATCCCGGTGCGCGTCCAGACGGCGATCCCGATGGACAAGATCGCCGAGCCGTTCATCCAGCGCAAAGCGGTGCGTCATCTCGAAAGAGGGCGCGCCGTTATTTTTGTGGCCGGCACGGGCAATCCCTACTGCACGACGGACTATGCCGCCGCTCTGCGCGCGAACGAGATCCAGGCGGACATCATTTTCAAGGCGACGAAGGTGGACGGGATTTACACGAAGGATCCGATGAAGCACAGGGACGCCACGCGCTACGAGTCGATCGGCTACGACGAGGCCTTGCAAAAACGCCTCGGGGTGATGGACACGGAGGCCTTCGCGCTCTGCCAGACGAACCGCATGCCAATCCTTGTTTTCTCGATGAACGAGCCGGGCGTCATCCGCCGCGCGCTCCTCGGGGAAAAGGTGGGCACGCTCGTGAGCTGAATTGCAAAAAACAAAACCGGGCGGGGAATGCGTTCCCGGCCCGGTGGCGTTGGTGGACAAGGCGCGGTGGCGCCGCCTTCTCAGAGCACCCAGGGTGAGCGATACACGGGCTTGAGGAAGGCGCTCGCGGCGGGATCGTTCTTGATGGTCTCGGTCTCGGGATCCCAGTGGATGGTGCGCCCGGTAAGGAGCGCGATGTGCCCGAGGTGCCCGACACTGGCGGAGCGGTGCGCGGTTTCCACAGGAGCGATGGTCTCTCTGCGCGTGCGCACGCAATCAATGAAGTTGTGCCAATGGTTGCGGTCATAGGCTTGGAAATCGTTGGGCCCGGGAACGAAATTGAGCAGTTTCTTCGGGCGGGCATCAACACGCCCGCGGTCCACGTAAACCCATTTGCCGTCCTCGCCAAAGAACTTGGTGCCGCGCCCGCTGTTAACGCGCATGACGAGCCCGTCGGCGTAGGTGCACTCATACTCGTAGGTGCGCTGGGCGTCGAAGGGATAGTCGGTGGCCCACTTGGCCTTGATGCCTTTTATCTGCACGGGGCCGGTATGGTCCTTGTTGATGCCCCAGTGGGCGATGTCCACGTGGTGTCCGACCCAGTCCATGAGGTTGCCGCCGCCGAAGTTGAGGTTCCAGCGCCAGTGGAAGTCGATTATGCGGCTGTCATAGGGGATCCATTGGGCGGGGCCAACCCACATGTCGTAGTCGAGGTGGGCGGGTGGCTTGCCAAAATCGGCGGGCTGGGGGCCTGCGTTGTGGAAAGCACCGAGGGTGCCTGCCTCGACACGGGTGATTTTTCCAATGAGGCCGTTGCGGACGATGTTGATGGCCTTGCGAAATTCGCCGCCGGAACGCTGCCAGCTTCCGGTCTGCCAAACGCGTGCGTGCTGTTTGACAGCCTCGACGATGGCGCGGCCCTCGGCAAGGGTGTGCGCGAGGGGTTTTTCTCCATAAATGTCGAGGCCGGCACGGGCGGCGGCAACGGCCATGATGCCGTGCCAGTGGTCGGGGGCGCCGAGGACGACGGCGTCCAGCTTTGCGCTGGCAAACATTTCGCGGAAATCGGGATACCCCACAGCGCTCTTGCCATTCTTCCATCCACGGGTCTCCCGAACCCTGCTGTCAAGGCGCTTGGCGTTCACGTCGCAGAGGCCGACGGCTTCGACACCGGCGGCGCCGGCGCACTTGTGAAAGCCGTCCCAGCCTTGGACAAGGCCGACGACGCCAAGGGCGATGCGGTTGCTGGGGGCGGTGTGCCCATCACGCCCAAGGGCGCTGGCAGGGACGAAGGCGGGGGCGGTGACGCCGGCGGCGAGGGCAAGTCCTGCCTTTTGCAAAAAGCCACGGCGGCTCAAGCCGGGGGTGGCGCGGGTGGTTGTTTTATCCGGGGAGATGGCATTGGTGGTCATGACGGGTGATTTTACAAGGTTCCGTGAAAATTGTTCCGCGCTTTTGCGCGCGCGCGTCACCTCCGGGCGGCGGCGGTGACGCGGTGCCAGTGGATTTGCGCGGGGCGCACGGGGCCGAGCTGGATGGGCGGGGTGTTGCCCTGCGTGAACATGGGCGGCTCGGGCTCGATGAGCGGGATGTTGTGCGCGGCCCGGGCGGTGTTGAAACGCTGGAGCATGAGGTAGTCGAGAATGAGCGGGTTGGCGCTCAGCCAGAGTTGTTTTTCGCCAAGGCAATAGTTGGAATCAAACTGGGGCGCGCCGGCATACTGGTAGCGCTCAAGCGTGAGCAGGTGAAAGACGAGCGTGCGCTGGAGCTCGGGGATGGCGGCAATTTCCACGGCGGCCTTGGTCGCATTGCCCGGGCTGTCAAGAAAACGGCGCTGGTTGCTGATGTTCCAAAGCGTGGCATTGGCAAGCGCCCCGGAGACACCCAGCGCGGGACTGTCCATCGCGCTCGGGAGATTAATCCAGAAATCCACCTGAAAAAGAAGCGGGACTGGCAACTGGCTGTGCTTGTCGCTCAAGGCAAGCGCGGCGGCATAGTCGCCCTGACGGGCAAAGATCTCACGCGAGGGGAGCGGATTTTCATACAACCACTGGGCATTGTAATACTTCCCGCTGTCAAGAACGAGCACGGGACTGCCCTCAAACCCCTCGCCCTCCGCAGGCAACGCGGGCAGGTAACCGCAATCGCGCAACCGCTGCCCGTGCAAATCCACAATGAGAATGCCCGCGCGCGAAAACCCCCTGCGCTCCAACTCGCGCACCACCGCCCGCACAAGATTCTTCGGCGTGGCAATGCCCGGCCCGGACGCGGTGTAAACCTTGATGCCCGCGCGCCGCTGCTCCCCCGGGCGCAGGGAACGCCCCGACGTCTTCTCAAAATCCCCCATCAACGCCCCCACCGCCTCATCATACGCCTTCGCCCCAAAATCCGGAAGCGCCGTCGTAAACAAATGATTCCGCGGCTCCACCGTCACCGCCCGCCCCTCCTGCGCAAAAACACCCGCCCGCATCGCCACGGACAAAACCGCAAAAACGGCACCCGCCACAACGCCCCGCCACCGCACGCCCACCCCGCAAAACTCCATGCAAAAAATCTTCATGACACCCCCTTTGTCTCAACACACGCCCCCATGCAACCGGTAAATCCCCCTCTCCGCACACCCAGGCATCCAGACTTGTTTCCCAAAACCCAATCGTTCTTATTCCCTCCCCCGACAATCCAGCACCACCCACCCTCAAGATCATGGCCAACGACACCACTCTCATGGACAACATCATCAACCTGTGCAAACGCCGCGGGTTCGTCTTCCCCTCCTCCGAACTCTACGGAGGATTCAACGGATTTTTCGACTACGGCCCCCTCGGCGTCGAACTGCGCAACAACATCAAGCAAGCCTGGTGGAAAGACATGGTGCACCGCCGCGACGACATGGCCGGCCTCGACTCCACCATCATCCACCACCCCGC
>JAITIB010000047.1 GCA_031279675.1 Puniceicoccales bacterium | reverse complement strand
GGCAGTACCGAGACCGGGGTGTATGACCTTGGAGGCGGAGCGAATTCTGAACGAGGTGGCGTATGGGGAACCGACCTCGGCGCCGTGGCATTGCCTACGGAAAATGAGTGGTATAAGGCGGCGTATTACGATTCTAACAAAGGAGGAACCGACGTTGGCGGATACTACCAGTATTCATTTGGGCACGCGAACGGTGACACGATAAGCACGAGCTACGCGAACTATGATTATTCGTATGAAAACGGAGCTGGAGGCGGGACGTATGCCTTGAGTCCGGTGGATCATTATGAGGGGCTTAACGCTTCGCTGAGTGCATATGGCGTTGCTGACATGACCGGGAATGTGTGGGAATGGACGGACAGCCAGTATAACACATTCTCCCGCGTTGTTCGCGGATCCGCGTACTACTCCGATGCTGCGGACCTCGCCGCTGGCTCGTCGTGGTTGGACCTCACGCCCGGCGATGGGTACGGCGACCTCGGGTTTCGTGTCGCCAGCCTTGCGCCGATTCCTGAACCGAGTACATACGGCATGATAGGAGGGGCGTTGGTCGGGCTGCTCTGCTTGCTTCGGAGGAAAAAGCGCGCAGTCGCACCTTGACGCATCGGGAACGCCGACACGTCGTTTTTTTGGGAAAGCGGCGGCGAGTGCCTGCCGCTTTCCTTCCCAGATCGCCACTGCATAAAAGGGGTTGAGGCCCGGTTCCCGCGAAAGCTTTTTCCGGGGAAATTCCAAAAAGCGCTTGACGCCACCTCGATAGTGTATTCCCTGCGCCGTCTATTCCCACCACATGGGGTGGTAGCTCAGTTGGTTAGAGCGCCTGCCTGTCACGCAGGAGGTCGCGGGTTCGAGTCCCGTCCATCCCGCCAGTTCAAAGAAATCCGCCGGTTCTCGCGAATGTGAGTCCGGCGGTTTTTTTGTTTTTGCGAGCAAGCCCGGGACTGATGGAATCTTGGACGAAAGGGATTGTTTCCTGTGCGCGCCCGGTTTCACTGCGGCGCATTATGCAAGCAATTATTCCGTGGGAGGCTTTGACAGAAAAGACCGAGGCCGGGCATTCGCTCGACGAGATCGAGGCGACGCAGATGGCGCTCTGGCTTGCGGATGCGAACGAGGACTTTGAGGGCAAGAAGCGGTTCCTGCGCGCGCTCACGGCAAAGGGCGAGACGGTGGAGGAGGTGTTCGCATTTGCGAAGACCTTCCGTGATCTGTCGCGACGTGTCCGCGGGCTGACGCCACCGCGTGTGGCGATCGACATCGTGGGCACGGGCGGGGACAAGTCGGGCACGTTCAACATTTCGAGCGCGGCGAGTCTCATCGTTGCGGCGGCGGGCGTGAAGGTGATGAAGCATGGGAACCGGTCCATCACGTCGGAGTCGGGGAGCGCGGATTTTCTGTCCTGCATCGGCGTTCCGGTCGAGGTGCCCGACGGGCGGCTGGTGGAGTCGCTGAGGCAACTGGACTATTGTTTTTTCTACGCCCCCGCGTTTCACCCCACCTACAAGGCGTTCATGCCGGTGCGCAAGGCGCTTGCGGCGGAGGGACTCAAGACGGTGTTCAACATTCTCGGCCCGTTGATCAATCCGGCGTCCCCGCCGATGTATTTGCTGGGTGTGTTTTCGGCGCACTGGGTGCCGTTGCTCGCGGCGGTGCTTGCGCGGCTCGGGGTGCGTCGCGGGCTGGTATGCCATTGCGTGTTGCGCGAGGGTGGGGGCGGGCTGGACGAGCTTGCCACGGCGGGCGTCAACCTTGTTTGCGGTGTGGGCGAGCTGGCGGGGGTGCGAGGGGAGTGGCATCCCGGGGATTTCGGGCTTGAGCCGCGCTCGCGCGAGGAATTGCTCGGTGGCGATCCCGATGAGAACAGGGCGTTGTTTGGGCGGGTTCTGGATGGCACCGCGCCGCGAGGGCTGATGGAGACCATCGCGTTCAACGCCGGGGCCGCGCTCTGGGTGTGCGGACGTGTGCCGACGGTTCGCGAGGGTGTGCTGCTGGCGTCGGGGTTGCTTGCGGATGGTTCCGTGCGGAGCTACGCCGACCGTCTGCGCGCGTTCTATGCGGCGTAGGGCGGGGGCGCAAAAAAACCGCCGTTGTGACGGCGGTTCTTTTGCGGAAAGGAGACGCGAAGATTACTTCGCTTTGGCGGCGATTTCCTTGAGACCCGCGCCGGCCTTGAACTTCACGCTGTTCGAGGCCTTGATCTTGATCTTTTCCTTGGTCTTCGGATTGATCCCGGTGCGCGCGGCACGCTTGGTGATGGCGAAGGTGCCAAATCCGATGATTTGGACGAGCTTGTCTTTTTTGATTCCGGCTTGGATGCCGTCAATCGTGGCTTCGACAGCACGCTCTGCAGCGGCCTTGGTTTCGGAACCGAGGAGTTTTTGGACTTCGGCGATGAGTTCGGCTTTGTTCATGGTTTTTGGGTTGGAAGAGTTGACTTGTTGGTGAGTGTTGACGGTGCGTCAACGGGGGCGGATTCAGAGGAAAGCATTCCCCGGGTCAATCCCTTTTCGTGAACTTTCTTTTCCGGCCCGTCTTGGCGTCCTCGCGGCGTGGCGGGATTTTGCGCGCATGGGGTGCTCGGGAAGGGACTTGAACCCTTACGCCTTGCGGCACTGGAACCTAAATCCAGCGTGTCTGCCAATTTCACCACCCGAGCGCCATGGGCGTGGCGCACGGTGGCGTCCGGTGCTTTGTTTTCAAGGAAAATGCGCGATGAATCCGTGCCCGCCCGCGCCGATCGGGGAATGCATTCCGGCCTGCAGGTAGGCGTGCGCGGCGGCGACCGCGTCAGGCAGCGGCTTGCGGTGTGCGAGTTGTGCCGCGATGGCCGCCGCGAGGGTGCAGCCGCTGCCGTGTGTGTTGGCGTCCGGGTGGCGTTGCGCGTGGAAGACGTGCTCGGCGCCGTTGCGCGCCACGAGAATGTCACGCAGGTGGCTGGAGGGCAGGTGCCCGCCCTTGAGGAGGATGTCCGCGCCGAATTTTTTTCGCAGCGCGCGCGCGTCGGCAAACATTTCCGTGGCCGTGGTCGCGGCGGGTTTCCCAAGCAATGTCGCGGCTTCGTCGAGATTGGGCGTGAGGAGTGTTGCGAGTGGGAACAATTCCCCGAGCAGCGACGCCACCGCGTCCGGGTCGAGCAGTCGGGCGCCGCTTGTGGCCACCATCACTGGGTCGAGCACAAGGGGGATCCGGGGATTGCGCCCGCGTTGTTCGCGGATGAACGTGGCGGTGGCTGCGATGATCTCGCGGTTGAGCAGCATTCCCGTCTTGAGCGCATCAAGCGTGAAGTATCGCGCCACCTGCCGCGCCTGCTCCAGAACAAAGGAGGGGGGCAGGGGAATGACCGCGCTGACGCCATCGGGGTTTTGCGCGGTCAGGCAGGTGATTGCCGTTGCGCCATAAACGTCGTTGGCGGCGAACGCGAGGAGGTCGGCCTGGATGCCTGCGCCCGCGCCACTGTCGGATCCGGCGAGTGTGAGTGCGACGGGTAGCTGCGGTGGTGCGGGGCGGGGGGCGGGTTGCTGGGTTGCGCTTGGCATGGGGCGCGCATTCGATGCAATCCGCGTGTGTGTGGCAAGCGCTTCGCTCACATTATGGATTGTGTGGCGGACGCGGGTGTTTACGACTCCGGGGCAGTATGAATATGCCAACCGACAATCCGTTCAACACGCGCCGCCGGCTTTCCACGGGCGAGGCGTTCTACAGTCTTCCCGCGTTGCGGGAGGCGGGTTTTCGCGGGCTTTGCCGGATGCCCCAGTCGTTGCGCATCGTGCTTGAGTCGTTGTTGCGCCATTGCGATGGGCGCGGGGTGTCCCCGGAAGATGTTGGGCGCCTTGCGCGTTGGGATGCCGCCCGCCCGGGGAGTTTTGAAATCCCGTTCACCGTCGCCCGTGTCGTGTTGCAGGATTTCACCGGGGTTCCGTTGCTTGTGGATCTTGCGGCGATGCGCTCCGCCGTGAAAAGGCTGGGGCGCGACCCGCGCGTCGTCGAGCCGCTCGTTCCGGTGGATCTGGTTGTGGACCATTCGATACAGGTGGATTTTGCGGGCGCCTCCGATGCGTTGTGCAAAAATCTGGAGCTTGAGTTTTTGCGCAATCGGGAACGTTACCAGTTTCTCAAGTGGGGCATGTCGGCGTTTGACACTTTCAAGGTTGTCCCGCCCGGCGTCGGCATTGTGCATCAGGTGAATTTGGAATGCCTTGCGCGGGGTGTTTTTGAGCGCGGTGGCGTTGTGTTTCCGGACAGCCTCGTCGGCACGGATTCCCACACGACGATGGTCAATGGGCTTGGCATTGTGGGGTGGGGGGTTGGCGGGATTGAGGCCGAGGCGGCGATGCTGGGGCAGCCGGTGACGTTCCTCGTGCCCGAGGTGGTGGGCGTGCATCTCACGGGGCGCCTGGGGGCGGGCGTCACGGCGACGGATCTTGTGTTGCGCGTGACGGAGTTGCTGCGCGCGGCGAAGGTGGTTGGGAAGTTTGTCGAATTTTACGGGCCGGGGGCGTCCGCCCTTGGCGTTCCGGATCGCGCGACGCTTGCCAACATGGCTCCCGAGTATGGCGCAACGATGGGCTTCTTTGGCGTGGACGCGGCCACGGTGGCCTATTTGCGCGCCACGGGGCGTGATGCGCGGCAGTGCCGTCTGGTGGAGGATTATTTCAAGGCCCAGGGGCTTTGGGGGATTCCGCTGGAGCCTGATGCGCTGGATTTTTCCCAGACGCTCCCGCTGGATCTTTCCGGCGTTGTCCCGGCGGTGTCCGGGCCGCGCCGTCCGCAGGACCGGATCGAGCTTGCCGCGTTGAAATCGCGGTGGCGCGGGGAGCTTGCGGACGCTTTGGGTGGTGGAAATGCCGGGGCTGTGCGGGGGGCGCTGCAACACGGTGACGTTGTGATCGCGGCCATCACGAGTTGCACAAACACGAGCAATCCCAGTGTGATGATTGCCGCCGGGTTGCTGGCGAGGAATGCGAATGCGCGCGGATTGCGCGTCCCGGCGGCGGTGAAAACCTCGCTGGGGCCGGGCTCGCGCGTTGTCACGGCGTATTTGGAAAAAACAGGTCTTCAGGGCGAGCTCGACAAGCTGGGGTTTCACACCGTGGGCTATGGGTGCACGACGTGCATCGGCAATTCGGGGCCGCTTGCGCCGGAGATCGAGGAGGCGATCCGGAGTGATGACCTCGTGGTGGCGTCGGTGCTCTCGGGGAATCGCAATTTTGAGGCGCGCGTGCATCCCTCCGTCAGGGCCAACTTCCTCATGTCGCCGCCGCTTGTCGTTGCGTTCGCGCTCGCGGGGACTGTGGACATTGACTTTGCGAATGAGCCGCTCGGGGTGGCGTCCGATGGCGCGCCGGTTTTCCTTCGCGAGCTCTGGCCGGAGCCGCGGGAGCTTGAGGCGTTTGCGCGCGCGGCGTTCGAGCCCGGACTTTACAGGGAACTTTACGCCGATTTTGCATCGAAAAATCCGCGCTGGAATGGGGTGTCCGCACCCACGGGCGAGGTTTTTCCTTGGGATGCGGACTCGACCTATGTCCAGGAGCCTCCGTTTTTCGAGGGCTATTCACCGGCGCCGCGCGACATGGCGCCGATATCCGCCGCGCGCCCGCTGGCCATCTTTGGCGATTCGATAACGACCGACCACATTTCGCCCGCCGGCAGCATCAAGCGCGGCACTCCCGCGGCGCGTTATCTCGACGCGCACGGGGTGGCGCCGGCGGACTACAACTCTTACGGTTCGCGGCGGGGCAATGACCGTGTGATGACGCGGGGGACGTTTGCCAATGTGCGCATCAGGAATTTGATGGTTCCCGGTGTCGAGGGTGGCCTTACCCGGCACTATCCGGACGGCGCGCAGATGGCGGTTTTCGATGCCGCCGGGCATTACCGCGCGGAGGGTGTTCCGTTGATTGTGATTGCCGGCGAGGATTATGGCATGGGCTCTTCGCGCGACTGGGCGGCAAAGGGGACGGCGTTGCTGGGCGTGCGCGCAGTCATCGCAAAATCGTTTGAACGCATCCACCGCTCCAATCTGGCGGGCATGGGGGTGTTGCCGCTGACTTTTTGTGACAAGGCGGACTACGATCGCGTGGCGGGATTGGGCGACGCGGTTTTTGACATACTGGGTTTGTCCAATGATTTTCGCCCGCGCCAGAATGCCGTTTTGCGCGTGCACCCGGCGGGCTCCGGCGCGGTGTTTGAGGTGGCGTTGTGCGTGCGCATCGACACGCCGGTCGAGGTGGATTATTACCGCTCGGGCGGCATCCTTCCTTACGTGCTGGGAAAAGTCCTCGGACAGTCCGACCGTGGGGAACCCCCGGCGGACGCCACCTGATTATTTGCGACGGGGACAGACAATTGGGTGATGCCTTGGCGCTCGTTATCGTGACAACACCATGAGCGACTCCACTGCACAAACGTCTGATGACTGGAAAGTTTGGTTTGCCCAAAACGGCTCCCGTTTTTTGCTGTGCGCGCGCCAGTGGACGCGTTCGCTCGCGGACGCGGAGGATGCGCTTCAGGATGCCTTTGTGCGCTTTTGGCGGCACCAACGCCACCTGCCGGGCGAGCCTTCCGCCCTGCTCATCACGTCCATCCGCCGCGCGGCGCTTGACCGCATCCGGCGTGAGTCGCGCCGTTCCAATCGCGAGCAGGCGGCGCTCGTCCTCGACGGGGAACCGGTTTCGTGGTTTGAGCCCGCTGCCGACGAGCGCGACCAGTTTTTGCAGGAGGCGCTGGAGCAGCTTCCGGATGCGCAACGGCAGGTGGTGGCGTTGAAAATTTGGGGCGGGCTCACTTTTGAGGACATTGGAAAACAGCTTCGGTGCTCCCCGAACACCGCCGCGTCACGTTACCGTTACGCCCTGTCCAAACTCCGTGAACTTTTAATCACTTCCGACCATGCACGATGATCCCACCCATATTGAAGACGCATTGCGCCGGCTTGCGCCGCGCCCGCCAAGCGAGTTTTGCAAGGCACGCATCGCCGTCGCGCTCGACGCCACCGCCAACGCGCGCGCGCGCCGTTTGATTTTCTTGAGCACGAGTCTTGCCGCCGCCGCCGCTGCGTGCATCGCCGTGATTGTCACAACGTCGTTGCGGGAAAACCGCGGTGCTGGTGCCGGCACAGCGCCGTCAACCGCACTGGCTGTTTCGACAACGCCGCCTCCCGGGAACGAGCGTCGCGCACTGAGCAGCATCGAGCCGCTGGAAATCCGGCGCGCGCCCGACGGGCGTTACTTCCAGCCCTATCGCGTGCGTTATCTCAACACGGTCAGTTTGCCCTCGGGCGCAAGCGCCACCAGCGGCGCGCCACCGACCCTTGTCAGGACAATGCCTGTTGAGGAAGTCCATTTTGTCGGTCTCGACCTCATCTGAACACAAATCCAGCCAACAACTCATAAATCCATGCAGCCATGAACAAACACATCCGCACCGTTCCCATGCACATGCTCATTCTCGCCGGACTGCTTCCGGTGGCGTCTCCGGGCGCAGATTCCCATTGCGCAACCCCGCCGTCCGCCACCGCGCCCTCGGCGATCGAGTCGCCCAAGCCTCCGGAACAGGAGCCCCCCCCCGCGCCGCCGCCCGCGGCCCGGGAACGCAAGACCGAGGCCAAGGGCATTGCATTCCTTGGCGTTGAAACAGTGCCGGTGGATGCGCCGACACGCCAGCGGTTGCGCCTTGCCGAGGGCACCGGCTTGCGCGTCCGCCTTATCGCGCCGCAATCACCGGCGCATGGGCCTTTGCAGCCGGGGGACGTGCTCGTGCGGTTCAACGACCAGATCCTTTGCAATCACGAACAGTTGCGCGCGCTTGTCCGTTCAACGAATCCGGACGACACCGTGACGCTCCGAATTTACCGCGATGGGGGTGAGCTGGAACTGGTGCTTTGCCTTGGCGTTGTCGCGCCCGGACCGGTCTGCGCGAGCCCGAATGCATGCGCGCCATCGCTCCTGCCCGAGGTGCGCCTCCGTCTTCACGGACGCGATGTCCCGCTGAACGACCTGTTGCGGGAACGCATTGCGCGCCTCCACGGTGGCGTCATCACGATAGACCCTGACGCCTTCATTGATTTCCCCAAGGATGTCCGTGAGAAACTTCGCGAAATGCACGAGGACGTCCAGCGGCACATCGGTGGCTTGCACGGCAAAATCAAACGAAAATGGCAGCATGACGAGGCCGCCACCAGCACGGCAACCACACGGGTCGTTGATCACGACGGCAGCGCGTGTCTGACCACAAAGGATGGCGCCCGGCATCTGCGTTTTGAGGATTCCGAGGGCAAGGTTGTTTTTGACGGGCCGGTGGACACTCCCGAGCAGTGCGCGGCATTGCCGGAAATTGTGAGAAAAAAGTTGGAGACGATTGAACAACTCTCCGGAGACGCTGTCCAAGGTCCGAAACCGGAATTGGAGCAGAGCATTTGAGCCGGGTTTTTCGCCTTAGGGGTAAGGCGGGGAAATTCCCCCGGCTTGAAAAACATGTATAGCAATATACAGGGGCGGGCAAGATGGGGTTTCTTGTCCGCCTTTCCCTTGCCCGGGTGGCTGCGGTGCGTCGTCGGCGGATTGTCGAAAAATGTTGAAAACACCGGCTCCATTCCAACGATGCATCCCTTCCAATTATCAACACCCGCACCAACACAATAAAACAAAAGATCAACGGCATGTCACTTCCTCAGCAGACTGGCGCTCCACGTCCGAATTACCCTGGCTCCGGCAACAACACTCGTAACCGTGATTCGGGGCGTGAGCGTTATTCACGCAATCACGGTCCCCAGTCGCCCCGCCGTAACGAGCGCATCCGTGCCATCGAAGTCCGCGTCATCGGTCCTGATGGCAACCAGGTTGGGCTCATGTCCACACGCGAGGCTTTGCAACGGGCGCGCGATTTCGGGCTCGATCTTGTGGAAATCGCCCCCAATGCGCGCCCGCCAGTGTGCCGCATCGTGGACTATGGGAAGTTTCAATACGAGGAATCCAAGAAGCTCAAGAAACAGAAGGCGGGCGCCGCCCGCATGAAGGAAGTCAAGCTTCGCCCCAGGTGCGATGTGCACGACCTCATGATCAAGGTTCGCCGCGCCGAGAACTTTCTCTACCACGGGCACAAAATAAAACTCATCCTTTCCTTCCGCTTTCGCGAGCTTGACCATCCTGAAATCGGACAGGAACTCATGAAAAAAGCCCTCGACGAGCTCGTCCACGTCGGCATTCCCGATTATCCCCCGCGCCTCATGGGGCGGTCCATGTCCACAACGCTTTCGCCCGTCGCCCAAAACAAGCGCAAGCTCGTTCACAACGCCACCGCCGAACCCATCTCCGACGACGAGGAAGAGGATGATGAGGACGAGGCTGGCGAGTCCTGATGAAGTGCTGTGTCGCGAAGCCACCGGATTTTTCTTTTTGCAACGCTGGTTGTCCAGGCGCTCCTTTTTGTGCCGGCTGCCCCGCTTGGCGCGCAATCCGCGACGGGGATAGTCAATCTTCACGACACTTTTCGCCACTGGGGCTACGCGCTTGAGCGTCCGGGCGGGCGGGCGTCGGAACTTGCGCGTTGGAAAAACCAGTGGAGCAGTGTGTCGATTGAGCGCAACAAAGCCTGCATCGCGCTCAACGGCGCCCGTGTCTGGCTGGGGTTTGCCGTCAGCGAGGGCAATGGCAACGCGTATCTGCGCCGGCACGATTACGAACACACCCTTTTGCCCATCATGGCCCCCCGCGCCAATCCTGCCTCCCCTGCGCCGTCCGCCAGGCCCGTCCGCCACGTATTGCTTGATCCGGGGCATGGAGGCAAGGACCCGGGCAACACCGCCTCGCGTTTTGGTTTGATGGAGAAAACGATGACGCTTGACGTTGCCCTCCGCCTCAAGGCCATTCTTGAGCAACGCGGGCTCAAGGTCAGCCTGACGCGCACCACCGATGTTTATGTCGAGCTGGTGGACCGCGCCGCGTTGGCGCGCAAAATCAACGCCGATCTCTTTGTGAGCATTCATTTTAACTCCACTGCCGACACTTCCAGTGTGAGCGGGGTGGAGTCTTACGTTTTGACACCGCAGGGGCAGCATTCGACGAACGACAGTCGCCGTCGTGCCACTGCAAGCGAGCTTCGTGCACGGGAACCCGGGCACAAAAATGGCCCGTGGAACATCCTGCTGGGTTACCACGTCCATGCGGCAATGCTGGCAAAATTGCGCGCGGAGGATCGCGGGCTGAGGCGTGCGCGCTTTCAGGTGCTCCAGACCGCCACTTGTCCGGCGGTGCTGGTGGAGTGCGGTTTCTTGAACAATCCCGCCGAGGCCGCGCTTGTCCGGACGGGCGCTTACCGCGAGAAAATCGCGCAGGGCATCGCCGACGGCATCGCGCGCTACCAGCAGATCTTGAACAAGCTTGTCGCAGGGCGCTGACAAAAAAACACGGGGTTAAAAACGCCCGTGTCTTTCAAGGCTTGATGACATTCCGTCGCGGTCAGGCCATGCGGATGCGTTCGATCTTGAGTGTGCCGAGCTTGCAGGTGCCGTAACCGGCGGCGGCGGCGATCCTCACATGTGGAATCGCGTCCTCGGCATGGTCGAGCATCCGGGCCGATGCGGCGTCTATGGCGACGATATCGGTCGAGGCGAGCAGGGTTTTCATTTCCACAACATCTTCGACGCTCTTGCCCCGGGGGCCGTTGCGCACCATCGGGGCGTAGGCGTCCGTGATGTTGAGCGTGGGCCGAAGCTTGGGATGGGAGATGAAATCGGCGATGCATTGGTGGAGGTCGTTGCTGTGGTAGAATCGGCGGTCCCAGATGGCGCCCATGAGGTTTTTCATCGCGGCGGTTATGGTGGCGCCGTGGTGGTGCTTGAGCACGGGGACGTTGATGAACACGTCGCTTTCCAATATGAGGCTGTGGACTTTTGTGTCTTGAAGGCGGACGCCGCGCGGGAGCTTGACTTCGCGGTAAAGGGTTTCGTCGTTGCCGCTCACCATGACGCCGCCGGCCTTGAGAACCGCGGGGCGCACGCCGCTGGTGTCGTAGCAGCGCGGGGAGTTGTCGCGGGGCTGGTCGCAGGTGCGGTCAAAGACGGAGACCTTCTTTGCCCCGGCCTTGATGCAGAGCTCGACGAGGCGTCCGACGACCTCGGGGTGGGTGCACGCGGAGCGCTCGGGTGGGACATCCCATGCGACGTTGGGCTTGATGACGACACTCTGGCCTTTCTTGACGAAGCGTTCAATGCCGCCAAGCGCCTGAAGTGCGCGATCAAGCATGGATGCGCGGGTGCCGTCGCGGACGGCCACGAGCATGGGTTTGCCGTCCGGGCCGGTCTGGAGCGCGGTGGAGGCGGGGGTGTCGGGTGCGGCGAAGAGCGGGTTGTTGGCCTCGCGGAGTGTGAGGGCGGCGCCGAGGGCGATGCCGGTTTTAAGGAAATTGCGCCGGGTGGTGGTGTTCATGGTAACGGTGATGTTGTTGGTTTTTGGTGATGGTGTTGTTTTTTTTCTGCGGGGGTTGTTTGTCTTTGAAAGTGTTTTTCAGAACCGCCACGGGAGGGGAAAGCAGGGTTCGTTGTAGAGGGCGTAGTCGGCGTCGCCGTTGATGGCGAAGGTATGGATGAGGTTGGCGGTGTGGAGCACCTGGCGGGCGTATCGCTGTGTGGTGCCAGTCTTGATGCGGTCCTCGGCAAGGAGGATGTTTTTGCGGACGGGGTCAAAGCTGGGCGGGTGTTGGAGCGTGGGCATGGGGCCGCGCGGGGTGTTATCGGTGTTTCGCCAGTTGATGTGCAGGAGGTGGACGGGGAGGTGCGGGAGGCGTTCGTGGAGGAGCGCTGCGGGGAGGATTCCCCCGTTGGCAATGGCGACTATCATGTCGTAACGCTCGCCAAAGGAGAGTTGGGCAAGACGTTGCATGATTTCGTCAAAGCTGTGCGGGGGCGTTGACATTGGGCGTGAAGGTCAGGCCTGGCGGGATACGGTGGTGCGGGGGTGGGGGACTGAGTGTTGTTTCTTGATGAAAAAGTAGAAAACGGCGACTGCGGCGAAGAGTTGGATGGCAAGCCCGGGCCAGCCGGTGGTGATGTCTTGATGGATGGCGGCGGGATTGCCCGTCAATGCCCATTGGAGGCTGCCGCCGAGGATTTGATAGCCGAAGATGATCAGGGCGAGGGTGGTGACGGGGTGTTTGTGGAGGTGGCGTTGGGGAAGCGCGCACAGGGCGACGATGAGAAGTGATTTTGCAAGGATGGGTGGCAGGACAATGGCGGGGGGCATTGCAAAGAGGATGTGGTTGAGCAGAGGCGTGGCAACCGCGGTGAGGAGCCCTGCGCGCCAACCGTGGGCAAGCGTGGCGATGAGCGTGAAGAGGTAGAGAGGGAGGAAGATTTGCCCGCCGTGGGGAACGAGGTGTGTGAGTTGCGGCAGGGCAAGTCCGGCGGCGGCGTAAGCGGTGCTCCAAATGTAGAGGCGGTGCTCGTTCCAGCGAAGGATGGCGAGAGGTTGGTGGGTGGCGGTGGTGGCTTTCATTGGAATGGATGATTGATTCGTTGCTCGGTTTGAGGTGTCCAAGCTGCGACAGCGTTGGAGGCGTGGCGTTCCATTTATTTCCCGTTAAAATTTTTGGGATGCCCCGGATGTTGGTGTGAGGGGTTTGTGAGTGACTTGGGGCGGACGGGCGGTTTTCGTTCACCGTCATGACGCGTTGCGCCAAGGCCATTGTTTCCACGCTTCCCATGGCTATGCAGGACGGGGTGGATGATTTTATCGCCGTCCTTCTCATGGAGCGTGGTTTGTCAAAAAACACCGCCGTTGCCTATGAGAAAGACCTTTTGCAATTTGCCGCCTTTGCCGCCGCGCGCAAGCGCAGGGCGTGGAGCGCAGTTTCCCAAGACGATGTCTCGTGCTGGCTGCGGACCTTGTCCGGTGGCGCGGCCTTGGATGCGCATTCGGTGACGCGCAAATTGAGCGCGTTGCGCACGTTTGCCATCCACCTCGTGTCGAGTGGCGTTCGCAACGATGATTTCACGGCTTTGGCGGAACGTCCGCGGACGCGCCGCAAGCTGCCCGGCACGCTGACCGGGGACGATATCGCGGCCTTGCTGGCGGCGCCGGACCTCACGACGCCACTGGGTTTGCGCGACAGGGCGATGCTGGAGCTCATGTATGGGAGCGGGTTGCGCGTTTCGGAGCTGTGCGGGTTGCAGCTGCAATCCGCGGACTTGGACGAGGGCTTCCTGCGTGTGCTGGGCAAGGGCGGCAAGGAGCGCGTGGTTCCGGTGGGCTCGAAGGCACTGGAGGCGTTGCGCGCTTATTTGTCGGAGGAGGGGAGGGCGCATTTTGTGAAAAAACACACCGGCTCCGCGCTTTTCCTTAGCGAATGGGGAAGGGCGATCTCACGAAAGACCTTCTGGGTGCACTTGCGGGAATACGCGCGAAGCGCGGGCCTTGCCCGAAAGGTGAAACCGCACGCGCTACGGCACTCGTTCGCCACGCACCTGCTCGCCAATGGCGCCGATTTGCGCGCCATCCAGGAAATGCTGGGCCATGCGGACATATCGACCACCCAGATTTACACGGCGCTGGAGAAGACACAGTTGCTCAAGGCGCACACGCGCGCCCACCCGCGCAGCCGCATGTCCGTGGCGAAACCCGGAGCGTGAGCGCGCGTTGGATTTGCGTTGCCCGTCGGCGGAGGGGGATTTTTTGTGGAGCTTTTACGACACCATGATGACGCCACTCCAAGAGATCCGCCATTCCGCCGCGCACATTCTTGCGGCTGCCGTCCTGCGCCTGTTTCCGCAGGCAAAGCTCGACATCGGCCCGCCGACGGACGCCGGATTCTATTACGATTTTGACTGCGAACACAAATTCACGCCCGAGGACCTGGAGCGCATTGAGGCGGAGATGAAAAAAATCGTGAAGGAAAACCAGAAATTCGAGCGCTTTGAGTGCTCGCGCGACGAGGCGGCGAACCACATTCAGACCTTTGGACAAGCCGCCTACAAACTGGGGCGCCTGGCCGACATTCCCGAGGGCGAGCCCATCAGTTTCTATCGCAACGGCGAGTTCCTCGACCTGTGCGCCGGCACGCACGTGCGCTACACCTCGCAGGTCAAGGCTCTCAAACTCCTCAGCATCGCCGGCTCCTACCATCGCGGGGATGAGAAAAACAAGCAGTTGCAGCGCATTTACGGCACCGCGTTTGCCTCAAGGGACGAGCTCGAACAGCACTTGCACAATCTGGAGGAGGCGAAAAAGCGCGATCACCGCAAACTCGGGCGCGAATTGCACCTCTTTCACGTGGACGAGGACGTGGGTCAAGGACTCGTGCTCTGGCTTCCGAACGGCACCGTCATCCGACAGGAATTGCAGAATTTTATCGGGGAGGAACTGCGCAAGCAGGGCTACCAGCAGGTGGTCACGCCGCACATCGGCAAACTCGCCCTCTACAAAACCTCGGGGCACTTCCCCTACTACAAAGAATCCCAGTTCACCCCCCTCGCCGACCCCGACCAGCTCGCCCGCATAGCGACCGAAGGCTGCACATGTTGCGACCTCACCTCGCGCCTCGAGGCCGTTTCAGCCAGATTCCGCGAAAGCGTGAACGCGCGCACGGGCACCGACACCATCGGCGCCGAACGCGTCCTCCCGGACGAAAGCCTGCTCGACGGCTTCCTGCTCAAACCGATGAACTGCCCGCACCACATCAAAATCTACGCCACCTCACCGCACTCCTACCGCGACCTCCCCGTGCGCCTCGCCGAGTTCGGCACCGTTTACCGCTGGGAACAGTCCGGCGAACTCAACGGCATGACGCGCGTGCGCGGCTTCACCCAGGACGACGCCCACCTCTTTTGCACCGAAGACCAAGTGGCCGATGAAATCCGCGGCTGCCTCGCCCTCGTCAAAACAGTGCTCACCACACTCGGCATCACCGACTACCGCGTGCGCGTCGGCCTGCGCAACCCCGACTCGGACAAATACACCGGCAAGCCGGAAAACTGGGACAAGGCCGAGGCCGCCTGCCGCGACGCCGCGCGCACCCTCGGCGTACCCTTCAGCGAAGAGCCGGGCGAGGCCGCCTTTTACGGCCCCAAAATCGACTTCGTCGTCAAGGACGTCATCGGACGCGAATGGCAGCTCGGCACCGTGCAGGTGGACTACAACCTGCCCGAACGCTTTGACCTCACCTACACAGGCGCCGACAACAAACCGCACCGCCCGGTGATGATCCACCGCGCCCCCTTCGGCTCGCTCGAACGTTTTTGCGGCGTGCTCATCGAACACTTCGCCGGCACCTTCCCCACATGGCTCGCCCCCGAACAAGCGCGCATCCTCCCCCTCAACGACGAGCTCAACGCACACGCCACCGCGCTCGCCACCACACTGAAAACCCTCGGCGTGCGCGCCAGCGTGGACACGCACAGCGACAAACTCGGCGCCAAAATCCGCCGCGCCGAGCTGGACAAAATCCCCCACATGCTCGTTCTCGGCGCCAAGGAAAAGGAAACAGGCTCCGTCTCCGTGCGTTCACGCGCGGACAAAACCCTCGAAGGCACCCACCCCTTCGACGCATTTGTTGAAAAACTCCTCGCCGAAATCCGCGAACGCCGCCTGCCAAACCACGCCTAACCCGAAACGGGAAAATTCAGCTCCTCCCTCCCGGCAATATTTCGCCAAAACCAAACCGGGACTAAAGTCCCGCATTCCATAACCTGGGCGCGTTGTTTGCGGAACCTCCCGCCGCAGGCGGAACCGGACGCAGTCCGGCAAAGTCCCGTGCGGACACGCACTCCCGCACTCCATAACCGGACGCCGCCTCAATAATGCGTCTAATTATGGAGTGCGGCGATTCATCGCCGCTTTCGCGAAGGCGATTGTTCCGGTTCGCTTCGCGCCCGGTCTTGTCGCTTCGCTCGGAAATCGCCGTTTGTTTAACGGGGGCGTTATTCCAATCCGAAGACGCGGGGAGGTTTTGGGGGGCTAAACGCGTTCTTTGGCGGC
>JAITIB010000045.1 GCA_031279675.1 Puniceicoccales bacterium | reverse complement strand
GGTTGATCGACGCGCAGAGTGGCACGAATGCGCAGGGTGAGAACAGCGGCAATAGATCTGACCTGATCAAAAAAGGCGCCGGGGAGCTGGAGCTTCAATGGGACAATGCCTTTTCGGGTAATGTCACTGTCAATGGCGGCACGCTCTCGGTGCCGAAGTTGTGGATGGATAACGACGATCAAGCAGGCCCGCTCGGGTTGTCTGGCACGGGGAGAACAATTACCCTCAACAATAACTCCGTTCTCGAATACACGGGATCGGCGACGGATAACGCCGGTTTTGGAAAGTTGAGGAAGCAGTTGGGAGGTGACGGCACGGGCACCCTGCGCATCACGAATCCGGCGGCGCGCATCGACGCGGGCGTCATCAATGCCGGCCTCATCAAGGACGGTCCCGGCACGCTCTACATCGGCGGCAACAGCACTGCGGCCATGACTGCCGGGAACCTGACCGTTGCCGGGGGCGCGGTCGTCCTCAACGGCGGCTTTTCCAGCGCCGGGAGCGTGACGGTAAAGAACGGCGCGCAGATCCTGATGGGGGCTGCCAACCGTTTCACCAACACCAACGGCACTTCTGTCGCGCTGGAGGGCACGTTCGACCTGAACGGGCATAACACGACTGTCGGCGCGTTCAACGGCACGGGCGGCCTCGTCACGAACACTGGAACCGCTGCCAAGACCGGTGTGAGCGGCAACACTGTTTCGGCCAACAACGACGCCACGCTCACCATCGGGAAAAGCAACACCAGCGGCAATTTTGGCGGCAATATCCAGGACGACGCCAGAAAAGTGCTCATCACCAAAATTGGCACCGGCACGCAGATTTTCTCCGGCAACAACACTTACACGGGCGCGACGGCGGTCAACGCCGGGACGCTCCTCAACCAAGGCACGATATCCAACTCGGCCATCACGGTGGCCTCGGGCGCGACTTTTGGCACGGCGTCCGCCTCGACAACGGGCGCGGTCACGGTGAATTCCGGCGGCGTTTTCCTCAGCGGCGGCGGCACCGTTAATAACCTCAATCTGAACAATGGTGGCACGCTGAGACTCGCCCTCAACAACTTGGGGACCGCGACAGTGTTGACCGATGTCACCGCCCTCTCGACGACGGGCACGGTGAGTCTGGATGTGACGGACATCCTGTCCCTGCTGCAAACGGTGGGAACCAAGCACGTCCTGAACGTCACAAATCATGCCAGCGGGAGTGTTGCGGATTTCGTGGTCACCGGCGTTTCGCTACCGCGTGGCATCCCGACAGTTGAGGTTCAAGGAAACCAACTGGTGTTGAATGTCACGAGCGGGCTGGGGAACCTTGTCTGGGCCAGCCCTGCAAGTGGCGGTAATCAGGATCTGTGGAAGGCTGGAGACAGTACGCTCACGCACTGGACAGGGAACTACAATCACTTTGAAAATCAGGACTATGTGACTTTCGACGATACTGCCGCCTGGAAAAAAGTTCTCATTTCCGGGGATGTTTTGCCGGGCGGAATCATCGTGGACACGGACGTTGGTTATGAGATGGGAGGAAGCGGGGACATCAAAGGCAGTGCCAGCCTTGTCAAACGTGGCACGGGCATCCTGACCATCGGGAACGATGCCAATGCCTACACTGGCGGCACCCTCATTGCGGATGGCGGCATCGTGGCCACCCACGTCAATGCCCTTGGTGGTGCCAGTGCTGTGGTGACCATGCGAAGCAACACCACGCTCAGCGTGCCGACAGGTTTTGCGAGCAAGATTGTTCTGGCCGACAACGCCACCGTCACCGTGACTCTCCCTGCGGTGGATGCCACTCTGGACAGCACCATTGAGGGCACGGGAAATGTCACTGTGATGGGCACAGGGCGGCGCACCTTCACGGGAACGGCAGGCTTCACGGGCACGCTGACGGTTACCGACGCCTTCACCTTCAGCGGCGCCAATGCCAACTGGGCGAACACCGACGTGGTTTCGACCACGGCAACCGCCGACTGCATTTTCAGCGGAAGCGGCACGATGCAATTTTCGACCGTGACTGTCGGCGGCGCTGGGCGATTGCTTGTCAACAGCGGGACGAACTTGGATGTCGCTAAAATAAGTGCGCTGGACACCCTGACCTTTGAGGGCGGAGGGAAACTGAGCTCCGGCACGGGCGCGCTCCGTTTTGAAGTCGCGTCCGGCAGTACGGTCACGTGGAACAACAATACCTTTGTTAATTCGGCCAGCACCAAGCTGGTCAAGGAAGGCGAGGGGACGTTGACGGTCACCAACTTCGACAGCACGGATCAGTCCAGAAACATCGAAGTCCTTGGCGGCACCCTTCGCGTGACGACCGCCTCCACCAAATCCATCGCCCGGAATTATCTCATCCAGGGTTCGTCGGCAACGGACATCGCGACTTTCACCGTTGCGCTCGCGGCCGACAGCTCGATTGGTTTTTTCAGTCAGTTGCAAGGGGACGAGGCAGGCGGAAGGGACGCAACGATGACCATGCAGTATGGGAAATTATACTTTGAGTCAGGGGTGTGTCACGGGTTGCCGAATGCCATAACCATGCGCAGCAGCACAATAGAGTTCGCCACCGGTCGGTCGAACAACGGGCTCTATCAGATAGCGTCACTGCCGATGACCTTTGTGGTTGAGCGTCCGTCGGACATGACGACAGGAGTTGCTGTTTCCTACCTCAAGGCCACTCACTCAAGTGCCAATGTGGAAGGCATCCATTTGACCAATCGCAACGGGACCACGCAATTTGACATAAGGGAAAATGCCAAACTGGTGGTCGAAGCCATTTTGACGGGTGAAACGGGTAGCCCTGGTAGCGGCGGAAACCTGATAAAGAACGGTGCCGGAGAGATGGAGCTGACGGCTGCGAACAAATATGCGGGCACGACGACCATCAACGGCGGGACGCTCTCCATTTCCGGGAACAACAACGGCACCACTCAGGCTTATTCCGTGGCGGCCGGGGCCACTCTGCGCCTGGCAGGGGAGGGCACGATCAATGCCGCCTCGGCAGTCACCCTGGGCGGTGGCGCATCATTGGTTTTCGACAGGACGACGGCGCTGACCTTCGCCAACACGCTCACAGGCAGCGGCGCCACCCTCCACAAACTGGGCGCGGACGAGGTTCATGTCAGCGGCACGGTCTCTGGTTTCACAGGCGCGCTCATCGTGGAAGACGGGTCGCTGCGTTTCACCAATGTGCCCACCGTCACTCGTCTGGAGTTGTCCTCTGGCGCGACGGTGAACGTGGGGACCAACACGCTGGGATTGACGGGGCCGGGCCAGGTCTCTTTTGCCGGGCACTCGCAATCCGGTGGCTTTAGCGGGTCCGACATCGAGGGCTCGCTCGCGATCAGTGGCGGGCACCACCTCCGCATCGGTGCCGATGGCAGCGCGGACGCGCTGCGCGTTTCCCAAAACCTCGCCCTCAACAACGTCACGTTGCATTTTGAGATCCAGGACGGTGGCAGCCACGACACCCTCGCCATCGGTGGCGACCTGTCCGTCACGTCCGCGAAATTGTTGTTTGAGACGAACGGCGGCATCGTCCTCCCGGGAACCTACGACATCATCCGCGTCGGCGGCGCCGCGCTCACCGACGCCGATCTGGCAAAATTCACCTGCGAGGGGATCATCACCTCCGAAAGCATCAGGAGTAACATTGTCCTGGCGGATGGCGGAAAAACCGTCCGGCTGCTCGTGGAAAAAACCGGCGTCAGCTACATTTGGCGCGGCAACCCCGCCAGCGATGATTGGGACACCGCTTCCAGCAACTGGCTGAAACGCGACCAGGGGACCGACATCGGACTCACGGCGTTCCCGTTGAACGGGGACGCGATATTTGACGGCGGTGGCGCGCGCGACGTCCGGATCACCGGGGTTCTCAAACCATTGGAAATCACGCTCAACGCCGGCGCGGGCCATTACACGCTGGCCAACATCGGGGCGGGGAAACTCTCCGGCGTCAGCGGCATCGTCGTCAACGACGGCGCCAGCCTCACGCTTGCCTCCGACGGCACGGCCAACGACTTCACGGGCCGGATGATCATCCTCACCGGCGCCACCGTGACACTCACCGGCGCCGCCCCGCTTCTGGCGGATGCGGGCGTGGCGAGCGTGGCCGGCGCGGGCGCCTTGGCGGAGTCGATTTACATCAACGGCGGCAGTCTTGTCCTCGACGGCTCCATGGGCAACGCCACCACGACCAACCGCGCCTTCATGATGGGCCAGGCCGGAGCCACGCTTGAGGTGACGGGCGCGAATGCGGGCACGCGCGCCACCTTCAACGGCACCGGCTCCGTCGTGCAATACGGCGCCGGGGCGCGCACGCTCACGCTCACCGGCGGCGGCGAGGGTGTCCTCGGGCTCACATTGGCCGATGGTGACGGCGCGGCGCAACTTTCCGTGGTCAAGGAAGGCGCGGGCACGTGGTTTCTTTCCGGGAGCAACACGTTCACGGGCGGGGTTGCGCTGCGCGAGGGCGTCCTTGCCGTTGGCGGCGGCTCCGCGCTTGGCGCGACGGGCACGCTGCTGTTCGACGGGGGAACGCTTTCAAACCTTTCCGCGTCCGGCGCAGGGGTTACCCTGACGCTGGCCAACCCTGTCTCGGTATCCGCGACCGGTGGCGTCATCCGGGCAATCAGCGGCGAAAAGCTGGCGTTTGACGGCACGATCTCCGGTGATGGCGCGTTGGTGAAACGCGAAGCGGGCGACCTCGTCATCAGGGGGGGGAACACTTTCAAAGGCGGGCTCGGCGTGGAGGCCGGGCACGTTGAGGCGCGGAACAGGAGCGCGTCCGGCACGGGCATCCTGACGCTCGCCGGCGGGACCTTTTACGATATGTATGTCGGCTCCGTCGAGGTGGGCGCGCTGGCTGGCTCGGGCGACGTGGGCAACCTGTCGTCCACCCTTGTCGTGCTGACAATCCTCGGGACCAACGCCGCGGAACAAACTTTCTCGGGCACGCTCACCGACGGTTCCGCCACCGCCGCCCTCACCCACCTCACAAAAACGGGTTCGGGGGCGCAGGTTCTTTCCGGGGCGAACACCTATTCCGGGATCACGAACGTCACCGGGGGCATCCTGAGGATGGGCCACGCGAGCGCCCTTGGGAACAGCCGGACCGTCAATGTCTTCGGCTCGGGGACTCTCGACGTGGGCGGGCACGACCTGGCCCTGGCGGGACGCGCGCTGACGGTCGAGGGCGGCGGCGCGTCGGGCGGTGGCGCATTGATTGACAGTGTCGGCGGCGGGCGCGTCGTCCCGTTCACGCTCAATTCCGACATCACCGTCCGCACGATGGGGACGACCACGCTTGAGGGCGTGGACAGCGCCGCGAGCTGGGCCTTGACCCTTGGCGCCCTGGCGGGCGCGACCGATGCGACCTTTCTCATCGACGACGTCGGCACCGGCATCGGGCAGATGACCGTCGAGAATGCGACGGCCTTGAAGCTGGTTGCGGACGAGTCCCTCTCGTCTTCACTGTCCCTGACGCTCAACACCGGCGGCAGGCTCCTGCTCGCTTCCGCGACGCAAACCTTCGACGTGCTGGGCGGTTCCGGCAGCGTCGATGGGACGGGGACGCTCCGGCTGCAGTCCGGCGCGGACGCGGTGTTTGACGGCACGCTGGACGGCGCCGTCAATCTGGTTGTTGTGCAAAACGCGGCGGTCCGCCTTGGCAATGCGGCGAGCACGACGACGGGCGAAATCCGCATCCGGGGCGCGCTCGCGCTCGATGTCGCCCTGGGAACCGGCGGCGCCAGCGATGTGCTCGGGGCCCATTCCTCGACGGTTGTCATTGAGAACGGATCCTTGCGCGTTGCCGCGGCGGGCGTCTCGCAGACGAACCGCGTCCTCACCCTTGCCGGAACCTCCGGCGCCATCCTTTCCGACGGCGGCGCGTTGCGGCTGCTCAATGGCAATGGCATCGCCTTTGCCGCGGGCGTTGCGGATTACACGCTGGCACTGGGCGGCTCCGGCGGCGGCGAAAGCCAGCTCGACGCCCTCCTGTCCGATACTCCGGGCGGCGCGCTCGCGCTGGTCAAGTCCGGCGGCGGCACCTGGGCGCTGTCCAGGGCGAACACTTACACGGGCGGGACTTTTGTCGAAAACGGCACGCTCGCGCTGCTCGCGGACGACGCGGTGGCGCAGGGCGGCACGGTGCGACTTGGCAAGGGATCCGCCAGCGGCGTGCTTGAGTTGCGCGGCCATGCCGTGACGCTGGGCGCGCTGACCGTCGATGGCGTCGGCGCGTCCAACCGCATTGTCAACAACGCCGCCATGGCGGGAAGCCTGTCGCTGTCCATCGGCGCCGGCAATGTCTTCACGGGCGCCTTGGGCGTCAGTGGTGGCGCGGCGGCGCTTAACAATTTTTCCCTGACGAAAACCGGCGCCGGCACGCTGACCTTGTCGGGCGTGACCGCCTACACGGGCGACACGCTGGTGGCGCAGGGCACGCTCGCGCTGGGCGGCGCGGCGCAGCTGGCGGGCGCGAAGACCACCGTTGCGCCGGGTGCCGCGCTGGACGCCACCGGGCTTTCGGGCGGACTGCTCATCAACGCGGGGCAAACCCTGGTTGCCGGTTCCAACGGTGCCACGGCGGATTTGCGCGGCGTGTTCAACCTCGCAGGCGGCACGCTGGAGGTGGGCTCGGCAACGGCCTCGAACATCCTGCGCATCGACGGCTCGCTGAACGTCACCGCTGCCTCGACGCTCGACTACATCCTGACATCGAGGCCGTCGAACGGGAGCTCCATCCTGCGCGTGGGCGCGCTCGACCTCGGCGCGGTCACGCGGATTTCCCCGGAGCTGGCGAGCGGGGTTCTCTACATCGGCTCCTACACGCTGTTTGAATACGGCACGCTGTCCGGGGATCTCTCGAATTTGCAAATTGACACCGCGCACATCGACCCTCGCTACCAGTTTGAGGTGCGCAATGACGCGGCGAACAGGCGCGTGACGCTCGCCGTGTCCTCCATTTCCTCCGGCGTGGCGTTGTTGTGGCGCGGCAACCTCGGCACGAACTGGGATGGCACGCATGAGAATTTTGAAAAGCCGCCCTCCTCGCCGGCGTCCTACTTCCCGGGCGAGGCGGCGCGCTTTGACAACACGGCGCACTCCTTCGACGTGGACGTTGGCGACGGGGTCTTCATCGGCAGCCTGTTCTTTGACAACGACGCCACGCACACTTACACGCTGCGCAGCGCCGGTGGCGTTGACAACCGCATCAGCGGTGACGGCTATCTGGAAAAACGCGGCGCGGGCACGCTCATCATTGCCATGGAAAACGATTACGATGGCGCGCTTCGCGAGGACGGTTCGCGCGCCGCCGCCACCGTCCTTGTGGAGGGGACGATCGTCACCGCGCACGACCGCGCCCTTGGTTTGGGCGGCGTGCTTCTCTATGGTGGCGCGTTGAAGGCGGATGCCGACCGCGCGCTTGCCAACGCAATCACCATCGCCGAGGGCGCCACCGCCGGCGTGGACAGCAACGGGCATGTGTTCACGCTCTCCGGAGCGCTGGCCTCCAAGGCGACGTCCACGCTCTTGAAGACCGGCGCGGGCGTGCTTGCGCTGGAGGGCGACGGGAGCGCGTTCCTAGGCGAGCTCAAGGTTGGGCAGGGCGTGGTGCGCATGGGCGGCGTCGATCTCTCCGGTGGCGTCGTCAACTTGTCCGCCGCATCGACGGGGCTGGAGGTGTTGATGGCGGGCGGGCCGGCGCGTGTCGGCGAGCTCCGGGGTGTTTCCGGAAGCGTTGTCAGTGGCTCCGGCCTTCTTGAGGCGGGCGCTCTCGGTGGCGAGGCGACTTTCCTTGGCGCGATCCAGGGGACGCTGGAGTTGAGAAAAACGGGCGCCGGTGTGCTTGTGCTTGCGGGTGACAATTCCGCCCATTCCGGGGCGCTGGTTTCCGCGCTGGGCAGGTTGCAAATTGGCGACGGACTCTCGGGGACGATGAATTCAGGCGCCCTCTCCGTGTTGCACGACGCGACGCTCGCCGTGAACCTGCCGACGGACTGGACGCTCGCGCAGACGGTTTCAGGGGACGGACTTTTTGAAAAGGCGGGCGCGAGAACGCTGACGCTCAACCAGGCCAACCCGGGGCTTTCCGGCGGCGTCCTCATTTCCGGCGGCCTTCTTGAGCTGGCTGGCGCGGGGACGCTCGGCACGGCATCGGTGGAGGCCGCCGGGACGCTTTTGTTCTCGAAAACGGGCGACTATGCGTTTGCCAACGATGTCACGGGAACGGGCGTCCTGATCAAGGCAGGCGACAGCGGGACGGCGACGTATCTTGGCGCCGGCAGGGGCGTGGACGTCCGCTCGGTCGAGCTTCACTCCGGCGTTCTCGCGATAGGGGATGGCGCGCAGGTTTTGCAGCAAAAATTCCTCGCCGGGACGACTCTGTCCGACGGCACCTTGTTGCACCTCGCACCGGCGACGGGCGGTGGTGTCACCGTGGGAAGCCTTCTCGCGGCGGGCTCGGGACGTGTTGAGAAAACCGGCGGCGGCGTTGCGACGCTCATCGGGCAGGTGCGGGTGGGCGGTGGCGTGGATGTCGTCGAGGGGCGGCTTTCCGTCGGGGACGGCAGCGGGCGCGAGATGCTGGCGGTGTCCGGCGGAGTCAACGTGCGTCACGGGGCCGTTTTCCAAGTGTCGCGGACGGGCGAAACACGCATTGAGGGCGCGCTCACGGGCGCCGGCCTGTTGCGCTTCTGGGGTGATGCCAACGGGGCGGGCACGACGGTGCTGCTCAACGCCGCGAACGCGTTCACGGGTGATGTCGAGCTGTCGCGCCATGCGGTTTTGCAGATAGGCGACACGGGGCTCCCGTCCCAGATTTCGGGAGGGGCGCCGGTTTCCATCAATGTTGAGGGGAATTCCGTGCTGCGCTTCACGGCGGTGGCGTCGGGCGAGACCGGCGCGGCGCTCACGATCGTGGGCAACGGCAATGTGGAATACCGTGGCGGCGGCGTGCTGCGCCACACGAGCGACAGCACGGCGTTCCAGGGGACTTTCCGCGCGGCGGCGGGCACCTTTGTCTTTGACGCCGCGCAGCTGGGTTCCCACGCGGCGTTCGATGCCACGGGCAACGGCGTCCTCCGCATCGAAAGCGTTTCCGCGGCGACGACGATGCTCCCGGCAAACTTTGGCACGGGCAACGGCACCGTGGAACTGGGCGCCGCGGACGGCACCGCCTCGGCGCGATACGGGTTTGGCGGCACGGTGCGTTTTGGCGGGACGCTCTCGGTGGGGGATCGCGCGATGCTGTCCCTTTCGGGCAACACGATCGAGGCGGCGATATTGGGCGTGACGCAGGGCGGGACCTTGTCCGGCACCGGCTATGTCGCGGGCAATTTGTTCAACGCTGTCGGTGGCACGCTCCGCCCGGGCGGCGATTTGGGAAGCCCGGGTGCGTTCAACGTCGCCGGAGATTTTTTCAACGAGGGCAGGGTGGTTGTCAGCCTGGCAGCCGCGTCGGCCACGACGGTGCATTACACGGGCATGGCGTTCCTCGGGACGACGGGCTCGCTGCAAGTCCACATGAGCGCGGCGGATTACCTGCGTTTGCGCAGCGGCGCCGTTTTCCCGGCGGTGCTTGTGGACGATGTTCCGGGGGCCGATGGCGCCGGGATTCTGGGCGGTTTTGCGCCGCAGAACATCACCTTTGTCGTTCGCGAGGAGAACGGCACCGACCGGACCATCACGGGCGCGGAGCATAACGCGTTCACCTACAACAGCGGAACCGGGCTGGCGTTGTTCGACGGAAGCATTGCGGACATCTTTGGACGGCGCGACGGGCTGGACGAGTTTGGACGGTATCTCGACGCGACCTTGCGTGGTGGCGACGCGGCATTGCGCAATGTCGTCGTCGGCCTGTTGGGCGGTGGCGCGGGCGCGGTGGGCGCGGCCTCGCCAGCGGGCCTCGCGAGCATGACGGCGATGCCGATCGGCATCGCGCACGAGGACTCGGCGAATGTGTTCGCGCATTTGCAAAGCCTGCGCTACGAGCGCGGCGCGACCAACGGGCGCCCGGTGGAACTTCAGCCGTATCTCACGAGCGCGGGGAGTTTCGCGCGCAACGGCTCCGCCACCGACAGCCCGGCCTTCAACTTCAACACGTATGGCGGCACGGTGGGCTTTGACCAGAGCCTCGGCACGGACGTCATCGCGGGCTTCGGCGCGGGTTACCGCCATGGCCGCGCGGATCTGGCGGACGCGGGGGGCAGCGTGGCGCAGGACAATGTGCGCCTGAACCTCTACGCCACCTGGCAGGTGAACGACCATGTCTATGTGGACGCGGCGATGTTCGCCGGCTACAGCAGTTACGGCGTGCGCCACCAGACGGTTTTCGGAACGGGCAGGGCGAGCTCCAATGGCATCGACATCGGCGGCAGTCTCTTTGGCGGCGGCATCCTTTCCTTGTCCCGCGAATTCCATTTGACGCCTTTTGCGGGCATCGAATACGCGCATGCGAAGGTGGACGCGTTCATCGAGACGGGCAGCGCCGCCGCGTTGCGGGTGGGCGGTTTCGACCAGGATTCGTTGCGCGCAAAACTCGGGACCGGCCTGAACTGGCAGGTGCCCACGGGCGCGGATTTCAGCCTGAGGCTGAGTCTTGAGCTGGCCTATGCGTATGAGTTGATGGACTCCAAGGTGGCCATCCGCGGGCGTTTTGCGGGGGATTCCTCCGGCAACGGATTTTCAGCCAAGGTGGCGTCGCTGCCCGAGCACAGCCTTCAAGTGGGGCCCGCGGCGGAAATCGGCTTTGACGAGAATACCTCGTTGCGCCTGAGTTATCTGCTTGAACACGACCTGAAAGAGCAGGTGGCGCACCGTGTGAATGCGACGCTGCGGGTGCGCTTTTAACCCGGTCTGTCACGGGGAAAGATTCTTGTTGATTTGGCGCCGGTTTTTCGCAAAGTGTCCCCCCTTCCTTTTATTAAGGCCGAATAGCTCAATTGGTAGAGCAGTTGACTCTTAATCAATTGGTTCGGGGTTCGAGTCCCCGTTCGGCCACCACTTTCAAACCCGCATGTTCATGCGGGTTTTTTAGGGCCAGTTCCCCGGATTTTTTGGGAGGATTTCAGTTGGCGGGGGCAATTTTTTGAAACGGTTTCCGGCTCCAATTGATTCTTGGGCTGGTGGCGCTTCAAGAAATCGAAGGGCTTTATTCTCACGGGCGGGCGTTGGTTTTCGAGGGCGATTTCTGCTGTGATACGGTCGTAGGTGCCTTGCAAATTGATGAAGAATTGGGGATCGAGCGAGATGAACCGGCCCAGCCTGATGGCAGTGTCAGCGCTGATCCCGCGACGCCCGGCAAATATTTCGCAGAGCCTGCTTTCGGGAATTCCGGCGCCCTTGGACAGGGCCTTCGCTGTGATGCCATACGGTGTCAGGTATTCGTCTCTTAGGTTCCTCGCTATTTTGAGTGGGGAACAGATGCCGAACAGGTTGACGGCGGTTTGGGATACCCATGATACCTGCGGGCTCTGCGACATTCAGGTGACGAATCTCACGCCCCGGAGGGGC
>JAITIB010000133.1 GCA_031279675.1 Puniceicoccales bacterium | reverse complement strand
CCGAAAACGGCAAAGACGGCTCGCCGAGCCGTCCGCAAGATCTCCACCGTCAACGGCGGAACTTATTCCATCCCAATTATTTACAAAATTATTATTATTGGGGGGGGGGGGGGGGGGGGTGGTGTGGCCTCGCCGGGACACTGATTTCGCTATGCGAAATGTTCCGCCTACGGCGGGGCGCGGTGCCCGCGCGGTCATTGTCGCGCTACGCGCGATTCCGCCTGCGGCGGGATTAATGCGTCCTGTTTCGCTCGGAACATCGCCGCTTTCGCGAAGGCGATTTATCGCCGTCTGTCCATCCGGGGCGTTATTCCAATCCAACGACGCGGGGAATAAATTCCCCGCTCCCAAAGCGGGACTAAAGTCCCGCACTCCATAACAGGGCGCGTTGTTTGCGGAACCTCCCGCCGCAGGCGGAACCGGACGCAGTCCGGCAAAGTCCCGTGCGGACACGCACTCCCGCACTCCATAACCGGACGCCACTTTGCCGAAACCAAGGGCGGCGGCAGTGGAGGTGGCGTTGTTGGCGTGGATGGGCATGGCGTTGTTGTTGCCCGTGGTGAGAAAGGATTCGGCAACGGGAAGGCAAGCAATTTTCTCAAAAAACCTTACGGGCCCAATTGCGGGGAGTCTGCGTTTCGCCCGGTGTCTGGATGGGAGGGCATGTTTGGAGTTTTTACTTGGCTCCATCCCAAATCGCACCATGAGTGCGTGAATTATGCGTGGACTACGTAATGCTTTCTTAACCGGTGTTTTTCTCTGCCTTCCGCTGGCGCTTACGATTTACGTTGTGCAGCTCCTTGTGGACCTTGCGGCGAAGCCTGCCAAGGGGTTGGTCGAGAAGGCGTGCGCGTGGGTGCTCAACACGCAAGACGCGGCCACGCTTGCGCAGAATGCCTGGGTGAAACATTTGGTGGTGCCGTTGTCGGCGTTGATCGTGGTGTTTGGGGTCACGGTGGTGGGGGTGCTTTCGCGCCATTTCTTCGGGCGGTTTGTGATCAATGCGCTGGAGGGCGTCATCGGGCGGGTGCCCATGATCAAGTCGGTTTACGCGTCCATCAAGCAGATGGTCGAGACGTTCAGCGCGAAAAACAAGGCGACGTTCAAACAGGTGGTGCTGGTGCAGTTTCCGCACTTGGAGGCGTGGACGGTGGCGTTCGTGACCAATCGCGATGCGAGCGAGTTGTCGGAAAAGCTTGGGTATCCGGTGGTGCATGTGTTTGTGCCAACGACGCCGAATCCGACCGGGGGGTATTTTTTGGTGCTGCGCGAATCGGCGGCGATCCCGTTGCGGATGAGCGTGTCCGAGGGGATGCGGTTGATTGTGTCGGGGGGGGCGATGCTGCCCGCGGTGGCGTCGGCGCAACCGCCCGCGGATGGGCAAAGGGAACCCTTGGGGCAATCCGGGAATGCCCAGTGAGGGCGTCGTCCGGACGGGTTTGGTGCTTTCGCGCGAGCCGGTCGGGGAACGGTTTTTGAAGATTGCCTTGCTGTGCGCGGAGGAGGGCGTGGCGGTCTGTTTGCTGCGGGTGGTGATGTCAAAAAAAACGCCCGCCTCCAGCCTCCCCGATTTGTTTGACCAGGCGGAGGCGCGCCTTGGGGCATCGAGCGAAAACGGCGCGCGGTTTGCCTCGGATTACCGTGTGCTGCGGCGCGCGGAAGGTTTGGGCTCGGATTACGCGCGGCTCGTGCCGGCGTGCCGCCTCGCGGGTGTTGTGGCGCGCAACCCGGTGCCGTTGGGATCGGCGGCGGCGGTGTATGCGTTGTGTGTGGAGGCGTCGCGGGCGTTTGCCGGGCGCCCGCGGCCCGATGTCACGCTTTTCAAGGCATTGTGGCAACTGGCACGCGGCGAGGGATTCCCTGTTTGCGAACACTGGCGGCGGGGGCTCGCCCTTTCGCGACAGGCGGAGGTGGGGTCGGTATTGCGGCAGCCGCTGGATGCACAAACGACGCCACCGGGAACCGTTTCGTTCCTGACCCGCGAACTGGAGTGCTGGCTGCAAACCCATTGCCACTTCATTCTCCCGCCAAAATACCCTGCGGGCGAGGATTTGGCTTGAGCTGTCGCCGCTGCGCAATGCACATTGCGCGCCCGTCCAAAATTTTGAAACATCATGCGAAACAGGGCACAAATCATCCAGCAACTCGAACTCGCCAAGGCAGAGCTCAAAGCCCTTGGCACAAGTCTGGGGTTGAAATCCACGGCTGGCATCGCCACCGGCATCATCTCCAAATTGATGCGCCAGACCAACAATCACGAGGTCATGGACGCGGAGGAGTTCGAGCACGACGTGGGGGACTTTCTCCGCCTCTGCAAAGAATTTGGCAAAGTGCTGCGCAAACTGGACGGCGCCTATGCGGACGGGGATTTGGGCCAGGCCGCGGAGCTTAACAAACATCTGGAGACGCTTGTTCAGGAACTCGTCAAAGTGCTCCGCGACATCACCGTCATCCATTTTGAAAACTGAGGGCGCGGCGCCATTGCCGCCCGTCCACACCGCGCCGCCCTCCCCCGTGCGATGAGTCGCGGCAGGAACCTTTTTTCACACCTCGTGTTTGCCGTCTGTAAGGCAGGCTTCCCTTTTCCAACTCAACAAAACCAAAAACGATCCATGTCTCTTGATACAATTTCCCGCCAATGCGCGCGCAAATGCCGCCGCACCGTCCTTCTCCTCGCGCTTGCCGCCGCAAGCCTGCTCGCCCCGGCGAATCTCGTCGCGTATGACAACGGAGTCGTCCCCGTTAACACCCCGCTATCCGCGCGGCGCATGATCACCGACCTCATTGAGACGCACGGCAAAGCCTATCCCGGCGGACCCGGTTTCCTCCAACGTCTTGACGCCTTCGAGAAAAATCCTCCCGCCGACCCCGCCGAACGCCAGAAACAACTCGACGCCCTCATTCGCGAAGCCGCCCTCGCCAACCCCATTCTCGACTTTGACAAAATCCTCCTCGTGCGCCGCAAACCCCATGGCACCGACACCGGCCTCATGATGAATTTCCACTGCAACGACGCCATCAAACGCAACGGCTGGGACAACGAAATCGGCATCCTCTCCAAGCTCCGCACCACGCCCACCTTCACCCCCGTCCACCGCCAGTCCAAAGGCGCCATCATGCGCGACCTCGACCTGCACTTCGACGCCAAGCGCTTCCTCTTCGCCTCCATCAACGCCAAGGG
>JAITIB010000088.1 GCA_031279675.1 Puniceicoccales bacterium | reverse complement strand
TCTGCAAAAAACCACCCACTTCGTATTCAATTAATTAAACATCCTAAGAACATTTCACCCCCCGGGGGGTTTTGGGCCAAATCCCCCCCCCCCCCCCCCCCCCCCCGATTAACTGCGCTTTGCTTAAGCGTTTCGGGCGCTTATTTCTCGGGGTGGTGCCGTTTTCTGACCCTCTCGAATAAAATTAAACATTAATATATTTAAATCAATTTTTCCATGAAAACAAAAAATACTCTTCGTTCATTAACGCTTGCCGCTGCCGCGACACTTGGTTTTGCGGCACCGGTTTTTGGTGACACGACACTTGTCGGAGGTTCGTATGATCTCGCCAGTGTTGACGCCACTTGGGGCACTTGGGTCGCCGGTGATACAACGGCGGGCGGGCCCGTCGCCGGGCGTGTTTTTGTCTACACCGGCGATGTCGTTGTGGAGGTTAATGGTGATCGCGCCATTACGAAGCATTTCCAGATTGGCGAGACCGGCAATCTGACCGGCTCGCTGACTTTTGATATTGCCTCGGGCAAAACGCTGACGGTTACCGGCGTGGTGAACACCTCCACGAGTGACCTTGCCGGAACTCCCACGTCTGCGGGGCCTTATTTTTGGGCTGGCGGCGCGCTCAACGTGAGTGTTGACGACGGGTTGTGTTTCACTGGCGGCGGCAATCTGGTTTTCTCAAACAATTCCGCGAAGCGCGGTGGCGCGATGGCGGTTTCTTACTGTGCCACGCCCACGGCCAGTGTGGCGCTGGATTTCAGCAGTCTTGCGGGCGTTCAGTTTGTCGGGAACGTTGCGGAAAAATCCGGAGGTGGCATCGATATTTTGAATTACGCGGGTGTCGTCGACGTCACCTTTGGGAACAACGTTCTGTTTCGCGGCAACAGGGCGGGAACCTTGCAGGGCGGCGGCATTCGTGTCCGGATGGAATCCCAAAATGAGGATGGCCGGGTTGCCATGGTGTTTGGGGACCGGATTGTTTTTGACGGCAACACGTCTGGCTCGGACGGCGGCGGCGTCTATTCCTTTGCCGGATTCATTTCCAGCGTCGGCTTTGGGGACGATGTGCTGTTCCAAGGCAATCGGGCGGAGGGTTTTGGCGGGGCGATTTTTTCAGCCGCAAGAAACGTGACGGACGCCGTTTCCAATGTGACCTTGGGTGCCAGTGCGCGGTTCGTCGCCAATTCCGCAAGATATGATGGCGGGGCCATTTACTCATCGTCAGTGCAGGGGAGCTCCGTGGTCGAGATCGGCGACAACGCCGTTTTTCTCAACAACACAGGGGGGCAGCGGGGAAATGCGATTTTCTCAAGGACGTATTCGTCCAATGGCAATGCGTCTGCCAAAGTCATCATCGGGGACAACGCCCGCTTTGAGTCAAACACTCCCACGCCTTCCACGAATTATGCCAACTCTGGTGGCGCGATTGCGGCAATCGCCACGCCTCTGGATGACATCAACAACACGGATGCATCCGCCGGAGTGGAAGTGACGATTGGCGCGGCGTCCACGTTCAAGGACAACGTGACAAAACGTGGCGGAGGCGCGATCCACGCCCTTGCCTCCGGGCAATCCGTTGCGGTGACCGTTGGCGCGAACGCGCTCTTTGCCGGCAATGACGCGGGCGCGGGCGTTGGCGGCGCGATCTGGGCGCAGAGCAATGTGGCGTCCCCTGTGACCGTGACCATTCATGGCAACTCCTGTTTTCGTGGGAACAAGGCCGTTCAGGGCGGCGCGATTTACATTCTCGGCACTGATGCCACGCTCAATTTGGACGCCGACGCCGGGGACATCGTGTTTTCCGGGAATGCGGCGTCGGGAGGGTATGGGCACGCGATTTTTGGCGAGGGCAGGTCGGTGATCAACCTCTCGGGAGCGAACAACCTTTACTTTGACAACGGGGACACGGTTTACACGCGGTCGGGGAGCATCCTCAACAAAACAGGCGCGGGTTTTGCGCAGTTCGTTGGCAAGAACTCTTTTGATGCGAGCGTGAATGTCACCGAGGGCACGTTGCGCATTGTCAATGCCGGCGTGGGACAAGACTTCGCCACAGGCGCGGGGCAGTTCCTTGTCAGTGGTGGCACAGCGGCCCTCGCCGGTGGTGGCGAGATTGCTTCGACAGGAGCTTTTGTGTTTGAGAATGGCGCGACACTCTCGCCGGATTCGCAGACCTTCGGCACGCCTGTTTTTGACACGCTGAACGGCAACCGTTTTGGCGCGGCGCCCCTGCCTTCGGGAAGTGTGATCGGGACGCTGACGCTCGATGGCGACGCCACCTTTGAGGAGATGACGTTTGCCGTGGATCTTAATCCAGCGACGGGCCTGGCGGACAAGGTGGTCGTCACCGGGGTGGCGAGTTTTGGCAGCAGCCTCGCGAACACCTTGGATATTTCCAACGTGGATTCGGCGGCGAACACTTGGGGCTCCGGGCAGTATGTCATTCTTGAGGGCGGCAGTGCGCTCACAACGGGTGATCTTTCGCAGACGACATTCAAATTCAAGGGCGTCACTGTGGACGTGACGCATGGGAGGCTTCAGGCGACTTTGACCGCCAGCACGTCCCAGCTCATTCTGGAAACGACCGCCTCGGCGAGCATAGACCTTGTTTGGAATGCCGCTGTCACGACCGACCCGACGGCGTCATGGGACAAGGGCTCGCAGTCCTCCCACAACTGGCGCGACGCCACCGCCGGGACTCAAGAGCATTTTCAGGACGGCGACCGGGTGCGGTTCGTCGCGGATCCGGGCGTTTGCGGCGACGTGCATGTTGCCACCGGCCTTGTTGTCGGACACATGGCGGTTGAGGGTGGAAATTACACGTTTGCCGGTGGAAAAATCGTCGGCGTTTCCACGTCCACCACCGGGACGTTGACCGCGGATGGCGCGTTGGAAATCGCCCTCGGGGCCTCGGCAAGTTTTGTGAACGCCCTCGATTTCAACGCAATCAAAGTGGACGGGACGGCGGCGTTTGCCAACGTCGTGGATTCCGCCGCGGCGCTTCATGTGACCTCGGATGGCAGGGTGACCTTGCTGGACGGGGGCAGGCTGGGCAACGCGGACGCCCTCGATGTGAGGAACAACGGGACGCTGGTTTTTGACCGGCGCGCGTCCTCTTGCATTTACAACGGCGGCATCAGCGGTGGTGGCGCCGTGATTGTCCGCACGGGTTCCGGTGTGGTGGTGACGCTCGGTGGCGACAACTCCGGCGCGGGCGCATTCCTTGTCCAGAATGGCGCGCTCAGCATTGCGTCGGATGCGAACATTGGTGTTGGCAGCCACGTGCTCGACGGGGGTGTGTTGCAGCTGACCGGCGCGAGCTACGCGAAATCATGGGCGGTGGAGTCGGCGGGGGGCGTCATTAACAATGCGGGAGATGTTGCCTTTGGCGGCTCTCTCCGTGGTGACGGCGCGCTTGCCAAGACTGGCGGCGGCGCGCTGGAGCTTACGAATTCCGTGCCCGATGCCTACGAGGTGGAGGCGTTTTACAATCAATCCGGGCAGACTCGGGCGAACCGGTTCACGGCGCGCGGTGAAATCGTGAACGGTGCCGCGGACGGTCTGTCCGCGGCGTTGTTCAGTTGCGAGGAGATCCTGACGGACCGTCTTGTGAACCACGCCGGGAGCGATATGATTTTGAAGGAGGTGCGGGCGGTAACGGCGGGCGGGCAGGGTGGTGTCGTCGAGAATCACTCGGGCGCGAAAATTTCCCTCGCTCGGGGCGGAGCGGTGTTTTTCGGGACGTTTTCCAACAGCGGACTCGTGGTGTTTTCCGGGCACGGGGATGTACTGAGGGTTTCGCGTCTCGAAAATCTCACCGCCGGTGGCGTTGGCGAATACATCGTGGACGTGGATTTTTCCTCGCGGGCCAACACCGGGCGCATTGAGCTGGCCGCCGGTGGCGTCGCCTCCGGGCGCCATGTGTTCTGGGTGGCTGGCAAGCTTTCGCCCGAGGCCGTGCGCCCCGGGCTGGCCATCAGTTTGGTTTCGGGGGAAAACGGTGGCGCGGTGGATCTTTCCGGGTTGGAGGCGGTTGCCTTGGATTTTGCCACCGGGCGCGAACTGGAGCTTGGCATTTACCGCGTGGGCATTGCCGGCAGCGGCAATGCGACCTTGCGTGTCACGGGCTACAATTCCGCCGGGCAGGCGATGATCAATACCGTGGGCGCGATGTCCACGGCTTGGTTTGGCCAGCTCGACAACCTTGCCAGCCGCCAGGGCGAGTTGAGGCTCAACGGCGCCGTCACTGGTGGCGCCTCGGATCTTATCCCTGTGACGGAGGATTTCTGGGTGCGCGCTTACGGGCAGCAAATCAACTCGCGTCTTGGTCTGGATGGCGTCGCCGGATTTCGCGAATACCAATATGGCATGGACGCGGGCTACGACCACGAGTTTGTGCTGGCAAACGGGGACAAGTTGTTTGCGGGCGCGTTTTTGGGCGCTCAGGCGGCGGAGCGGAATTTTCACGACCCGCTTGCATCCAAGGGGCACGGCGAGTCGTTTTCCCTTGGTGTTTACGCCACGTGGCTGAACCGCGACGGATGGTATGCGGATGGTGTCCTGAAGGGGCAGTTTTTCTCAAACAGGTATGATGCCGGTGGCCTGCGCGGGGATTTCGACAACCAGGGCGCGGGCTTCCTTTTGGAAATCGGGCGCCGGGTGGACTTGGGCGGGACGTGGTTTTTGGAGCCCTCGGCGCAAATGGGATACACGCATATTTTTGCGGAGGATTTTTCCGTGGACACCCAGGGCGTCCATGTTGGCGGCAGCGATATTTTCCGTTGGGCTGCCGGGCTGAGCACCGGGCGGGTTTTTGACCTTGGCGCGGGCCGTGGTTTGTTGAGGCCGAGCGCGCGTGCCGGCGTCGAGTATCAGGCGAGTTCCGGTGGCACCATCCGCACGCAGGGCTTTGATGTGTTCAGGCCGACGACGGACGGTGTCCGCGGCGTTCTCGGCCTTGGCGTGGCGTGGCAGTTCTCCCCGGCGGAACAGTTGCACCTCGAATACGAGGCGTCCTTTGGCGAGAAATACAACAAGCCGTGGAGCGTCAACGCGGGTTACCGGATTCGTTTCTGACACCTTGTCCGCATGGGCCCGCCTGCCGTCACCTTGGTGGCGGGCGGGTTCGCGGCGTGGTTTTTCAGCAGGAACGCGACCCAGGCCAGGTCGTGCGGTTCCGTGATTTTGGGGTTGGGGAGGAGGTTCTCGACCAATGCCACCTTGTGCCCGGAGTGAACTGCCGCCGCCACGTCATCCGTCACGCGCAGGTTTTCGCGGGCGACCTTGCGGTAAGCGTCGAGGATCAACGCGTGGTGGAAGACCTGGGGCGTTTCCATCGCCCATAGCGTCGCGCGGTCAAGGTCGGTGAGCGCCGCCGGTGTGCCTGCCGGCGTCGCGGGGGGGACTTGTTTGATGGTGTCCTTGACGCGGTGCGCCAGCACCGCGCCCCCTGTGCGCGCGGCCACTTCGGCCAGTTGCGCCAGCGCCGCCGCGGGGACCAGCGGACGGGCGGTGTCGTGGATGAACACGAGCTCCGTGCCGGTGGGGCAGGCCTCAAGTCCGTTGAGGACCGAGTCCTGCCGCTCGGGGCCGCCGCGCGCCCAGCGGACTGTCGCGGTGGCGTCCATTTGCGGGCGAATTGCGGCATGAATGGCCTCCTGCTGCCCGGCATCGCGGCAGAGGATGAGGAAGCTCCGTGTCACGTCCGCCTGTGTGAAGGCGCGGATGGAGTGCGCGATGACGGGAATGCCGTCCAGGGGTTCGAGGATTTTGTCGCGGACAGTCCCCCGCATCCGGTTTCCGGAGCCGCCGGCCAGAAGTATGGCGATCGAGTTCATTATTTTGCCGCAGCTTCGAACCGTGTGAATTCTGGCCTGAAAAGAAGCTCGACCGTGCCGGTGGGCCCGTTGCGTTGCTTGGCGATGATGAGCTCGCGCGGCCAGACGTCCTTGCCCGTTTCGTCGTCGTTCTCCTCCTCCTTTTTTGAGCGGCGTTTTTTGTCAATGAGCATCACCACGTCCGCGTCCTGCTCGATGGAGCCCGACTCGCGCAGGTCGCTCATGCGCGGCGCGCGGTTTTCCTCCTCGCTTTTGCGATTGAGCTGGGCGAGCGCGATGACGGGCACTTTCAGTTCCTTGGCCATGGCCTTGATGCTGCGCGAGGCCTCGGCGATTTGCTGTTCGCGAGGCACGCGGTTGTCCGTGCCGTTGATGAGCTGGAGGTAGTCGATCACGATGAGCCCGAGTTCCTGCCGCCGGTGGATGCGGCGCGCCTTGGCGCGGATCTCAAGGATGGTCTGCCCGCCCTGGTCGTCTATGTGAAAGGGTTTCTCCTGATATTTTTTCGCGGCGTCGGCGATGTCGGGGAGGCGGTCGCCGGCGTAGCCGTCGCGGATGCGGCGCAGATTTGCCGAGGCGCGCGAGCAGATGAGGCGCATGGCGAGCTCGTTGGCGGGCATTTCGAGGCTGAACATGAGCGTGGGCACGGGGCCGCCACCGGTGCCTTTTCCCTTGAACAGCGCGGCCTCGATGAAGTTGAGCGCGATGGATGTCTTGCCCATGCCCGGGCGGGCGGCGACGACGATCATTTGCCCGGGGTGGAACCCGAAGCAGAGTCGGTCGAGGTCGCTGAATCCTGTGTGGACACCGGCGACAGCGCCCTTGTTTATCTGGAGGTTGTTGATGGTTTCGACGGCTTCGTTGATGGGGCCGCGGATGTGCTGCGTGTTGTCCTCCGAGATGCGCTCCGAGCTGAGCTCCATGAAGCTGCCCTCGACCTTGTCGAATATCGCCCGGATGTCATCGGCGGGCTCAAATGCCAGCTCGACAGTTCGTTGCGCTGTCGTGATGAGGCGGCGCAGGAAGTATTTTTCGCGCACGATGGCGAGCCAGTGAATGGCGTGGGCCGTGACTTCGATGCGGCTGACGAGCTGGCTGACGTAGCTTGTTCCGCCCGCGGCGTCGAGGAGGTCGCTGGCGCGCAGGGCGTTGCACAGCGTGATCTCGTCGATGCCCTCGCTTTTGTCCGCGAGCCGTGTGATGGCGAGGAAGATGTGCTGGTGCTTGATGTCGTAGAAATACTCCGGGGTGATTTTTTGCGCCTGGCATTCGGGGAGCAGCTCGCCCGCTCCGGCGATGCAGCTTCCCAGCAGCCCCTGTTCCGCGGCGAGGTCGTGCGGAAGGATGCGGCCAAAGGTGTTTTCCGGCGGCTCGTTGGGCGTGGAGAACCTTTCACGGGAGCGGCGGAAGCGGGCGCGTTTTTCGGTGGTGTCGTTCATATCGGTCCGGCGCAGAATGCGGGGCGGGCCTGTGTTGAAAACCAAAATCCTGATGTGCCCGGTCCTGTGCGTTTTGCGCTTGGCCCGGAGGGGATTTGCTGGCAGCCTCGGGAGCGTTTCCTGAGTTTAACAACCAAACCGTTCATGCCATGGCCAAGAAAATCAATACCACTGGAAGGAAATCCGCGGTTGCCGCCGCGACGAAAACCGTGATCCGCCCGAGGCTTTTGCCCAAGGCCGTTCCCGCTGCCGAAGGGGAGGCGCCGAAGCCCTCGCCGGCGCGCGCAGCAGCCCCTGTGCCCGCCACGAAAAAAGCCGGGGGCGCCCAAAAGAATTTGCCGCCGATGACGACGGTCGTCGCCAGGGTTGACGTGGGCTGGGGCAACTGCGTGTTTGTGCGCGGTGAGGGTGGGGGGCTTTCCTGGGAAAAAGGCGTTCCCCTGCTTTGCCAGGATGGCGGCGAGTGGGTTTGGGTGAGCACTGCGGGCGACCCGGTCTTCACGTTCAAGTTCCTCGTGAACGATATTTTCTGGGAGGACGGTGAAAACCATTCCGTCAAGCGGGGCGGACGGCACGAGTTTTCCCCGCAATTTTAGGCCGCCTCACCACAGGGCTTTGCGCCGAAGCAGACCTTGGCGGTGGCCGCGGGGCGATTTTTTTTCAAAATACCTCTTGATGTCTCTCGAAAAAGGCCCAGTTTCGCCCGCCTTTCGATCGATAATTCCCAAGACCGCATCCTTCGTGCCATGTCAACCACAACCGCCAACACCGCTGCCGCCAAGGCTCCGCGCCGCGAGACACTCCTCGCGCCGGTTTTTGCGTCGGCGCGTC
>JAITIB010000106.1 GCA_031279675.1 Puniceicoccales bacterium | reverse complement strand
TGAAACCAAGGGCGTCGGCAGTGGCGTTGGGAACGAAGGCGGTCATGGAAGTGTTTCGGAAAATAGAATTCAGAAGGGAGAGCGCAAGCAGTTTTTTCAAAAAAAGGATGCGGGGGTGCCATCGCGGGCTTGGCGGATTGTCGGGATTGACCGGCCTTGCTTGATCGGCGCCAATTGCGCGTTGCGATCTTTGCAACATCCAAATTTTTCGATGTCGGGAGGACCAGACAGAAGTTGACCCATATGTGCGTCGAAAATGCAAGGGTGTAGCAGGAGGGAGACTTGGGCGCCGCCGAAGGAGCGGTTGTCGCTCTAATGTTCGTTTCCGGTTGCCGACGCCACCGGCACGCTGGCGAGCTTCGGGGCAACAATTTCCGGCGCGCCCAATGCGTTGCCATAGATATGGATTGACGGGTGGCGTTGGGATGTTCCCTCATTGGCATATGAGTGAGTCACCTCTGAACATTCTCGCCACGGTTGCCATCGCCATTGTTGTCGGGCGTTGGTGGTGGTCGGATTTTGCGAATGCGCGCAAGGGAGTGTCCGCGCCCAATGCGTTGGCCGGGGCGGTTCCGTGTGCCCGGGGTTTTGTCATGCTGGCCGCGGCGGGTGGCGTTGCGTTGACGGTGTTGGAGACCTTGGGCGAGTGGGCGCTTGGTGTGAGTGAAGAGCAGAAAAAGATCACTGTGCTTTTCCTTGCGGCGATGCTGGCGGCGGCGTTTTTGGAGGAGTTGATTTTTCGCGGTTACATCGTGATCGCCGGCAAGGGGCGTCGCGTGTTGGCGGGCAGCGTGGTCGGGGCGTCGCTTGTGTTCGCGCTGGCGCATGATTTTCTTTGGAAATACGAGGCTGGCGATTTTTCGTTCCAGTTCACGACGAAGGGCTGGTTCAGTTTTGGGTGCGTGTTTGTGGCGAGCCTGTGTTTTTACGTGTTGCGGTTTCACCCGAGGAACGCGGCGCGGTCATTGCTCCCGTGCATTGCGGCCCATGGGGCGCGGAATCTTGCGGTGTTCTTCATCAAGCTCGCGCAGGGGCATGTCACGGGTTGGTTTTGACGGGTGTGAGGAGCTTGTCCGGGGTGAGGCCGCGTTCACGCAGTGCGCGCAGGGAGGGCGCGCCGTCGCGTTTGGCAAGCCGTCGTCCGGTGGCGTCGCGTATCAGGGGCGTGTGGCGCCAGTCCGGTGGCGTCCAGCCGAGGGCGCGGTAGAGGAGGATTTGGCGCGCGGTTGATTTCAGCAAATCTTCGCCCCGGACGACTTCGGTGATGCGCATCGCGTGGTCGTCCGCGACGACGGCGAGCTCGTAGGCCGGGATGTCGTCCCGGCGCCAGACGAGAAAGTCGCCAAAATCCTTTCCTGCGATGAAGGTTTGCGGGCCTTGCAAGGAGTCCTCGAACTGGATGCGCTCGCCGTCGGGCACGCGGAAACGCCAGTTGGAGCCGGCGGGTGTGGCGGCTTCGCTCCACGTTTTTTGCGCGGGGCGCCACTGCGCGGGGAACAGCGGCTCCGTTTCGCCCTCGTTGGGTGCGCTGGCGGCGGTGGCGACGTCCTTGCGCGAGCGCTGGCAGGGGTAAATGAAGTTGCCGTCACGCAGGTGTGCCCACGCGGCGAGATGATTTTCGCGGCGCTGGCTTTGCACGTAGGGCGCGTGGACGCCGCCGACATCCGGCCCTTCCTGCCAGTGCAGCCCAAGCCAGCGCAAGTCCTCGATCGCGGCGAGGGTGAATCGGGGGGTGCAACGCTGCGTGTCCAAGTCTTCGATGCGCAGGATGAGGATGCCACCGGCTTGGTGCGCGCGCCGGGCGGCGTGGGAAAATGTCGCCGCGTGTCCCGCGTGCAGGAGTCCCGATGGTGTGGGCGCGAGACGTCCGCGGTAAATGGCGCCGGTGTTGGCGTTTGCGGGTGTGGTGTTGGCGGGCATTGATGGAGGAGGTTTTTGTTTTCCACGGGGCAATGCATGGAATGGGACGAATTGTGAAATTTTTTCTGTCATTCAGGAAAACGCGCACCCAATAATGCGTGCCTTCAAAAACATCATGGTAATACGACCCGACAATCGCGCGGCGAACGAGCTGCGCCCGATAAGCTTCCAGACCGGTTTTGCGGCAAACGCCACCGGCTCCGTTCTCGCCTCCTATGGCGACACGCGTGTGATTTGCGCCGCCTCGCTGGAGGACAGGGTTCCGGGGTGGATGAAGCAACAGGGCATCAAGGGCGGTTGGTTGACGGCGGAGTATTCGCTCCTCCCGTATTCGACCTTGGAACGCAAGCCGCGCGAGCTCGTCAAGGGACGCCCCGAGGGGCGCACGGTGGAAATCCAGCGTCTCATCGGGCGCGCCCTCCGCGCCGTCCTCGATCTGTCCCGGATGGACGGCTTCACGCTGTGGATCGATTGCGACGTGTTGCAGGCGGATGGGGGAACGCGCACGGCGTCCATATCCGGCGCATACGTGGCGGCGCAGCTGGCCGTGCGCAAACTCATTGCGGCGGGGCGTCTGCGCGAGTCCCCGTTCACGGACAGTGTGGCCGCGGTGAGTGCCGGCGTTTATCAGGACGAGCCGATACTGGACTTGAATTTCATCGAAGACAAAGACGCGTCGGTGGACGCCAATTTCGTCATGACGGGCAGTGGGCGGTTTGTTGAGATCCAGAGCGCGGGAGAAGAGGCCACCTTTGACGCCCCCCAGCTGCAGCGCATGCTCGCGCTGGCGCAGGAGGGACTGCAAAAAATTTCCCGGCTCCAGTGCGAAGCCCTCGCGTAGAAAGCAGCGGGGGCCTGGCACGGGATGCCGTTCCTCCGGTTTTGGGGATACTGGTTGGGGATGTGTTTTGCATTGCCAGTGCGCATGGCGCCGTCTGACAGTGCCGGGCAATAATCATGGACTGGCAGGTAAAACCCATTTCGCGTCGGTGTGCTATGAGCGGGGAATCGTTCAAGACGGGCGACCGTGTCGTCTGCGTTGTTTACAAGCCCGAGGGGCTGCCGATTGATCGCGTGGATGTGCTGGCGGAGCATTTTGCCCGGCATGCCCTGGCGGGAGTGGAGCTGGGGCGGTGGGTGCGCGAGGTGAAGGAGCGCGCGGAGGAGGAGCGCGAGGCGCGCCTTCAGTTGCTTGCCACGCGCGAGGAGTTTTTTCTTTCGTTGTATGCTGATGCGGAGGATCCATCGGGGGAAAAAGCCGTGCTCAAGCAGTTGCTGGCTTTGTTGCTTGAGCGCAAACGGGTGCTGCGCGCGCTGGGCAGGCCATCCGGTGGCGTCCAGCGCTATTTGCATGTGCGGACGCGGGAGGAGTTTGATGTGCCTGCCGGGGAGCTTGTGCCGGAGGAGGTGGCGCGCGTCCAGTCTGCGCTTGAAATGCTCGTCGCGTAGGTGAGAGAATGTTTTCCCCATGAAAAAAACACCGTTGTTTCTTTCCGTCGTTTCCGTTGCGCGCGTTTCGTCGCGCTGGTTTTTCGCAGTGATGCCTGTTGTGTTTTCCGCCATTTTTTTTGGTGCCTGCACGCCGACTGCGAAGCCCGATTATGTTGCGGTGGTGTTTTATGAGGCTCCCTCCACGGCGTCGGCGTTGTGGCGGGACGAGGTTGTCATGCCTGTCAGCGGGTTGCGTTACCATTGTTTCAAGAAGCCCGAGGTCACGATTCGGGACTTCATGGCGGTCCATGCGGTTGAGATTGGCCCTGTTGGGGAGCGCACCCCCGCGCTGCTTGTTCAGATGAGCGAGAATGCGGCGCGCAAGTTGTTTCAGCACACGCTCGTGGCGCCGGGTTCGCGCCTGTTTCTTTCAATAAACGAGCGTTATGTGGGCTTGCACCCGATTCATGGGCCGGTGCGCGACGGCAATTTTTATTTTTACGTGGAGCTCCCGAGCACGGGACCGGAGGATTTTGCCCTGAAGTTGCGCAAGCTCGCGTTGGATTTGAACGCCTCCATCCTCACCCTGCGCAAAAACCCGTCGTGACATGAAGCGTGGTATCGAGGGCGGCGTTTGCCGGGTGGCGGTGGTGTTGGGCGTGTTGCTTGGGGTGTCGGCGGTGGCGTCGGGCGCGCCTGATTCGCGGCAGTTTGCCTGGCCGACGCCGTTGCCTGTCAAGGCGGGGACGGCGTGGGAAGATTTTGTGCAGGCGTCCGCGTCCGGAAATCCCGCCACGGGGCTTTTTGGGACGGCTCGCAACGGGGGTGGGAAGTTTCATGAGGGGCTGGACATTCGCGCTGTCGCGCGCGACCGGCGGGGTGAGGCCACTGATGCGGTTTGCGCGGTGCTCGGCGGTGTTGTGGCGCACGTGGCCCCTGTGTCCAACGGGGCATACGGGCGCCACGTTGTGGTCTGGCACACCGAGGCGGGGTTGCGGTTTTACACCCTTTACGCGCACCTGAGCACAGTGGCGCCCGGGCTGAAGCCCGGGGTTGTTGTCAATGCCGGGAGTGTGCTTGGCGTCATGGGGCGTTCTGATGGGGCGCGGGGATTTCCAAAGGAGCGCGCGCATTTGCATTTTGAGATCGGGCTGCGGCTTGCGGGCACATTTGAACGGTGGTATGCGCGCCAGCGCGAGTTCACCGTGCCCAATCGTCAGGGGAGTTGGAACGGGTTGAATCTCGTCGGGCTGGATCCGCTGCCTTTTTTGCGGGAGGGGTTGTCCACGCGCCGTGCGCCGGCCCTGCTTTCGCATGTCCGTCGGGAGCGGGTGGCTGTGGTGGCGCATGTGGCGACGCGGCAAATCCCCGCCTTTGTCCGTGAAAATCCGGCATTGCTGGCGGCTCCGTTGCCGGGGGTTGTGGAGGGGTGGAAGATTGAGTTTGCGTGGCACGGGATGCCGGTGCGCTGGACGCCGCTTGAGGTGGCGCCGGGTGGGGGCACGGGGATGCGTTCGTTGCGCTTGGGGGTTGTTGACGACAAGGGGCTTCAGCGTCAGGCGCGGGCGCGCGGGTTGCTTGTGCAGCGCCGGAATGGCTCCCTGGTGGCGGGGACGACGTTGATTAACGCGCTCGCCATTCTCTTTGACTGGTAATCGCGCTCTCGGCGTTTTTTTGGCTGGCGCTCCCGGGTTGAGCTGTTTCCCTGCGGGCCATGCCACCGGACAAGCTCGTCAGCCGTATAAAGACTGTTCTCAAAGGGGAGAGCAGTCATTTTGAGATGCAGAATCTTGCCCAGGAATATGCTGAGCTGATGGCGCGCCTCCGTGAACGTCTTGAGCAGTGCGTCGCCCTGATCCGTTCGGGCAACGATTATGCGGCGTTGCAGGTTGCCGAGACCTCGCCTCCATTGCTTGACTCGATTGCGCAGCTTGTGTTCGCGGAGTCCCCCCAATGGCGGGAGTTTTGCCGCGAGCGCAATGTTCCGTGGGCGCCGCCTCTGGATCAGCATCAGGTTGACCTCGCCAACAGTCTTTACGGGCTCCAGATCAGTGAGTCGCATCCCTTTTACCGCGATTACCGGCAGGCCATTCGCGAGCGCGATGAGTTGCGCGCGCTTGCCGTCCTCACGTCCATCATCCGTGTCAACCCCAACGACATCAATGCGCGCGGGGAGCTTTCGCGCCTTGTTGAAAAGGTGCGCGACATCCATTTGCGCCACCTCGACGCGCTCCTTGACGCGGGGGACGACTCCGCTGCGTTTGCCCTTGCCGACAAGCTGTCCGGGCTCCGCCTGCCCGCGTTTTCCGCCTCCCCCGCGCTCCGGCGCGCGTGCGAGCGTCGCGAGGCGAATGAGCGCGCCCTGGCGTATGACGATGTCGCGGCATTGCTTCGCGATGCCGCCGCGTGCCGTGCCGCCGGGGACTGGCGTGCCGCGGTTCCCTTTATCGGGCGTTGCCGCATGTTGGAGCATCACCATTGCCTCGTGCTTGACGGGGCAGCCGCTTCACAGCTTGCCGATATTGAGTCGTGGGCCGCCCGTTGCCAGCATGAGGACTCGCTCCGCCAGGCCCGCAAAGAGTCCGTGCGTCAGGCGACGCAGGCGCTCACCGGAGCCGTTGACGCCGCGACTCATGCGCATGGAGCGCAGCTCAGGAAAAATTTTCACCGGCTTCAGGGTGCGCTTGCCAGCGCCGAGCCTCTTGTCGCGCCCGAGGGCGTTACCGATGCCACCGTGGATGCCGCCCTTGTTGCCTCCGCCCGGAAACTGTGCCGCACTCTTGGCGCCCGGCTTCAACGGCGCGGTTTTTCCTACGCCACTGCGTTTGCCGGCGTGCTTCTTGCCGGCGCATTGGGTGCCTACAGCGCGTGGACGACCTACGAGGACAATGCCCGGTGCGCCGCAGCCGTCCGGCGCATGAGGGATTTTTCCTCTGCCGAGAGGCATTTTCACGAGGCCGAGGTGTATTCCGCCTCCATTGCCTACTTCCCGACCGGTTGGGAAAAAAATCCCGATTATGCCGCCGCCCGCGACGCATTTGTCCAATGGGTATCCGCCCATCGCCGCCAGCTCGACGCCATGCTTGCCGAGGCCTCCACGCTCGCCGTTCTTCCCGTCGATGCCACGACGCCCGAGCAGCTTTACGTCGCGCAATCCGCTTTCGAGAAATTGCGCCACGACGTGGCGGGCCTCTCCACGAATCTTCCCGACACACGCGGCGCGCTCCAACCCGGCCTTGATCATGCCCGCGCGCGGCTTGAGGCGATCCATAAAAAACTTGCCGCCGAGAGTCTTCCCCCCGCGCTGCGCCTCTTTGAACAGTTCAAATCCCGGCACGCCACCATGACCCAGGCAACGCTTGCGCCCGATGTGCGCGCCCGGACGCTCGAAGCTTTCATTGCCGAGCTTGGGCAAGCCCCCGCCCTTTCCCATCCGCCCCTCCAAGCCCTCCTCCCCGCCTCCGAGGTGGAGCGTTGGAAAGCGCTCCTTGGCGAGGCGCACACCGCCCTTTCCCGTCACCAGCAGACCACGCGCACCAACGCCGCCCTTGCCACCGCCCGGACGCTTGACGCGCACCTCGCCATACTCAACGCCGATGCCACCGCGCTGGCAAAGTCCGTCCTTGCGGCCACTGCCCATTTGCAAAATCCCCCGCGCGCCCTTCTCACCCCGGAGGCTTATGAGCTTTGGCAGACCGCGCTCGCCCTTTCGCCCGACCTTCCCCAACCCTTTCTCCCCTCCGACACCCAGCCAGGCGAGGCGAGCGACGCCACCCGGCTCGCCCTGAACAAGGCGCACGCCAAGCTTCACCGTTACGTCCTGCGCACCTTTCCTGCCTCTGCCGAGACGCCCGAGACGCCGGTTTACACCATCGGCCCCGTGCTCCAGGAACGCCTCCCCATCGGCAACGGGTATGAACTCCGCCAGACTGCCGACGTCCTCAAACCCGACGGCGCCACCGAACGGCGCACCTATAGCTTCCGCCAATTTGGCCCCAATACCATCGGGCGGGGCGAAACCCTTGCCGACGGCGCGCCCACCCCCGAGAGCATCTTTCTCCCCCAGTTTGCCCGCTTCTACGACGTTTCCGCCGGGCGCATCACCGAGCCCCTCCTCGGCACCCTCGAACGCATCCACGCCGCACCCCGCCTCTCCCCCCTTTTTCGCGCCTACCTCCAACAGGAAATATTCAAGATCATCGCCACGCGCCCTCACGCCTGGGGCCTCTCCCTCAGCCCTGCCGCCCAGCGCGACGCCACCCGTCTCAACGAGCTCACCCACGGCAACCTCACCCCCAACGACTGGCTCGAGCCCGAACGCTGGCGCGACACCATTCCCGCCCTCAGCCAACACTACGAACATCCCCGCCCCGCCTATCTTGCCGAGGCCCACTCCACACTGCGCCTTTTCCGCCGCCTCGCCACCCCCGGTTTCATTTATGCCGGACACATTGACAGTGAAAAAAAACTCAAGCTTCACCATCCCCTTCCCGCAGCCAGCCACGCCCTCGCCATCCTTGCCCCCGACGGCCAACTCACCCTTCACCCCCTCGCCGCCTCCGGCGAAGGCATCGCGCCACACCTGCCCCCCGCCCGCCTCCAGCCCTATTCCCCCGTGTATATGCTAAACATTCTCCCCGACGCAGCTGCCGCCACCCTCACGCCCTCGCCACCGATCCCGCCCGAAGGCTGGCAGCAGCACATTTTCCGCGCCGACCCCACCCCGGCCCACCCCTGAAATGCCCAGCCCTCCCCAGCACCCTCAACCTGCCGCGCCCCGGCACCACCTCCAATGGAAAGGCGTCACTATCGGCCCCTACACCGAGCTTGAAATCAAGGAACTCCTGGCAAAGGGCGAAATCGGACTCATGCACCGCATCGACAACAACGGACGCTGGCAAAGCCTCTCCGAATACCTCTTCCCCGCCCCCGCAGCCAAAACGCCGCCCCCGCCCAATCTCCTGTCTCCCCCCTCCCCGCCCCCGAACACGCCCGCACCGGAGGCCCCCGCCAACACAGAGCAATTGGACCGTTTGATTTTGACCGGATACATTCTTTGCGGGGCGACAGTTGTGCTGCCCATTCTCGCAACACTGCCCGCATTCTGGATCGCCACACACCTTCATGCGCAAGGCGCCCATGAGCCCGCCCGCCTCCAGTATATTCTCGGAACCGCATTCACCCTCATCGGCCTTCTGCTGATTGCCATCTTGCTCGCGAATTAACCCCCTCGCTTCTCTGCGAACGACTCGCGACGACGGGGCGCCTCAGGCTCATCCATGACACGCAGGTGGCGCGCACCTACGAAAAGGCATGCCCACCTCCCCCCGTCATCGCAAAACAACGGAGTGTCCACACCCGCCGTCGCCACCAAAAAAACCCCGCCCCCGGCTCCCGCTGACAACGCCTGCAAACAACGCTGCATCGCAAGGCGCGTCGCACCAAGAATGTTGAAGGCGTCAATCTCAAGCACATTCGCCTGCGCCGCCCTCACCGCACCCGCCTCCTCCCACACACCAAGCAACGCATGGATCTCCTCCCGCGCCCCGGGCGACAAGCGCTTGGAATCATTCACCACGCCCGCAAGCTCTTTCCTCGGCACCGCCCAAGACTTTTTGGGCAAGACAGCCGCAACCTGAAAAAAACAAAGGCACGGATTGAATCAACCCGTGCCCCTGACATTAACAACATACGCAGAAAAAAATCAGTCCCTCCGGCGGCGCCTCAACACAGCCAACGCCACCGCACCCACCCCTCCAATCAACGCATACGTTGACGGCTCCGGAACAGGAAAAACCGTCGGCAATGCATCACGACTGGCAACACGAATCCCGTTACTAATACTCCTTTCATAGAATTTAGTGTACTGCTGCTTGCCTTTCCCGAGAATACTGGCAACCGAACTAAAATTACCACCATAGACAAAGTGGTTGTCAGTCCCATCGGACCGGAATATATCCGTCCACTCAAACACATTGCCATTCATGTCAACCACACCGTAGGCTGATGCAAATTGTTCGAAAAGATCCACAGCTGTCGTTGATCCGTAAAAATTATCGTAATTTGCCAAGTCCGTGCTTGGCAGATCCAAAGCAGTCGGATTGCCCACCTTGAGCGCCGCCGTTGTCGCATAATTCCAAAAGCCCGGGCCGCCTCCCTTATTCGGGTCAAAGTACGCGGCCTTTTCCCACTCCGTTACCGTTAATAATGCAACTCCGCCAGTTTGCCATGCTGAATCCAGCCTTGGAGCGCGTGCCACAGGTGTGGTCTTGTCGTCGTTATAGCCAGTATAACTGGCCTGATAAGGAATGAGGGCATAGGTTCCGGTTTCCGTCAGAAGCGGCCCATTATTCTTGAAACTTGTCAGCCAGTTGCAAAAACGCTTTGCATCTAGTAATGAAACATAACGCACTGGAAAGTTTTCCTTTCCTGGTGTTGCCACATACGACCAAGTCGTCCCTTGGTCGTTCTGGGTTATGTCTTGACTGCTGTCCCACAAGAAATTGACGGGCAATGCCTTGTCGCTTGCCACTGCGTTGAGGAACACTGCGTATTGGGCGTTTGTCACCTCGTATTTTGAGACGTAGTAAGCGTAGCCAACGTTGGCATATCCATCATTGGGAACATGTACCGACTCAATGTCGAGCAGGGACACGCTTTGCGCGTAAGCAGGGGTTGCGGCTCCCAGAAGCGCGATGGACGCGCCCGCGAGAAGGGTTTTACTCAGTTTGTTTTGGATTGTATTCATATGGTTTGTTTTCGGATAGTATTATTAACGAAAAAAAGGGATGTCCGACGCCACCTCAGGGGATGGTTCCGCGAAACATGAACCGCGCACAGACACCGCGATTTCGTGGTGTCTGCGCGCAATAATTTCCCCAAAATGCGTTGCAGCCCAACTACTTGCGAAGCAACGGGGGGGGGGGGGGGGGGGGGGGGGGGGGGAGGGGGGGGGCGGGGAAAGGGGGCGATACCCGC
>JAITIB010000087.1 GCA_031279675.1 Puniceicoccales bacterium | reverse complement strand
GACGCGCCGACGCAAAAACCGGCGCGAGGAGTGTCTCGCGGCGCGGAGCCTTGGCGGCAGCGGTGTTGGCGGTTGTGGTTGACATGGCACGAAGGATGCGGTCTTGGGAATTATCGATCTAAAGGCGGGCGAAACTGGGCCTTTTTCGTGAGGCGTCAAGAGGCATTTTGAAAAACACGCTGAGTCCGCCTCCAATGTCGGCTTCGGCGAGTTAGGTTATTTAGTAAACACCTGAGGGGGCTGCAAAAAGATTTTTAAGAATTTTTGCAGCAGATGCGCACAGCTGCGGGCGGGTGCCGACTGAAAAGCTGCCGATGGCATTGCAGAATCCACGACGTGACATTGACTCCGCGCCGCCAGTTTATTTCAAATCGCCGACATAGCCTCCCCGGTAATTCATGACTCGTGCATTGCCCACAATCGCCCATCTCGACGCCGACGCATTTTTTGTCGCTGTCGAACAGGCGCTCAATCCCGCGCTGCGCGGCAAAAAAGTCGCCGTTGGCGGGCGCGAGCGCGGCATCATCGCGTCCGCCAGCTATGAGGCGCGCGCATGTGGTGTCCACACGCCCATGCCCACCAGCCAGGCCCTGCGCCTCTGCCCGGAGCTCATCCTCGTCAGCCACGCCAATGGCATGGCGCGCTATGTCGAATACTCCCGCAAACTCTTTGATCTTTGCGAAACGCTCACCCCCATCGTCGAGCGCCGTTCGATAGACGAAGGCTACATGGATCTCGCCCCCTGCGGGCTCGCCACCGCGCCCGCGCTGACAATGGCCATCCGGGAGCTTCAGGCACGGATCCAGCGCACACTCGGCATCTCGGTCTCGTTTGGGCTCGCCAGCAACAAACTCACCGCCGCCATCGCGAGCAAACAGCACAAGCCCCACGGGCTCACCCTCGTTCCCCCTGGGAACGAATCCGCCTACCTCGCCGCGTTTCCCATCGGCACCCTTCCCGGCATCGGCAAAAAAACGGAAAACCTGCTCAAGAGCAACGGAATCACCCGCATCCGCGATCTCGCCAACCACGCCTCCCCCGCGCAACTTCAGTCATTGCTCGGGAGCCACTGGCACGACTTCGTCGCAATGGCGCGTGGCGAGGACACCACCGCCGTCCTCACGGAACACGAGGATGCGAAATCCTATTCCCAACAGGAAACATTTCCCCGCGACACCGCGGACAGCGCCCGGATCCTGCGCACCGCCAAGGGGATGCTCGACGCCCTCATGCCCAAAATCCGGGCCGACGGCAAACGCGCCCGCACACTTACCCTCAAAGTTCGCTATCCCGGCATGGACAACGCCACCGCGACGCACAGCCTCCCCGAAGCCACCGATCTCGAAGCGCCGTTTTACCCCCACATCGGAACGCTTTTGCGCACCGCATGGCGCCGTGCCCGAACACCGCTGCGCCTCGTCGCCATCAGGCTTTCCGGCATCGAGAATGCCGCGGCAACTTCGACGCAGCCGCGGCAGCTTGAGCTTTTTTCCGAAAAAGCGACGCCACCCCGACCCGGCGACAAGCCCGCACGGCAAAGTGCCCGGCAACGCCAGCTCGCCGCCGTCGTGGACGCCATCAACGCCCGCCACGGCCCCAGCAGCCTGCGCCACGGGCATCAGCTCTGACGGCGCGTTCAAGCGCCATTGTCAGCGGAGCGCAACGCGGCGTCCATCTTGGCGGCAACAATCACGCCGTAATTGATCGTCCCGAGCCAGCCTGACATGATGATTCCCACGCTGCCTGCATGGTAGAGCCCCTTGATGTTCGCGGGCAGATCCATGGAAAGCTTCAGCCCCTCAAACTTGGTGCCAAACGATGCGCCGTGCCAATGCCGCACATAGCGCTCGATGGTGCGCGGCGTGGCCGCCTCCACCCAGTCCACTTGGGAACGGATGCGCGGGTGATGTTTCTCAAACCCGTCAAGGGCTTCCTCGACAAGGCGCGCCTTGTGCCGGGCATAGGCGGCATCGTCCATGTCCGCCCAGTCCTCCCAGCGCTGGTTGAGGGAGGCGACGATGGCGTGGCGCGGCGTGCGCGTGTGCGGGCGCGTGTCGGGATAATAAATGCTGTAAGTGCGACTGGTCGTGTGCAGGGAAACAAGCTCGTCGCTGCTGAACGGGGAGGCGGCGGACGTGAAGACGAGATCGCCAAGCGGCGGCAGCGTCCCACCTTTGCGAATGCCAATATAGACTTGGGCGGTGCTATTGTTGACACGCACGGCGGAGGCCCCGGCAAGAAGCCCCGGGGGAACCTCCTCCGCCCGCAGAAGGCGCAAAAGGGTATCCTTGATCCCCGCGTTGGAGAGCACGGCGGTGCAGGCAAGATCGCGCCCGGAACCGTCCCCGTGCGCGTCCTGGACACGCACCCCGCGCACACACGGCATCCCGCCGGCGTCAGCGCCGGTGTGGATCCGGGTGACAAGGCAGTTGCACCGGATTTCGACACCGGCGGCGCGCAGGCAGGCGCGCATTTGAGCAAGAAGCCGGTCCGTCCCACCCTGATAAATGAAGACGCCCTTGCTCATGAAATTGGAAAAAACAATCCCGTAGGCGACCGCGGGATCCTCCAGCGTGGAGCCGTTGGCATACGCGATGGGTTCAAGCAGGAAACGATGGATGTCGGGCCGCGCGGGGAAAAACTCCTCGAAAAGCTCCCGCGTCGTCCGCCCGTCGCGATCATAGTAATTCATCCCGCGCAAGTGCTCAAAAAAATCCGCGACGCGCCGGCGTGGCACGCGGAAATGCCCGTCGAGCAGGCGCGAAAAATCCTCGCGGTCAAAAGTGGTGCCCAGCTGAAACTCGGGATTGGAAAAACGCACATCGCGCAACTGCCGGATCGCGGCGGCGATCTCAGGGGACCAGTATTTGCGGCAGGATTTCACCATGCCGTGAGGGAAACCGTGCAACGAGACATCAAAGGTGTGCCCGCCGGGACGCTTGAAAAAAGTCGCCAGCCCCCCGAGCCGGGAATGGTGCTCAAGCAACAGCACCTTGTGCCCGAGCCGAGCAAGCGCGTGCGCACCCGTCATGCCCGCAAGCCCGCCGCCGATGACGATGACGTCGTAACGGCCCTGAATGTTCGCCAATGATGTGTTGGAAGCCATGCGCTGCTGTGCCCGGAAGGTTGGATGATGAAAAAGGCGGCGGTAATTAGGACGAATGTCCGCGACCGCAAATTTTTTCACTTGGAAAAACATGCGCGCCGCGCAGAGTCCCCCTCCGAACCTCTGCCGGTCACGATAACCCGTCGCAGTGTCTCCTTCTCCATTAAGTCAGTTAGGAAGGGAGCCGTAACCCCGGAGCGCAAGCGGTGTGTGTTTTCAAACCCTGACTGCTTCCGCCCCGGAAAGCGGCGCCCACTTGAACATAAAAGGGTCAAGGAGCCTCAATTGATGGAACGTCCCATGCGGAGGTTTTTTTATTTTTCCCCGCCGGCCTCATAGCGCCCGCACCACGCGCTTGCCCAGACCGCGTAGTCCCCCGCCTCGATATGCGCGCGCGCCTGCGCCATGAGATCCTGAAAAAAGTGGATGTTGTGAATCGAAAGCAGCGTCGCCGCCAGCAACTCCCGCGCATGGTGCAGGTGGCGCAGGTAGGCACGGCTGAAGTGGCGGCAGGTGTAATTATCCAGCCCCTCGACAAGCGGCCTCTCATCGAGCCGGAAACGCTCATTGCGAATGTGCATCAAGCCGTCCGGCGTGAATGCGGCCCCGTGGCGCGCCAAACGCGTCGGCATCACGCAGTCAAACATGTCCGCCCCCATCGCAATCATCCTCAACAACTGCGGTGGCGTCCCGACACCCATCACGTAGCGCGGCTTGAACACGGGCAGGCACGGCAGCGTGGACGCCACCTGCGCGAGCATCTCCGGCTCCGGCTCGCCCACGCTCACCCCCCCGACGGCGTAGCCCGGGAAATCCATCGCCGCGAGCGCACCCGCGCACTCACGGCGCAAATCCTCAAAAACCGAACCCTGGACAATGCCAAAAACATGGTGCCCCGCGGCAAGAAACCCCGTCTCATGCGCATGGCCCAAAAACTCCCGCGCCCAACGCACCGTCCGCCCGACGGCAGTGGCGCACGCATCGCGCCCGCACTGCCAGGCGGGGCACTCGTCGAGCACCATCGCAATGTCCGAGCCAAGCGCGCGCTGAATGTCAAGGCACTCGCGCGGGCCAAGCCGCACGCGCGCACCGTCAAGATGCGACTGGAAGGTGATGCCCGCGTCGTCCACACGGCGCAGCTTCGCGAGCGAAAACACCTGGAAACCGCCGGAATCGGTCAAAATCGGGCGTTCCCAATGCATGAACTTGTGCAGCCCGCCAAGCGCCCGCACCACGTCCGCGCCCGGGCGCAGATTGAGGTGGTAGGTGTTGCCAAGCAAAATCCGCGCCCCCGTCCCCTCCACCTGTCCCGGAGTCAATGCCTTGACCGTGCCCTGAGTCCCGACGGGCATGAACACCGGCGTCTCGACGACACCATGGCGCGTGTGCAAACGCCCGCGCCGCGCCGCGCCATCGCGCGCAAGAAGTTGAAACGACTCAGGGGGAACTTTTTCGGCCATTGCAAAAAACGCCCCACCTTGCGCAGCGCACCCCGCCCGGCAACGGTTTTGCTCGCGCAAAACGGAGAAAAACACTCCGAAAAACAGCTTGCCACGCGTGGCGGGAAAAACACTGTCGCCACCCTTCAACAAGAAACCAGGCGGTCGCGTAGCTCAGTTGGTTAGAGCATTACATTCACATTGTAGGGGTCACAGGTTCGAGTCCTGTCGCGACCACCACTCCGGAGAGGTGACAGAGTGGCCGAATGTGCATGATTGGAAATCATGTGTGCCGGCAACGGCACCGGGGGTTCGAATCCCCCCCTCTCCGCCACTTGAAAAAGAACCGAACACCGAGCACAAGAGAATGCCGCCAACGCCCTCCAGCACCGCACACCCGGAGCAGCCCGCACCCAGGGTTTCCGTGGAGTTTTTTCCGCCCAAGACGGAGGAAGGAGCCCGCCAGATACTCAAGACCGCGCAAGCCCTCCAGGCGCACGGCATCGCGTTCGCCTCGATCACCTACGGCGCCGGCGGCTCCACGCGCGAACGCACGATTGAATACGGAGAGCTCCTGCAGCAACTCTTTCACTACCGCGTCGTGCCCCACCTCACCTGCGTCGGGCACACACGCGACGAGCTGGCCGGCATAACCGACCGGCTCGCAAACACCGGGTTCACGGGAATCATGGCGCTGCGCGGAGACCCGCCCCGGGGTGAGACCGAATTTCGCGCCAGCGAAAACGGCCTCGCCCACGCCTCGGAACTCGTCGCCCTCATACGCAAACGCCACGGCGGACGCTTCACCATCGGCGTTGCCGGCTACCCCGGGAAACACCCCGAGGCGCCCACCGAGGCGGAGGACATGAAGTGGCTCGCGCACAAGGTCGCCCAAGGCGCCGACTTCATCACCACCCAGCTGTTCTTCGATAACGCCGCCTATTTTCCCTTCGCCAGCCGTTGCCGCGCCGCCGGGATAACAATCCCCATCATCCCCGGCATCCTCCCAATCACCTCCCTGGAGCAGGCGCTGAAATTCTGCCACACCTGTGGCGCCGCGCTCCCCGCCGCGCTTGGGCGCCGCCTCACGGAGTGCGGAACGGATGCCGTGGCCGCCCACACGGCGGGCATCGAGTGGGCCTGCGCCCAAGTGCGCGAGCTTCTCGCCCGGGGTGTCCCGGGATTTCACCTTTACATCCTCAACCGTGCCCGCCCCGCGCTGGAACTTTTGCGCCAAGTTGGATTGCCACGCCCGCCCGGCAACACACCCTGACGCGCACACATGGACGACACATCAAGCACCCCGCCTCCTCCACCGCACACCACCGGAACCCCGGCGGATCCCGGAAGCAACGTCATCGCCACCGAGCACTTGGCCAAGGTGTACGGCAAACGCGAGGTCGTGCACGATGTGAACATTTCCGTGCGCGGCGGCGAGGTTGTCGGACTCCTCGGCCCGAACGGCGCCGGCAAGACAACCACCTTCTACATGGTCGTCGGGCTCGTCCCCGCCACGCGGGGCAAAGTCTTTCTCAACGGGCACAACATCACCACCCTGCCCATGTGGAAGCGCGCCCTTCTCGGTCTTGGCTACCTCCCGCAGGAACCCTCCGTGTTTCGCAAGCTCACCGTGTGGGACAACATCATGGCCGTTGTCGAGACCATGCCCATGCCCCAGGGCGAGCGCAAAAACCACACCGCCAGGCTCCTGCGCGAGCTCGGCCTCATGCGCCTTGCCAACCAGCCGGCATACACGCTCAGCGGAGGCGAACGCCGCCGCCTTGAGATCACCCGCGCCCTCGCCCCGAACCCCCGCTTCATGCTTCTCGACGAGCCCTTTAGCGGCGTGGATCCCATCAGCGTCGCCGACGTCCAGCAAATCGTCCGCAACCTGAAAAAGCGCGGCATCGGCGTGCTCATCACCGACCACAATGTCCGCGAAACCCTGACGATCGTGGACCGCGCCTACCTCATTTACCAGGGACGCGTTCTCGTCGAAGGCGCCGCCGCCGCCATCGTCAACGACCCCCGCAGCCGCCAGTTTTACCTTGGCGAAGACTTCAAAATGTAACCCGGACACCCATGTCCCGCCCGCTCGCAGCCCTCACCCGCGAACTTGCCGCCATCCTCGCCACGAGCATTCGCCCCGTCCCGCCCGCCGCCTACATCTACAACCCGCTCGAATACGCGCGCGCCGCGCACGAGGAATACCTCGCGCGCTACGCCACCGCCCCCAAGCGCATCCTTTTTCTCGGCATGAACCCCGGTCCCTACGGCATGGCCCAGACCGGAGTCCCCTTTGGCGAAGTCAATGCCGTCCGCGACTTCCTCCACATCAACACTCCCATTGGCGCACCGTCCCGGGCGCATCCCGCAAAGCCCGTCCAGGGCTTTCACTGCCCCCGATCCGAAGTCAGCGGAAGGCGCCTCTGGGCGCTTATTGCGCGACACTTTGGGACCGCCGAAAATTTTTTTCGCGACCACTACGTCCACAACCACTGTCCCCTGCTTTTCCTCGACGACACCGCGCGCGGGAAAAACGTAACCCCGGAGCAACTTCCTCGCGAGCAACGCGCCGCGCTCACCACCCACTGTGACGCCTTCCTGCGCGTCCTCGTCGCCCGCCTCCGCATCCGGCACCTTGTCGCCATCGGCAACTATGCGGAAAAACGCGCGGCAGCCGCCCTTGACGGCATTGACATCACATTTCACAAAATCCCCCACCCGAGCCCGGCCTCCCCCAGTGCCAACAAGAATTGGGACGCCACCGCCGCCGCCATCCTTCACAACGCCGGACTCTGGCCGCGCACCTTGTAACACAACCAATACCACCGCAGCGCATCACCCATGCCAATCGCCCTCATCGTCGAGCTTGACGCATTCCTCGCAACGCTGCTCTGCACCGGCATCGCGTTGATCCTCGCGCTCTGGCTTTTTTACGAACGCCGCCAAGCCATCCTCACGGACAACCACCGCCTGAGCACCCTCTTTCACTGCATCAAATGCAATCTCATTTACACCCGGCGGCGCCGGCGCGAACACGCGCCCTGCCCCCGTTGCGGGTTTAACAACATCAGACTCCGATTTTAACCCGCAGCGAAAGGAAGGTGTCGCGGTGGCGGCGTCAGCGCCGGGCTACGTGTGCTTGTCCCGGGCCTGGTGCTGCCATTCGTCCTGACGGACATGGTCGTAATGGGAAGTGCGATTGCCCGTGAGTTTGCGGATCACAACGTAAAACGCCGGTATGAGCAGGACCCCGAGGAGTGTGGCCGCCAACATGCCGCCGATGACGCCCGTGCCGATCGCGCGCTGGCTCGCCGAGGCCGCGCCACTGGCCTTGAACAAAGGCAGGACGCCCAGCACGAAGGCAAAGGAAGTCATCAATATCGGACGGAACCGCAGGCGCGCGCCCTCGATTGTCGCGGTCAGAAGGTCCTTGCCATGCAGCTGCTGCTCCTTGGCAAACTCGATGATGAGAATGGCGTTCTTCGTCGAGAGCCCGATGATGGCGATGAGCCCGATGAGGAAGTAAATGTCGTTGGGCATGCCGCGCAGGGTCACCGCGAGCACCGAGCCCAGCGCGCCGATGGGCACGACGAGCATGACGGCAAGGGGGATGCTCCAGCTTTCATAAAGCGCGGCCATGAGCAGGAACACGAAAAGGAGCGAGAGGGCGATGAGGTAGGGCGCCTGATTGCCGGACTGCTCTTCCTCAAGGGCCTGTTTCGTCCATTCGATCGCGAACCCGGGGCGCGCTTCCAGCAGGGTTTGCTCAAGCTTGTGAACGGCGTTCATGACCTCGCCCGTGGTGCGCCCGGGCGCGCCCTCGACCGCAAAACGCATGGCCGGGTAGCCATTGTAGCGCACGGCCTGGGTGGCGCCCATTATCCAGCGGGCTTTTGCGAGCGCGCCCAAGGGAACCATTTCCCCGCGATCGTTGCGGAGGTAGGTGCGCATGATGTCCTCGACCGTCAGGCGTTGATCGGCCTGAACGATGACGCGTTGCATGCGGCCTTTGTTCGGAAAATCGTTAACGTAGGCGGAGCCAACGACGATGCCGATGGCGGAGCGGACCTCCGCGAAGGAAACGCCCATGGCGCTGGCAATGTCGCGGTCGATCTCAATGAGGATCTGCGCGGAATCCTCCAAGCCGTCCGGACGCGACCCAAGGCCGAAGACGGGATTGGGCGACATGGCGTCCTGAAGAATCATCCCGTAAAGCATGTTGCGCGCCTCCAACAGCGCGGCGCGCCCCTGCCCGGCGCGATCCTGAAGGCGGAAATCCACGCCATTGGTTATCCCCAGCTCGGGGATCGGGGGCATTTGGATCGCGCGCACAAGATACACATCGAGGATTTTCCCAAACTGGGCATTGACGCGGGCGGCGACCTTCTCGGCGCTGTCCTCGGGGCCGCGCTCATCCCACGGTTTGAGGGAGACGAAGAACATGCCGGCATTTTCACCCATGCCGCTGAAGCTGAATCCCATGACGCCGGTGTAGGACTTTACGGCGGGATCCTTTGCAAAAATCGCCTCGATCTGCCTGAACACGGCATCGGTGCGGTTTGCCGACGCGCCGGAGGGCAGCTGCACGAGCGTCAACAAGGTGCCCTGGTCTTCCATCGGGATGAAGGACGGGGGCAGTTTCTGGTAAAAATACCCGAACGCGCCCGTGAGCGCCGCATACACGAGCATCAGCGGAAAGGCGGCTCGCACCACCCAGCGGGTCACGCGCTCATAACCGCTGGTGAGCCGCCCAAAGTTGCGGTTGAACCACCGGAAAAATGGCGTGAACAACACCCGGTGCAAAAAGTCCGGCAGCCACAACACCACCGACGCCACCCCCTTGCGCTTGGGCAACGCGGCATCGTGCGGCTGGAGAAGATTCGCGCAAAGCGCGGGCGTGAGCGTCAGCGCAAGCAATGCGGAAAAAAGGATCGACGCCACCATCGTCAGCGCAAACTGCCGGTAAATCACCCCGACGGCACCGCTGAAAAACGCCATCGGGATGAACACTGACGCGAGCACGAGCGTCATCCCAATGATGGCCCCGGTGATCTGCCTCATCGCCTTTTGCGTCGCCTCGCGCGGCGGCAAATGCTCCTCGCGCATGATGCGCTCGACGTTTTCCACCACCACGATCGCATCGTCCACCAGGATCCCGATGACGAGCACCATGCCGAACATCGTCAGCACATTGATCGAAAAATCCAGCGCCAGCAGCACCGCAAACGTCCCCAGCAGCGCGATCGGCACCACGATGATGGGGATGAAGGTGTAGCGGATGTTCTGCAAAAAAATGAACATCACGATGAACACCAGCAGGATCGCCTCGAGAAGCGTGCGCACCACCGCCATCATTGAGAGACTGATGAAGGGCGTCGTGTCAAACGGCAGCTCGTAGGCAATCTCGGGATTGCCCGCCGCGTCGCGCGGGAAATACCGCGCGAGACGCTCCATCGTCCTGCGCACGTTCGTCGCCGTTTCGAGCGCGTTCGCCGTCGGCAGGGTCTGCACGCCAATCCCCGCGGTCGGGCGCCCGTTCAGGCGCGACTGAAAACCATAGTCGGAACCGCCCATCTCGATTCTGGCCACATCGCGCAAGCGCACCGTGGACGTGTCGAGCTTTGAGCGCAGCAGAATGTCGCCAAACTCCTTCTCCGTGCGCAACTGCCCCGTGACAGTCAGGGGAATCGTGCTCTGCGTCCCGGACTCCGTCGGGCGCACCCCGAGCGTTCCCGCCGAGACCTGCACATTCTGCGTCGAGATCGCATTTGTGACATCGGACACCGACAGCCCCAGCCCGACAAGCCGCTGCGGATCGATCCAAATCCGCATGGCGCGCTCGGGCGCGAACGCGCGCGCCTGCCCAACCCCGGGAACAGTCTTGATCTCGTCAAGGATGTTGCGCGCCACATAGTCCCCCAGCCCGATGTTGTCGTAGGTGCCCGTCGGCGAATACACCCCGATCATGCAAAGAAAACCCGCGTTCGACTTCTCAATCTGCACCCCCTGTTGCAGCACCGCCTGCGGCAACCTCGGCTCGACGCGCTTGATGCGGTTCTGCACATCCACGGCAGCGAGATCCTGGTTCGTCCCCGGCAAAAAAGTCGCGGAGATCGTCGCACGGCCCGCAGCCTCGCTGCTCGCCTCCACATAGCGCAGGCGGTCGATCCCGCGCAACTCCTTCACGATGAGATCCGTCACCGTCTGGTCAAAATCCTCCGCGGTCGCGCCGGGATAGACGAGATTCACATTGATCGTCGGCGAGGCGATCGTCGGATACTGCGCTATGGGCAGCAACCGGATCGAAACGACCCCCGCCACCATGAGAAAAATCGCGATGACCCATGCAAAGACAGGTCGGTCAATAAAAAATCTGGCCATAAAATGTATCTCTCAAAAAAAAGGATTCCTCAAACAATCGCTGAAAAAGTGACCCGCGACACAACCGCGCCCCCTCAGCGCACGGACACGCCGCCCGCGGCAACCCCGGTGGCGTCAGCCCCGACAGCGCCCCGCCACGGCTTGGGCGAGACCACACTCCCCGGGCCAAGGCGCAACATCGCGCGCTGCGCCCCCTCCACCACAACCCGCATCCCCTCCTTCAAACCCTCGCGGACAACCCAGGACGCGCCCCGCGCCTCCTCGCCCACCAACGGCACCCGCACCAGCTTGTTCCCCTCGCCAACGATGTAAATCGACGCCCCGCTCCCATCGCGCATCACCGCCTGATGCGGCACAAGGAACGCCTTCGAGCCATCATCATACTCAAAACGGCTCCGCAAATACATCCCCGGCCAAAGCAACCAGTCGGGATTGGGGAACTCCACGCGCAAGGTCACATTGTTCGTCCCCGGATCCACGGTGATCTCCGAAACCAGCGGCTTGCCCGCAAACTTGTATTCCACCCCGTTGTCCAGCAACAGCACCACCTTCACCTTGCTCCAATCCGCCCCGGCCCCCACCTTCTGCTTGAAGGAACTCAGCTCGTTGGCCGGCTGCGTGACGTCAACATAGACGGTTTCCACCTGGTTGATCTCCGCCAGCAAGGTCACCTCGCCCTGCCCCACCAACGCCCCCTCGGTGACGAACGGACGCCCGATGCGCCCGGAAATCGGCGCCGTCACACGCGTGTAGCCCAAGTCCAGCTCCGCCGCCTTCAACGCCGCCTGCGCCGCGAGCAACGCCGCGGTCGCCGAATGCAGCCCCGCCTCCGCCTGCAACTCCCCGGCCACGGCATTGTCGTGCTCCTGCTGGCTCACCGCCCTGGTTTTCACCAGTTCGCGACAGCGCGCCGCAAGCAGCCGCGCCTGCGTCAACACCGCGGTCGCACTCTCAATGCCAGCCTTCGCACCCGCAACGCTCGCATTCGCGCTCGCCACCCGCGCCTCAAACAACACGGGGTCGATCTGGAACAGCAAATCGCCCTCCTTCACATCCGAACCCTCCCGAAAAATCTGCTTCTGGAGAATCCCCGCCACGCGCGCCCTCACCTGCGCCACGCGCACAGGCTTCACCCTCCCGCTCAACACACGCGCCACCGGCACCACCTCCGCCTTCAAGGCAAGCACGCCCACCTCGGGCGCCCCGCCCGGCCCAAGCGGCCTCGCCCCCCCTTTCTGTTCCTGCGCAACGGCAACCACCGGCATTCCGGCAAACACAAACACTGCCAACGCCAGCAAACAGGAACAGGCGCCACACCCGCGCAACATGACAAACAAAGATTTTAACGTGACCATAAGTACGCCCCTTTATGGGCGCAAACCGGACACCCGTCAAGCGCGGACTGCCGCCCAAAACAAAACGGACGCGGACGCAATCGCACCCACACCCGATTTTGGCAAAGACTCCCCGGCATTCTCACGCCTTCCGCGAACGGCGCCGGCACAAAACCGCCAGCCCCAGCACACCCGCGCCACCAATCAACGCATAAGTCGAAGGCTCGGGAATGGGCGCCCCGGCAACAAGGACGAGGTCAAGTCCACTATTTCGAAGTTCGAGCGTAAAATTCTGGTCGTTGTTATAAACCGAGATCGCATCAGGAGCAAACGGCACTCCACCCCCCTCCGTCCACAAAATGTTGCCCGCAGAAAAAAGAATGAACCCGTCTCCCTCATTAAAAGTAATTCCGTCTGCATCCACCTCCAATTTCGAGCCTTGATAGATATTGAAATTACTTGCCGAGACAAAGGCATCCGTCGAATTGGCCCTGCCTTCACTCAGCGTAACCCGAAAAGTGGCTTTTTCGGTAAAATAAACCGAATTATCACCACCAGACAAATCTTCCTGAACGCGCCCTGAGCCGCTGACACGTAATGTTCCCAATCCATGGTTTGAGTTGGAACCGACAAATATAGTGGCAGATGAACTGCTACTGCCAAATGTTAAAAGTCCGTCCTCGGCGACACTGATGTGTCCATTGCCGTTCTCACCTATATAAATGTTGCTATAGGAATGAAGCTCACCGCCCCCACCAATCTTGATGAGCCCTGATGCACCGTTGGGATTCCCTGAACCCGGTGGAGGAGTACCATTAGTTTCCTCTCCTAAGTAGAGAGAGTCATGGTTTATCCATTTTGACCCGGGGTCCTTGACAGTAACGTGCCCCTGGCTCCCCCATTGATTTCCAATCGTGGTAAATTGGGTCGTGAGTTGACTACCGCTCTCAATGGTTAAGGTGCCACAACTGGTACTATAATCGGCAACGAAAAGATGTGAGGGAAACGCCACCGTGGCGAACAAATCGATATTAAAGCCTCCAGAATAAAGATCTGGGTATGGCGAGTTGTTGCCACTAATACGATGGGTTGTGCTGGGATCGGTGATATTGTGTGTCAGCGTATAAGGGGTTCCCACTTGAGTGGTGGCCATATAAGGACCGGACAGGTAATCCCCGTCATATTCAAGGGCGTGCGCGAGGCGCGGAGTGGCGAGAGTCGCGAGCGAAAGGCTTGCGGCGGAGAGAAGAAGTCCGGCGGACTTGGTTGTTGTTTTTTTCATGAGTTGTCTGCTTTCTTTTTGCGATTAAGAGTTCGTTGTGAATCGCGGGAAAAATAATCACCGCCGACGCCACCGGCTGAGGGCATTGGGATGAGGGAAAATGGGCACGGCTCCGCCACGGCGTCCGCAAGCGCTTGCGGGTGGATGAAGTCAACACAAGTGGCGTTAATGCCGGACAAGCCAAAGACGCCCCGTCCGTTTCCAGCCGGATCGTTGGTTTCCCCAAAGCCCCGCGCTATCGGCTGGGCGGTCCGGTGGGCCGTCTGAAGCGGCAAGGCGACACGCTCACCCATGGGCGCGCCCTCCCCGTGAAATGAACTGGCGACGCGCGTGTGCGCGCAGGGGGGGGGGGGGGGGGGGGGGCC
>JAITIB010000084.1 GCA_031279675.1 Puniceicoccales bacterium | reverse complement strand
GCGATAAATCGCCTTCGCGAAAGCGGCGATGAATCGCCGCACTCCAAATTGGTTGCCTTGTTTGCGGAACCTCCCGCGGTTGGGGGATTCGGGGGCTGCGCGACATTGTCCCGTGGTGTTAAATCGCCCCCCCCCCCCCCCCCCACCCACCCACCACCACACCACACACACACACACACGTAACTATGTAATTACTTGGGATGGAATGGTTTCTGCCGTTGGTGGCGGAAACAATGCGGACGGCTCGGCGAGCCGTCCCTGCCTTTTTTTGACAGGACACGCACGCCGTGGAATGTACTCTCGCTTCGGACATTGTCCGCCCCCCTTTGCCTCATGTTGGGGCGAAACAAATAACAAAATAACAAACAAAGAGAAAAAACATGAAAACAAGCAAGAAAATAACGAGGAGCGTCCTCATTGGGGCGGCTGCGATGGCAGCGGTGGCGTTGACGCCGCTTATGGAGGGTGCGGCCCCAATGTATATTCCAACGGTGCTCGTTGATAACCCAGAAGGCGTCCCCAATCTCAACGACACGCTGCCGAATACTGGTCGCGGTTCTGTTGGTTATTCTTACTACATCGGCAAGTATGAGATAACGCAAGGGCAGTGGATGGACTTCCTTAACCTGGTGGCAACGAACAAGAGTGCCAGCACCGCCATTTTGGGCTTGTGGAATAGCAACATGAAAACCGACGGTTACAGTGGGATAACACGCACTGAGGTTTCCGGCAGTTACAGCTACGGATTGGTGCACGATGATTACAAGGATCGTCCCGTGGTGTTTGTGAGTTTGCTATCTGCGAAGCGATTTTGCAACTGGCTGACGAGTGGCGGAGTCACTACCGAGACCGGGGTCTATAACATGCTTGGTGGGGCCAATGACGTTCGGATTGATTCGGTATGGACAAACCAACCAGGCGCAGTGGCCTTGCCTACCGAGGATGAGTGGTATAAAGCGGCGTATTACGATCCCAACAAGAGTGGGGAGCTGGGTATTACCTGTATTCGACGACCGCCAGACATCCAGGTGTCGACATGATAGAGAGTGATCGCGCGAACTATAATTATTCGTATAGTAATAACGGTGGAGGTCCGTATGTCCTGAACCCTGTGGATTTCTATGAAAACTATGCGAGTGCATATGGGGCGGTGGACATGACTGGGAACGTGAAGGAGTGGACAGACGGCCAGTTTTCCTTGAATACCCACGCTGTTCGAGGGGCCTCGTGCTACGACGGTGGCGCGTATCTCGCTGGTGACCGATCGCGGTCGGGTGGTGCGCCCGATAATGAAAACATCATCCGCGGGTTTCGTGTCGCCAGCCTTGCGCCGATTCCTGAACCAAGTACGTGCGGAGTGATAGGAGGGGCATTGGTAGGACTGCTCTGCTTGCTAAGGAGGAAAAGGCGCGCAGTCGCACCTTGAGGCATTGGGAACGGCGACAGGCCGTTTCCCCATGCCAGTCCCAACGGGGTGCCATTGCGAAAAATCTCAATGGCGCCTTGTTCACGGTGTTGCCCCTTTAGGGCTTGGTGCGTGTGTTGGACATTTGGTCCGGTTCGCTTCGCGCCCGGTCTTGTCGCTGCGCTCGGGCCGGATGCGTCTTGGGGATGTGCGTTGTCGCGCATTGTCTTGAGTGCACCACGCGCGCGCCATGTTCAGAGCCGACATTTGCGTGACTGGATTTTCGCCAAGCTCGAGTTCCAAGTCCGTGCTGGCGATTGCGTGGCAGTGCGGGAGACACGAAATGCTTTGTCGCACGGGGAGGCGCAAAGGCGGGAAGATTCCGGAGGCAATTCGTCGGGTTTCCCGGTGTGATTTCCTGCAATGCTTGTTTCCCAACTCGTCCAATTTCGGACTGGTGCGGGTGGAGGGAGTCGAACCCTCGTCTCAAGCTTGGGAAGCTCACATAATGGCCGTTATACTACACCCGCTCGGTATGTGCGGCATGTGTGATGTGTGCCGGCGTTGTTTTGCCAAGCTAAATTTGGCGGTTTATGTTCGTGCCGCCCTCCAGAGCAGGATGGCGCCGATGGATTGGTAGAGGAGGTTGGGGAGCCAGATGAGCAGGTCGGGACGCAGGGCGGGATCGGTTATCCACGTCATCATCACCAGAAACACGTAGAAGGTGAGCGCGAGTGCGAGCGCGATGGCGATGTTGACGAGGGTTTCCGAACGGCTGGTTTTGATGCCAAGGGGGATTGCCAGCAGGGTCATGGACAGGATGCCCAGGGCGCTGGCCAGGTTGCTTTGGATTTGGCACTGGACGCTGATGCGGCTGGCGAGACGTTCCTTGGCGGTGGCCTCGGGGCGGAGGTTCCAGCCCGTTTTGCGCAGCTCCATGAGCTCACCGAATGTGTGGTAGCGCAGTTTGCGTTTGGGGTTGCCGGCGGCGGACATTATCTCGTCGAGCGGGATGGTGATGGGCAGGCGCCCGGCTTTGTAGGAGGGGATTGTGGCGGAAAAATCGTCGGCATTTTTCCGGTTGAAGTCCTCCACCATGGTGTTGTGTGCCGTGAGTTGCAGGACGCCACCGGCGGCATTGTCGGTTCCGGTGAAGACGGCCTCGGCGGTTTCGGCGCGCACGATGCGGATGATCTGTCCTGTCGCGTCGAGCTGCCACACCCAGACGTTGCCCAGCAGGTCGCCGGTGCGGGTCGCGGCGTAAACGGTGTGTTTTTTGGTGCGGACAAACTCGCCCGGGACGATGAACCGCGAGGGGTTGGCGCGCGCGCTGCCGCCGAGGATGCGCTTGTAGTCCGTGTTCGCATTGGGGGCGAGTTCGAAGTTGATGTAGAGCGAGAGCGCGACGCCGCCGAGCGCGATCAGGTGGATGGGGGCGGTGATGCGCCAGAGGCTCATGCCGATGGACTTCATGGCCAGGATTTCGTTCTGGGCGGACATGCGTCCGAGCACCATGAGGATGCCCGCGAGCAGCCCTATGGGGAGCGCGTAGGGGAGGGCGCCGAGGATGACCAGGGCCATGAGCTCGAGGAATTGCCCCCAGCCGATCATTCCGTTGGCGAGCAGTGGGAAAATGTCCCGGAAAAGAATCCCGGCGGTGAGCACAAATACGAACAGTCCGACGGCGAGGAAGACGGCTTGGAAGACTTGCTCAAAGATGTGGCGTTGGAGGCGCGTCATGGGGCGCGCATACAAGCAGGATTTTGGATTTAAGGAACAAGAAAGGCCGCGCTCCGAACTTTTTGTTGGACGCCCGCTTGTGCGCGCCCTTCTACTTGCGCGCATGGACATTGCCAGTTTCCGTCAGGAGTATGCCCGCGCCGGGCTTGGGCGCGCCGGGCTTGCGTCCTCGCCCGTGGCTCAGTTTGAGCTCTGGTTCAGGCAGGCCTGCGAGATGCAGTTGCTTGAGCCCAACGCGATGAGCCTCGCCAGCGTTGCGGCGGACGGCGCGCCCTCGTGCCGCACCGTTTTGCTGAAGGCGTTTGACGAGCGCGGCTTTGTTTTTTTCACCAACTACTCCAGCCGTAAGGCCGCGGACCTTGCCGTGAACGCCCGTGCCGCGCTTCTCTTCCCATGGCTTGCGCTGGAGCGCCAGGTGCAGGTCTGCGGTGGCGTCGAAAAGATCAGCCTCAAGGAATCGCTCGCCTACTTTGTCTCGCGTCCCTACGGGAGCCAGCTCGGCGCCTGGGTCTCGCACCAAAGCAAGGTCATCACCTCGCGCCAGCTCTTGTTGAAGAAGCTCGACGAGATGAAACGCCGCTTTGCGGAGGGCAAAGTGCCGCTGCCCGACTTCTGGGGCGGTTATCGTGTCGTGCCGCGCACGGTGGAGTTTTGGCAAGGGCGTCCGAACCGTTTGCATGACCGTTTTCTCTACACGCGCGAGCCCGCCGGCTGGCGCATCGAACGCCTCGCCCCGTGACAGCGCCCCCCCTCCCGTGGTTTGCCGCCACCGCGCGCCCATGTCCCCTCTATCTGGCCCCCATGTCCGGATACACGGACAGCGCCTTTCGCGACCTCTGCAAGGCGCACGGCGCCGACGTTCTGCTGACCGAGTTTGTGCAGGCCACGCCACTGGTGCGCGACATCGAACGCGCGTGGCGCACGATCCACTTTCCCCCGCACCAACGGCCCGCGGGCATCCAAATCTTTGGCGCCACGCCCGGCACCATGGCCCATGCCGCGCGCCTGCTTCAGGAACGGCTCCGCCCCGACTTCATTGACATCAACCTCGGCTGCCCCGCGCACAAAGTTGTCGAGCAAAACGCCGGCGCCGCCCTCCTGCGCACCCCCGCGCTGTTGCAAGAAATCGCCACCGCAGTCGTCAACGCCGTCCCATGCACACCGGTGACGGCCAAAATCCGCCTTGGCTGGGACGCCACCAGCATCAACGCCACGGACACCGCGCGCCGCCTTGAGGACGCCGGCGTGCGCGCCCTCGCCATCCACGGCCGCACACGCGCCCAAGGCTATTCGGGCGAAGCGGACTGGGGGGAAATCGCCCGCGTCACCGCCACCGTCACCCTGCCCGTGATCGGCAACGGCGACCTGCGCGACGCCGCGACCGCACGCAAACGCTGGCAGGAAAGCGGCGTCTCCGCGCTCATGATAGGCCGCGCCGCGCTTGGCAACCCCTGGCTCTTTCGCGAAATCCACGCCGCACTGCATGACGCACCGCCCCCCCCGCCCCCGACCCCCCGCGAACGCCTCGCCACATTGCTCACCTACGCCCGCGCCCTTGCCACGCACGACGCCACCGCACATCGAACCCAGCGCGACGATGACGCCCCGGGCTTGCGTTGGATCCTGCCAAAGCTCTACCCCTTCATCCACAGCGTCCCCGGCTCGCGCAAACTGCGTGAAAAACTTTCCGCCTGCCACACCTTGGGCGAAATGGAATCCCTTCTCACCCGCACCGAATGGGCCGACCACCCCTCACCCTCACCAGACTGAAACTCCTAATCAAAGTGGAAAGGGGAGCGCCCCCGGCTCCTCCCGCTTTGATTGCGCCGCGCAGCATGGTTGGGAAAAAGCTTGCGCTCCCCCTCCCCATTCGTTTTCACCCCCGTCAACAACAACGCCATGTCCACCCACGTCCATAACGCTACCGCCATCGCCGACGCCTTTGCCATCGGCGGAGCGGCGTCTAATTATGGAGTGCGGGACTTCAGTCCCGCTTTCGGAGCGGGGGATCCATCCTCCGTGTCGTTGAGTGGAACCGGTGCGAAAGGATTTTCTGAAACGTCTTCGGACGGGGCGTTTTTCGCGGACAAGGCGTCTATTCCGCACGCGGCGATAAATCGCCTTCGCGAAAGCGGGACTGAAGTCCCGCACTCCATAACAGGGCGCATTAATCCCGCCGCAGGCGGAATATTTCGCGTAGCGAAATCAATGTCCCGTCGAGGCCCCCCCCCCCCCCCCCCCCCCCCCCC
>JAITIB010000094.1 GCA_031279675.1 Puniceicoccales bacterium | reverse complement strand
ACGCCTTGGGTGGCGTCGATGAGGAGGCAGGCGCCTTCGCAGGCGGCGAGGGAGCGTGAGACTTCGTAGGAGAAATCGACGTGGCCCGGGGTGTCGATGAGGTTGAGGGTGTATTCGTGTCCGTCGGCGGCTTTGTAGAAGAGGGTGACGGGGTGGGATTTGATGGTGATTCCTTTTTCGCGCTCAAGGTCCATTGCGTCGAGGAGCTGTTCTTTCATTTGTCGTTTCTCGACGGTCTGGGTGCGTTCGAGGAGGCGGTCGGAGAGGGTTGTTTTGCCGTGGTCAACGTGGGCGATGATGCAAAAGTTGCGGATCTTGGACAGTTCGTGCATTGGATGGCTGTGCTGTTGTTTTGTTGGTGAAAAAAATGGGCGTTGGTCGGAGTCAGGCGGTGGTGTCGGGAGTCAGGTAGCCGTGCAGGGTAATGCCAAATTCACGGGCTTGGCGGAGAACTTTTTCTTTTTCGAGAATGAGCACGTTGTTTGCCTCAAGGGCGGCGTGGCGGATGCCGCCCTCGGCCATGCTTTCGAGTGTGCGCAGTCCGAAGCAGGGAACATCGAACCTGTAGTCTTGATCGGGTTTGACAGTTTTGACGAAAAGTGGCGCGCGCGCGCCAATGCCAGCACAACGGCGGAGCATTTTGTCCGTTCCTTCAAAGGCTTCGACGGCGATGGTGGTGGTGCCGCTGACGACAACGCCCTGTCCGATGTCGAGCCGTGCGACTTCCTTTGCGATGCGCGTTCCGTGGTTAAGCGTTGTGGCGGGGATTCTGGCGGAGCGCCAGCCTGAGGAAGACATGTTGCCTGGGGTGGCGAGCTGATCGTCAAGGAAAGCACGTGCGTCGAGCGGCGTGTATCCGGCGCGGATGATTTCGCCGGCGAGGGCGCCAAAGATGGTGCCCGCGTTTTTTTCCTTCAGCTTTGCGAGGATCATGACTGCCTTTACGTCGGGGACGAGGCCTTTGAACAGGCGGCGCGGGGTGATTTGCCCTGCCATGAGGGTGTATCCTGCGCGGAACCGTTGGAGGGCATCAAGGAGGTGTCCGAGTTGCCCGACTTTTATCCACGCGGTGTCGTTGTCCGGAAAGGTGGCGGCAAAATCGGGGTTGGTCTCGTCCTCAAATGCAACGAGTTTGACGGGGATGCCCGCGTTGCGCAGGCGCTCGGTGGTGAGTTCCGGGTAGCGCCCCTTGCCAGCGAGAACAACGACGCCGCGGCCTGGGGCAAAATCTTCCGGTAGGTAACGGGAAATCATATCCGCCCACTAAAAGGGATTTGGCATGGTTCTGAAAAGCGCAATCCATGCGGACGCGCGGGTGGCGGCGGGAGGGTTGTCAGTAACTGCGTCCGTCACGGTTTTCGTAAAAGTTTATGTAGGCACGGTTGAGTGCTGCGTAGCCTCCCGGGGTGGGGTATTCGCCCGTGAAATACCAGTCGCCGAGGCTCGTGGGACAGGATCTGTGCAGGTTTTCAATGCTTTGGAAAACGAGGATGAGCTCGCCGTTCCATTCGGAGTCGGGCGGGGTGACGAGCCGGGCTGCGCGCCGGGAAAGTTGTTCCTCGGTGAAGGGCTCGTAAATGCACTGGACGAAGTTTTTGATCTCCTTCGCGGGGAGCGTGGATTGGCGCACGCATTTCTCGTAGGTTTCGCGCAGGAGAATTTCTTTGCCGGTTTCCTTGCAGAGTGCGACGGCAGCTTGGAAAATGAGAAATTTGCCCATCTCTGACATGTCGATGCCGTAGCAGTCGGGATAACGGATTTGGGGGGCCGTGGAGGCGATAATGAGACGGCGCGGGCAGGGGCGGGTAAGGATGCGGATGATGGACTGGCGGAGGGTCGTGCCGCGGACGATGGAGTCGTCCACAACAACGAGGTTGTCGCCCTTGTTCACAGCACCGTGGGAAATGTCATAAACGTGGGAAGCCATGCGTGTGCGTTTGCGCTCGGCGGCGATGAAGGTGCGGAGCTTGATGTCCTTGTGCGCCACTTTTTCGCTGCGCGGCCAGGTGGTGTTGAGAAGGTGCTCAAGGTGGGTTCTGGTAAGGGTTTGGGTTTCGGCGGCGTGGAGGATGGCGTCGATGGTGGTTGCGCGCCAGCGGCTGTAAATTTCGTGAATAAGCCCGTAGAAGGCTATCTCGGCGGTGTTGGGGATGAATGAGAAAACAGTGTGCTCAAAGTCGTTCTCAATGGCGGCAAGCACTTGGGTGGCGAGAGCGGCGCCGAGAGTTTTGCGCTCAAGGTAGATTTCGGGATCGTTGCCACGGGAAAAGTAAATGCGCTCGAAGGAGCAGTGGCGCTTGGGTTCCACGGGGGCGATAATTTTCTCGATGCGCGTGGCACCGTCGCTTTTGACGATAATGGCATGTCCCGGTGTGAGCTCATCTATGGCCTCGCACGGGGCATTGAAAATAGTCATGAGGGCGGCGCGTTCGGAGGTGACGGCAAGGACTTCGTCGTTGTGCAGATAATAACAGGGGCGGATGCCGTGAGGGTCGCGGAGGACAAAGGTGTCGCCATTGCCAATGAGTCCGATGAGGGCGTAGGCGCCGTCCCATTCGCGGGATGCCTTGCGGAGGATCGCGGCAATGTCGAGGCGCTGCGAGATGAGAGGGGGGATTTCCGCGCCACTCTTGTGCTCTATGTCGCGGAGCTGGTGGTAGTTGCGGTTGTGCTCGTCGTCGAGCCAGAACCCGATCTCCTCAAGGAGCGACTGTGTGTCGGTGGAAAAAATGGGATGCGCCCCGCGCTGGACGAGGCTGGCGTTAAGATCGCTGGAGTTGGTGATGTTGAAGTTGCCCGCAAGCATGAGGTTTCGCGTGGGCCAGATGCTTTTGCGAAAGTAGGGGTGACAGGCGCTGGCGTCGAGGCTTCCGGAAGTGCCGTAGCGGAGATGCCCGAGGAGGATTTCGCCGCCGAAATCGAAGTGTGTTTTCACCGTTTCAGGCATTTCTGGAATGATGTCGGAGGTGGCGACCTTGGCGTTGAAAGAGTCCATCTGCCTCGTGAAAACGTTGGTGAGCGCCTGCGCGGTCGGGTCGCGGTCACGATACATGTAGGCGTGTCCGTGGGGCATGTTCAGTTTGACGCAGCCGATGCCGGCGCCGTCCTGCCCGCGGTTGTGCTGTTTTTCCATGAGCAGGAAGAGCTGCTGGAATCCGTAAAGCGGGTCCTTGTATTTTTGCTCGTAGTAAGCGAGCGGCTTGAGCAGGCGGACTAAGGCGATGCCACATTCATGCGAGAGGGTGTCACTCATGGTGTTTGTGACATGTTTGTTAAAATGTGCGCCCGGTGGCTGTCGAGCGGGAATCATGCACGCGGTTTTTGGCGGGGCGATTTGGTGAGTTTTGGGATTGCGCGCCCCGGGGTGGCAGGCGCACCGTTCGGGGGATGCGACGTTCTATTATTTTTTTCGTGTGCGGGCTGCTTTCATCGTCGGCAACGGTGTTGTTTTGTGGCGGGTGCATGTTTGTGGCGGTTTTTGCGGATGACGACATGTCTGGAGTGGAGGCGACATCGGCGCGGATGCAGTCCGAGCGCATGGAGCGATTTGGGCGCAATCCGAGCATGAACGAGGCGGAATTGCGCGCGGTGGAAGCGCGCACAGGGGGGCGCTCACAGGTGCCATTGCGACCTTCGATTGAAGAGCTTGAGCGGCATGTGGCGGAGGAGCGGGCGGCTCTTGAGAAGACGGGGAACAGTGGGCGACGTTGAGTAGAGTGGTGGCAACGCGATGCTGTGGTTCGTGTTCAAGCGTGTGGTGGCGATGATTCCGGTGGTGTGGGTGGTGTCCACGCTGGTGTTCTTCCTTGTGCGATTTGTTCCCGGGGGGCCGTTTGACCTTGAACGTTCGCTTCCCGAGGTGGTTCGGGAACGATTGGATGAGCACTATGGGTTGAATTCACCGTTGGCGGTGCAATATGCGCGGTATTTGGGGAATTTGCTCCGGGGGGACTTGGGTCCGTCCTACAAATACCCAGGGTGGTCGGTGAATGAGTTGGTGTTGGATCGCGCCGGAGTGTCATTGGAGCTTGGTTTGTGGGGATTGATGGTAGCCGTGGGGTTGGGGATTCCGGCAGGAGCGGGGGCGGCGGCCCGTCCGGGGTCGTGGTGGGACAGGGGGCTGACGGGTGTGGCAACCGTCGGGATTTGTGTGCCGGCGTTTGTCCTCGGGCCGCTGTTGATTTGGGTGTTTGCACTGGGATTGGGGTGGTTTAACGCGCTGGGGTGGGACGGGGCGGGGGATCGGGTTCTGCCCTCGCTGACCTTGGGGCTTGTGTTTGCGGCGCCAGTGGCCCGATTGACGCGGGGGAGCATGATGGAGGTGCGCAATCAGGATTATATGCGCACGGCGCGTGCGAAGGGATTGGGTTGGGGGCGGGTGTGTTTTGTCCACGGGCTGCGCAATGCGTTGGTGCCTGTGGTGACCTATCTTGGGCCGGCATCGGCAGGATTGATCAGCGGGTCGTTTGTCATTGAGACGATGTTCAATGTGCCCGGGTTGGGAAAACTTTTTGTCATGTCGGCGTTTAATCGCGAATACACGATGATTTGCGGCGCGGCGTTGTTCTACGCCGTGGTGCTGCTCTCGCTCAACTTGGCCGTGGACGTGGCGGTGGCGTGGCTTAATCCAAAAATGAGGTTTGCGGAGCGATGAATGGAGGCGGTGATTTCTTGACGATGGCGCCCGATTCGCCCCGGCGACGTGCGTGGAGGCGATTGAGGCAGGACCGCGCGGCGGTTTTCTCGCTCGTGTTCATGGGATGCGTCGGCGCGGCATGTGTTCTGGGGCCGGCAGTGCTGCCGCATGATTACATGACGCAGGATCGTGTGCTCGGGCCGGTGGCGCCCAATGCGTGCCATTGGCTTGGGACGGATGTCCTTGGGCGTGATTTGTTGGCGCGGTTGCTGCAGGGAGGGAGAGTTTCGTTGCAGGTAGGTCTCGTCGCCACAGCGGTGGCAGTGGGCATTGGTGTGTTTTACGGGGTTGTGGCAGGCTGGTTTGGGGGGCGTTCGGGGGCGCTGATGATGCATGGCGTGGACGTGATCTGCGCACTGCCATTCACGTTGTTTGTGATATTGCTCACAGTGATTTTCGGGCAGGAACTCGGGTGGATTTACCTGGCCATCGGGGCAGTGTCATGGCTGACGATGGCGCGCATTGTGCGCAATCAGGTGCGTGTGCTCAAGGCGCAGCCGTTTGTGGAGGCGGCGGTGTGTGTCGGGCAGAGTCCGTTCCGTATCATGACGCGGCATTTGCTGCCCAATCTGGCGGGCACGGTTGTTGTTTACGCCACGCTTACGGTGCCGTCGGTAATGTTGACGGAGGCATTCATCAGTTTTCTTGGGCTCGGGGTGAAGGCCCCCATGACGTCCTGGGGGTTGTTGATCAAGGAGGGGGCGGATGTCATGGAGGAGTTTCCCTGGCTGCTGTTGTTTCCCGGAATCCTGTTCTCGGCGACTTTGTTCTCGTTGAACTTTCTTGGCGACGGGTTGCGCGATGCGCTCGACCCGCGGGCTGAAATCAAGTAGGGATCCGGACATGCCAGTTTATACTTATCAACTTCTCGATGGCGGTGGCGTCGAATGCGGGCTTCTTGAGATAGAGCAGGGGATCAATGAGCCCGCGCTGACGTGTCATCCGTTGACGGGGCAGCCGATGCGGCGGGTTATCCGGGATGCACCGTATCTGACGGGGCCGTATGGCGAGCGGCGGGTTCGTGCCCAGATTTCCAATCCCGACAATCTTGGGCGTCTGGGCTGGACGCGCTATGAAAAGGACAGGGGGACGGGAAAATATGTCAGGACTTCCGGGAAGGATGCGCGCGCGCCGGAAATTTTGGACCCGGGAAAACTCCAGAATGGGGCAGGGCAGCTGGGACTTTCGAGGGAGTCCAAATTGTGTTGAATGCGCGGTTTATTTTTTAATCCTTCGCGAAATTTCCATGAGTCGTCCTTCAACTGATTTCGGACAAGCCGGCACGGACAATGGCGAGGTCGTCGTGACGCGCCTTGACGCTGCCATCAATTGGGTTCGTGCGAATTCCGTCTGGCCGATGCCGATGGGGCTGGCGTGTTGTGCGATCGAGTTGATGGGGTCGGGCGGATCACGGTTTGACATTTCGCGTTTTGGCATGGAGGTGATGCGGTTTTCCCCGAGGCAGGCGGACTGCATGATTGTGGCGGGCACGGTGACTTACAAGATGGCCGGAATTGTGCGGCGTCTTTACGACCAGATGTCCGAGCCAAAGTGGGTGGTGGCAATGGGTGCGTGCGCGTCATCGGGAGGGCTCTTCCGGACGTATTCGACATTGCAAGGGGTGGACCGGATTTTGCCTGTGGACGTTTATATCGCGGGTTGTCCGCCGAAGCCCGAGGCGTTGCTGGACGGGATGCTGCTTTTGCAGGAGAAAATCCGGAAGGAACCCTCGGCGAAGATGTTGTTCCGGGGACGCGGGGATTGACCGTGCCATTGTTTTCCGGCCTGTTTTTCATGTCATGAATGTTTCAGAAGATTCTTCCCTGATGTTGATGCGAGATTTGGCCAAACGGTTCGAGTGGGTGAAGCCCCGGGCGGTGGCGTCCGCGGACGGGCTGCCCGCGCTGGATGTTCCCGCGGCACACTTGGCAGTCTTTGCCGTGGCATTGCGCGATGAATGGGGATTCGATTTGTTGACGGACATGGCCGGGTGCGACTGGGGTGTTGATGCGGACCCCGGCTCGCGGTTTGGCGTGGTCTATCATTTTGCGCGCTCGAATGGAGGCGCCTTGCTGCGAGTGTCGTGCCTGGCTGGGCCGAATGAGGGAGGGGATGCGGTGGTGCTGCCAAGTTTGGCAAAGGACTTTGCCTCCGCGGACTGGTTCGAACGCGAGATTTTTGACTTGTTCGGAGTGAGCTTTGAGGGGCATCCCGATTTGCGCCGGATTTTGATGTGGGAGGAGTATGAATGGCATCCGTTGCGGAAGGATTTTCCATTGGCTGGGCGTGAGGCGGCATTGCCGTCCGGGGATGCCGCCAGCATGGGAGGAGGGCTTGACCGGGTGGCGGTGGCGCCGATGGAGGGCGGGCCGTTTGTCTCGGCGGAAGGTGGCGGGTCGCCGCGCAATGGGGAGCCGCGCGGGGCAGACCAGTCGTGGGCGGACGACCGGGGGGCGGGCGAAAACCGCTGCGATCATGTTTGAAAGGCTTTCCGAGAGAACCCGTGGCTGGGTGTTCCGTCTGTTGAACGGGGTGTTGGGCGTGTGCGGGCTTGGGGCGCTCGGGGCGTTTCTGTGGGTGTTGTGCTGGCCGGTGGAAGTGGAGGTGCTGCCGCGGCTTCGGCTAGCGACGCACATTGTGCTGGGGATTTTCGTGGCGCAGGAAGCCCTGCGCGTGGTGTTGCAACCGAGGCCGCTGGGGTATGTGAGTTCGCACAAGGTGGAGTCGCTGCTCGCGGTGGTGGCGGGGATGGAGATTTTTTTTCACAAAGGGGTTCACAATTGGTTCGAGGAGCACTTGGGGCTCGGCGTGTCGTTTGGGACGTTCACGTTGTTTTACCTGGTGTTTTCGCAATTGACGCTGGGCGGGCTGGTGATGCTCCGGGTGTTGCGCAACAACCGGCTGCTGTCATACAGATGGGTGTCGCCCGGGGTGGTTTTCATGCTGAGTTTCGCGGTGTTGGTCGGGATCGGAACGCTGTTGCTAAAAGCGCCGCTGGCGACGGTGAAAGGCATTGGCTGGGTGGACGCGCTGTTCACGGCAACAAGTGCGGTGTGTGTGACGGGGCTGTCGGTGGTGGACACGCCGGAGGTTTTCACGCGGCATGGGCAATGGGTGCTGCTGGGCTTGATCCAGCTGGGCGGGCTGGGGGTGATGACGTGGACGTATTTTTTCGCCTATTTTCTGGCGGGGGGTGTGTCGTTACGCAACCGGATGGGACTGCAGGATTTGTTGAGTGAAAACACGCTCGGGCGGATTGGGTCGGCGCTTGGGGCGATTGTGGGGTTTACGTTCACATGCGAGTTTGTGGGCGGAGTGGCGTTTTATGTGCTGCTGGGGCAGGAGGGCGGGGTGGGGAGTGTTTCAAACGGGGACCGGTTTTTCTTTTCCGCCTTTCATGCGGTGTCGTCATTTTGCAGCGCGGGTTTTTCGACCTTGAGAAACGGGTTTGCGGACAATGCCGTGCGGGGGTGTCACGGGATATTGTTTGTGGTGATGGCACTGGTGTTGCTGGGGAGCATGGGGTTCCCTGTGTTGAAAAATTGCTCGCAAGTGCTTGTGGCGTCGCTGCGGCGTCGCGCGGGGTTGTGGCGGGGCGGGGTTCGCCCGCGCCTGAATACCAATACCTTGCTGGTGTTGGTGACGACGGGGGTGTTGTTGGTGCTTGGGACGGGGGGGATTTATGTGTCGGAGTTTCTCTTCGGTGGCGCGAGCACGACGGGGGGAATGACGGAGGCGTGGTTCGTCTCGGCGTTCAACGCGACCACGGCACGGACCGCCGGATTTGCGGTGACGACGGGGGTGTTGTTCGCTCCGGCGACGGCGATCATCGTGATGTTTTTGATGTTCGTGGGCGGCGGGCCTTCGAGCACAGCCGGGGGGATCAAGACGACGACGCTTGCGGTGGCGGTGCTGGCGCTGCGGCGGGTGGTGCTGGGGCGGGCGGACATCGAGGCTTTTGGACGGCGGCTGGATGACGCGGTGGCGCACAGGGCGTTGGCGACAATTCTGGTGTCGATCGCGTTTTTGATGACGGTCTCGGTGTTGTTATGCATGTTGCACCCGGAGTTGCCGGCACTGGACCTGGGGTTTGAGGCGGTGAGCGCGATCAGCACTGCGGGACTGTCGCGGGGGGTTACTCCTCGATTGGGGGATTCGGCGAGGTGCGTTCTTGTTTTTGCAATGTTTTTTGGACGCGTGGGAGTCCTGACTTGTCTGATGGCGTTTGTCCGGAGACGCGACGCCACCGGTTACCGGTTTCCGGAAGGCACGGTGGTCATTAACTGAAGTGCCGTGTGCAATCAGACCAGCAATGTGTTGAGATAGGCGAGGGCGCGGCTGATTTCACCGACGGGGTCGTCGCCGCACTCGCGCTCGATGACAAGGTCGCCGCCATAGTTGGCTCGCGCGAGTATTTCAAAAAAGCGCGGCCAGTCCACCTCGCCCTCGCCCGCGGGTTTTTCGCATCCCCAATGCTCCGGGTCGCCCGAGGCAATGGCATCCTTGATGTGAATTTGGGCGATGTGCGGCAGGAGTTTTTCCAGCGCGGCAATGGGATCGCCCATGCTGTAGAGGAGCATGTTTCCCGGGTCGAAATTCACCCTGAGTGTCGGCGCATTGATGGTGGCGAGGAGCGTGGCGAGTGTCTGCGCGCTTTCCTGCCCTGTTTCGAGGAGGAGTTGTTTTCCGCCGCCGGCGAAACGTTGGGCGAAAGTCTCAAGGCGCGTTCGCATTGTGGCGTGACGAGGATCCTCGGTGGCGTGGGGGAAAAATCCTGCGTGAAAGCTGACTTTGTCGAGACGCATTTCATCAAGCAGCGCGATGTAGCGCGGGATGCGTTCGAGTGTGTTTGCGCAAGGGGCGTCGGGGGCGATGCCACCGGTGACGCGGATGGTGGCGGGCGTGGTGTAGTCCTCGGCGCCGGTTTCAAACATGCCTGACACGATGCTGACACCGGCATCACGCAAAAACGGGATGGCGTCGCGCCACGCGGGATTTTCCAGCAATGGGTTGAGGGCGATTTGGATGCGACGGAGCCCGATGGCGTTGAGTCTTTCGACGAGGGCCCGCGGCGTTGAAGGCCGTCCTGACCAGCTGCAGACGGCGAGTTGTTGGCGTGTTTGTTGGCGCATTGGATGCTTTCGTTCAGAGGGAAACGGTTTGTCCGGTTTCGATGCTGCGCAGTTCCGCCTCAATGATGCGCAAGGCGTTGAATCCGTCGGTGGCGGTGACCCGGTCCGAAGGGCGCGCGGTCTCGACGCAACGGACGAATTCGGCGATCTCGCCATCGTAGCCAAGCGTGCTTGCGAGCGCAACGGGAACAGGATCGTGTCCGGGCTGGTAAAGCGTGAGGGCAGGGGAGTCCCCAAAAACGTAGGTGGCGGTGGCACGCTCAAACGTCACGCTGTAGCGCATGATGAAGGGGCGTTTTTCCGATTCGCGCGTCCATGCGCCCTCTGCCACAACGAGGGCGTCGGTGCCGTCAAAGTGATAGTGTGTGAGGGTGTGCTCAACCGCGCCGCTTTCACCTTTGCGTCCGAAACTGGTGACGCTGGAAGGCAGACCAAAGAGGTGCAGCACGAAATCCGTGTCGTGGATGTGCAGGTCGAGGTGGGCTCCGCCGCACGCGGCGCCGTTGTTGTAAAACGCATCGCCGGGCTTGGCGCCAACGCGCGTGAACGTGGCGCTCTGCACAGCCCCGTAGCGGCGTTCCTCCACGGCAGTTTTCAGCCAGTCCCAACCCGGCCAGAAACGCATGCAGTGCGCAGGCATGAGAAAAATCCCGGCATCGCGGGCGGCTTCGGCCACCGCGCATGCATCGGCGGCGGTGCGCGCGAGCGGTTTTTCGACGAGAACACTTTTGCCGGCGCGAATGGCCATGATGGCAAGCTCCTTGTGGGCGTGCGTCGGGGCGCAAATGTCCACGGCATGAACGCGCGGGTCGGCAAGAAGCGCCTCGGCGGTGGTGTATTTGGAAAACGCGTCGAGACAGACCTCCGCGGCCTGCCCGGCGATGTTGCCGGCACGCCCAAGGATGGCGGTGGCGTCGGCAAACTTGACGTCCGCGATGGCGACAACGCGCACGTTTCCACCTTGGAGTCCATACGCCTTGAGGTGCGTCATGCCCATTGAACCGAGTCCTATTATGCCGATGTTAACCATGCTTTGAAAAAAAAACCTCTGTTTGGAAACACCCCGCCGGCCAACGTCATTCCACCGTCCCCTCCACGGTTTTTTCCTCGTGGAAAAAGAACAGGAACAACAGGAGGATCGCCCCGGAGAACCCCGTTGCCCAAAGGAAGAGCGTTTCCCAATCCGTCTCCTTTTTCACCACCCCGAGGAAATTGTCCTCAACGCTGACCATCGTGGAGTGCCACTCAATCATGCGGGTGCACAGGAGTGTTCCCGCAAGAATGGCGACGCCCCACAGGATGAAAGCAAACATGCCCTGCGCTTGCGCCCGCAACGCCACAGGAGCGCGTTGCGCCGTGTAAACCTGCCCGCCCACGAAGAGCAGTCCGAAGATCAACCCATGACAGGCAATCCCGCCAATGATCAGCACTCCCGCCACGCCCTCACCCACCGGCCCCGCTCCGAGGTAGAAAAGCACATAGCGCGCCATCAGCGCAAACAACCCCAGGAGCACCGCCTTCTTAATGCCAAGCCGCATCATGATGTTCGTGGTCAGGAACAGGAAGAGCAACTCCGAGACCTGACCAACGTTCATCGTCAACGTCGTCAGCGCATACCCCCTGGCCTTCAGGAACATGGAGCCGAAGTTGAAATACAACACGAAGGCCATCATCGCCAGCGCCATCCCAACGACGAACACCAGATAACTTCTCTCACGCAGCAACGCAAACGCCTTCAAGCCAAGCGCGTCGGCCAGCGAAAATTTCTCCCCCCGCGCATCCCGCGGTGGCGTCGTGGGCAGGCACAGGCTCAACGCAGCCGCGCCCACGGCAACCCCGCAGCCGCAAAGCAACGGCAACTGCGTGCCGTCAAACTCAGCCACCTTCCCGACTGGCAAAAACGCCGCCCCCCTCGTCGCCACGAGTCCAAAAACACCCGAGGCAATCCACCCCAGCGACCCAAACAACCGGATGCGCGGGAACACCGCCGGGTCCGCGTGCGCCATGGCAATGGAGCCCGCAAGACTCCACGTCGGCATATGGCACACCATGACAAACAGGATCAACACTGCGAACACCAGCGGGCGCGTCGCAAACGCCGCCCCGGCAAGCCCCGCCGCCGTCAGCAAATTTGCCCCGCAGAGCACCCATTCCGCTCGCCAGAACCGGTCCACGAGCCCGCCCACGACGGGCGATAGCATGGAACCCACCGCCATTGAGCTCATCACGATTGCCACGCCCCACTCATCCATGTGCAGCCTTGTCAAATAGCTGGAAAGCTGCGGCCACCACACGGCGACGAGCATGAATTGCATGAACATCATTGCCGCCAGGGCAATGTTGATCCGGCCAAAGGGAGAGCGGGTGGGAATGTCTTGGCGCATGTGATGAGAGGATTGCCCGCAGTTGAACCACGGAAGCTTCCCGCGCAAAGCCAAAAACATCCGAATCATCCATCGCGCGGCCTCCCCGAAAAAAATGAGCCGCCGCGTCACGCTTTTGGCGCGGCGCGGCGGCTTTGGGTTTTCCCAAGAACCCCTATACTTACTCCTTTCCCGGTCGAGCCGGGAAATTCTTTGATGACGGCACTATGAATACTGCCCATCTGGTAAAGATCAAGTAATTTGAATGACTGAACGATTGTTCAATAAACGCCCCTTGGCAAGAGAAATCACGAAAAATTCCACGCGAAAAATTAATCCCGTAATTCATTGGGTATCATGGAGTTACGATTCTCGATTTAATCCATGGCGGTGTCCGGCGAAAAAAAATCGTGTTATCGGGACGAGTCTGATGCCAAGGTGGCGTCGCTATGAAAATCCCAAACCATCGTTTTTGGAACGCGTGCGCGGGCTGGCTCGCCATATCCGTCGCCACCAGTGCCCACAGTGCCGGGGACGCGTGGCGCGCCGAGGCGGAGGCACGCATCGAAAAGCACCGCAAGAGCGATGTTCGCATCGTCGTGACACGCGCCGGGAAACCGGTGCCCGGCGCGAGGGTGACCGTCTCCATGAAGCGGCATGAGTTCCTCTTCGGCTGCAACCTTTTCAAATGGGACTCGTGTTCATCGCGCACGGAGAACGAGGCATACAGCAGGCGGTTCGCCGAGGCATTCAACTTCGCGACACTGCCATTTTACTGGTCGAGCCACGAACCGCGCAAGGGCGACACGACACGGGCACAGTCGCGCAATGAACGCATGGCGGCGTGGTGTGCCGGCAACAGCATTCGCACGAAGGGGCATCCCCTTGCATGGAATTATTATGACCCCGCGTGGGCGAAGGACGTGGATGATGCCGAGCTCTTCCGCAGGCAGCTCAACCGGGTGACGGATTGCGTGCGACACTTCCGCGGGAGCATTGACACCTGGGATGTCATCAACGAGGTGGCCGAGTGGGATCGGCAGGACTGCCGCAATCGCGCGCCGCGCACCACACGCATCATGGCGGACAAGGGTGCTGTCGAATACGTCAGGGCATGTTTTTCCGTCGCGCGCGCGGGCGCCTCCGGAAAAGACGGGGCGCCGCCCTTGTTCCTGATAAACGACTACGAGACGGGCGACGCTTACGCGACGCTGCTTTCGAAGCTCAACGACACCTCGGGGCGCCCCATTTTTGACGCGGTCGGCATCCAGAGCCACATGCACACCGGAGTGTGGGACAATGCGAAGATCAATGCCGTCTGCGACCGCTTCTCGCAGTTCGGCAAACCGATCCATTTCACCGAGCTGACAATTCTCTCCTCGCGCGAAAAATTTGACTGGGCACAAAGCGCCCCCTTGGGGCCCACAACTCCAGATGGCGAAACATGGCAGCGCGACGAGCTCGTGCGCGTTTACACAATGCTCTTCGCACACCCGTCCGTGGAAGCCATCACTTGGTGGGACTTCAGCGATCAAGGCGCATGGATGAACGGCCCGGCAGGACTCTTGCGCAAGGACATGTCGCCCAAACCGGCTTATGTGGCGCTCAGAAATCTAATCACCCGCGACTGGGCGACCAATGCCTCGCTCATAACAGACGCCACCGGAACGGCCACGCTCCGCGCTTTTCGCGGCACGTATCAACTTACGGTGACGCTGCCCGAAGACGACGCCAGGGCGACGGCCCTGTTTGACGGAGCCGTCACGCGTGGCGAAAACCTCATCCTCCTCGCCGTGGACTAAACAGGGTGGGGGAGAGGCGTGTTTTTATCCCCGGTGGCGTCGGCGATGCATTGCGGCAAGGCCCATCAAGATCGCGCCTCCGAGCACGCCCCAAGTGGCCGGCTCAGGCACGGCGATGATAGAAATCCTGCCATCGGCATAAAGATGGCTGAAGTCCCATTGCATGTCCGGCCCCAAGCCAGTGTTGTCAACGATGTTGGAAAACGCGCCAATCGCTGTTGTGAAATTGAACAGATTATACGATTTTCCCGCTGCCGGAGCAAATGCCCCGTCGGCGACCAGTTCCAATGTTCCGGCAAAGAAAATATTACCCGCATCAATCAATCCGCCATGACCACGGAAGCTTGGTGCAAGATCCATAATAACTTTGTTCCCCTCGAAAAAGCGCACAATGGGAGAACGGCGAATGGAACCAGTGGAGGTAACGTGTAGTGTGTTTCCGGTATTTCCAGTCGATCCAACGTGGATACTACCACCTGAAATCATGCCCTCAACCCGAAGGGTGTTGTTATTCGAACCGGAATACATTCCGATCACGACGTAATTGACGCCCATCTGGGCGGTGTCGCCGTCATAGCTAAGAAATCCCGCGGAGGGGCCATTGAGGGTGACGTGGTTGTTGCTGGTGTATTCACCGATGATCCAATCCACGCGGGATTCAAAACTGATGCCACCTGTGGCGAGACTGGTGGGAGTGCTGGCATCCAATTTTGTGAAGGCACGAATATCGCCCGCCCACACTTGGTTGGCGCTTGCGTTCCCCGTGCCCCCGCCAATGACAAAACGGTCGCCATCCATACTCACAGAACTGCCAAATGCATGACCTTTTTCCGGAAGCTTTGAGGCGTAAAGCCTGAGCGTCTCCGTGCGGACATATTGATTGCCGATTTGGGAGGCCAGCCCGACATCATTAACATCCGCATAGTAGTAAACACTGCCATAGCTTGTGAAATCGCTCGGTTGTGCTCCTGTTTTCACCCCCCCGACAAGGGCGTTGTTACCTGAAAGGCTCACCGCATAGCCAAATGTCATGGAGGGTTGCGGTGTGTCAAAGCTTATGAGTTTGATTGTCTCCGTGCGAACATACTGGGAACCTGTGTTTTGCGCCAGCGTGAGATTGCCGACATCCGCGTAATAATAGGCAGCGCCGGTAGTAGTTCCCATAGCCGCTCCACCAACCCCGACGAGGGCATTTCCTCCCGAAAGACTTACCGAGTGGCCAAAGCGATCCCCAGTGATCGCGTCGGAAGCGACAAGTTTGACACTTTCAGTTCGCAGGAATCGCGCACCGTCCTTGCTGACAAGGGGATTGTTTAAATTGGTGTCTATGACATTGTCATAATAGTAAGCGGCCCCCGTTCCGGGGTGGCCGTTATGGCCGTCTTGTCCAAAGGCGCCAACAAGGGCGTTTTTCCCTGACATGCTTGCCGAGCTACCAAAGTAATTATCCGCACTCCTGTCCGAGGCAATGAGTTTCACATTCTCGCTTACCACTGAACCGTCGTTTGGCAAACTCCCGCTGAAATAGCAGTAGGCTGCACCGGCATTAGCCACAGCCAATGAACCCTGTCCCGCGTAAGAATGAGCCATGGCGCCCACGAGGGCAATGCCGTCAACAGACAAGCTTGTGCCATACCCAAACCTATCACCATTGTAACCGTCCGAGGCAACGAGCTTTGCGGATTCGGCGCGGATGTAACGATTTCCATCCCAAGTGACCAAGGGGCTGGTGATGTCGTCAATCGCGTCGTAGTAATAGGCAGCGCCACTGCCATTGGAACGAATGGCTCCGACAAGGGCATCGGTCTTATGCGCGCCTATCGAAAAACCGAAACCGTCACCATCCTTTCTGTCAGAGGCGATAAGCTTGGCTGCTTCGGTGCCGTCAAGGTCGAGATTGTTATAATAATAAACAGCGCCACCGGGGATGTTCGGCGATCCGGATTCCGCAAAAGCATGGTAAGGCGATGCCACGATGACAAAGTCCCCGGATACACTTGCTGTTCTGCCAAAGGCATCTCCGCCCCCACCCAGGAACCCACCTCCGGCTTGTCCATCGGAAGGGGTTAGGATGACAGCAGAGGCAGTGTTCGCAAGGGACGCTGCGGCGATCATGGACACAGTCGGGAGCAATGCCCGTCCGTGATGTTTGTTCAGGACTACTTTGTTTTTGTTGGATTTCATATTTGTATATGAGGAAACTCGTGTTTTTGGCGGCAAGGCCGACACGTATTGCCCCCGATGCACAATCGGCAGGTCGGGTCGCAGTGGGAGGCAACGGACTGTTGCGCTCCATCCAACGTGTCAGCCTCTGGCCAGTCAGACTACTGCGGAGAAACGGCGGGGGGGATCCTTGAACTCAAGGATGTCCGCAAAGAAAGACGGACGGCGGAAAAGGACGCGGTGGCATTAAAATAAGCACACCAGCGACGGGAGGATTTATATGCGATAATCATTTTCACGAATAAAGGATCAATGGGGGGCGTCAGAAAGCGAATCAGGGCGGGACGTCAAGAGGTTTCTCCCAAGAAAACGCGGACACTGGATGCCGTCCTGAATGTTGTTTTCAAGCATGTCCGTTTTCGTTTCGCTGTGCGTCATGGTTATTGAACACGTTGCTTTTCAACATCCCGACCCGGTTGCCGCGGCGGATTGGTATGGCCGGATTTTGGGCCTGTCTGTCGTCCGCGCGTCCAACGGGGCGGCACAGGCAAGATTCCTTGCCGATTCGCAAGGGCGAACCGTTCTGGAAATTTACAACGCTGCTGCCGCGCCCATGCCGGACTATCCCGCGTTGAGCCCGCTCGTGCTGCATGTCGCATTCACGTCCGCGGATGTGTCCGCTGATGTCGGGCGGCTGGTTGCGTCCGGGGCGTCATTGGTGGACGCCCCCGCGGTGGCGTCGCCATCCGGTGATGAGCTGGCAATGTTGCGCGATCCGTGGGGAATCCCGATCCAGCTTGTCCGCCGTTCCAGCCCGTTGATCGGGAAATCTCCGCAGGGAAATCCTTCCACAAAATGAACATGCCCTTCGCAGCCATTTTTGACTGGGACGGCGTCATCGTTGATTCCTCCTCCGCGCATGAACGCAGCTGGCAGCTTCTGGCTGCCGAGGAAAAGCGCCCGTTGCCCGAAGGGCATTTCAAGCAGGGATTTGGGCGCAAGAACGAATTCATCGTCCCGCACATCCTGCGCTGGACGACACCCGGGGACACTGCGGAGATCGCCCGCATCTCGGCACGCAAGGAGGCGCTGTATCGCGAGATCGTCGAGCGCACCTCGCTCGCGCCGCTGCCGGGTGTGCGCGAGTTGCTCACGGAATTGCGTCGCGAAAAAATCCCGTGTGCGGTGGGCTCCTCCACGCATCGTGCAAACATTGATCTCGGGGCGCGCCTGCTGGGGCTGGATGGATTTTTCAACGGCATCGTCACCAGCGAAAACGTGCGGCGCGGCAAACCCGCGCCCGATGTCTTTCTCCAAGCCGCCGCCAGTGTCGGATGCGCGCCCGGATGCGGCGTCGTGTTCGAGGATGCCCTTGCCGGAATCGAGGCCGGGCTCGCGGGCGGATTCAAGGTCATCGCCGTTGCAACAACCAATGCCGAGTCCGTTCTCACGCCCACGGGCGCGCACCGCGTCGTCCACCGCCTGACCGCCGTCAACGCGCAAACGCTCCGCGAATTGATGGACACAGGCCGTTGACAACAAAATCATGGGGCATCCCTCAAAAATTTGAACAACCCGTAACAATCCAAGTCTCACCATCCGAATGAAAACAACACGCCAAATATTCTCGTTCATTGCGATTCTCACCGCCACCACCGCCACCATCCCCGCCCAGCAGAACACTGGCGGCGGCACGGTGCTTTTTGAAACACTCTACGCCGCCCCCAACGGCAATTCCGACGCCCCCGGCACGCCTGCCGAGCCACTCTCGCTTTCCGCGGTCCGGCAGCGCCTCCGTTCCAAGTCCGCTGGCAAGAGCAACCTCGCCGTTGTCCTCCTCGACGGCACCTACGAGCTCGACGAACCACTCGTGTTCACCAACGACATGGACGGCGACGCCGCCAACACCGTCGTCTGGGGCGCGGAAAATCCCGGTGCGGCAATCCTCAGCGGCGCGCGCACCCTCAAACTCAAATGGACACCCGTTCCCGGGCGGCCCGGCCTCTTTCAGGCCGACACACCCCCGGGGCTCAAACCCTTTGACCAACTCTACGTCAACGGCGCCCCGCAAATCCTTGCGCGCTACCCCAACCACAACCCCGCCGCCAAATACCTCAACGGCACCGCGCGCGACGCCACCGACGCCGCCCGCGCCGCCCGCTGGAAAAAACCCGCCGGCGGTTTCGTTCACGCCCTCCACCGCGGACACTGGGGAGACTTCCATTACGCGATCACGGGGAAAACTCCCGAAAACAAACTTATCCTCGAAGGAGGGTGGGGGAACAACCGCCCCGAGCAAGGTCCGCACCGCGACCACCGTTTCGTCGAAGGAATTTTTGAGGAACTCGACGCCCCGGGCGAATGGTTTCACGACGCCGCCACACGCACCCTCTACTACCAGCCGCCCGCGGATATCGACCTCGCCACCGCCACCACCAGTGTCCCCCAACTCGAAACCCTCGTCCACATCACCGGCACGCGCGACAACCCCGTGCGCAACCTCCGCCTCATCGGGTTCACCTACAAGCACACCCTCCGCACATTCATGAAAAAACGCGAACCCCTCCAGCGCAGCGACTGGTGCGTGCATCGCGGCGGCGCCATCCTCATCGAAAACGCCGAAAACTGCGTCATCGCCAACTCCACCCTTACCCTCCTCGGCGGCAACGCCATTTGTGTGAACAACTACAACCGCAACATCACGCTCAGCGGCAACCACATCCACGACATCGGCGCCAACGGCATACTCTTCGTCGGCGACGCCACCGCCGCGCGCTCCCCGCTCTACCATTACAGCAAGACGCAATCCCTGGAAACAATGGACAAAACCCCCGGCCCCAAGAACGACAACTATCCCTCCAACTGCCGCGTCGCCGACACCCTCATTACCCGCATCGGCGTCGTCGAAAAACAGTCCGCCGGCGTCAACATTGACCTCTCCTCCCGCATCACCCTGTCGCACTGCACCATCGCCAACGTCCCCCGCGCCGGCATCAACATCGGCAGCGGCACCTGGGGCGGGCACCGAATTGAGCACTGCGACATTTTTGACACCGTGCGCGAAACCGGAGACCACGGCTCCTTCAACTCCTGGGGACGTGACCGTTTCTGGTATCCCGACCGGCGCATCACCAACCGCAACGTCGCCGCCCATCCCGACATGCCCTACTGGGACGTCACCGAGGAAATCACCATAGACCACAACCGATGGCGCTGCGACCACGGCTGGGACATCGACCTTGACGACGGCTCGTCGCGCTACCGCATCACGAACAACCTCTGCCTCAACGGCGGCATAAAACTTCGCGAAGGCTACGGGCGCATCGTCGAGAACAACATCACGGTCAACAACGGGTTTCACCCCCATTGCTGGTATGCGCAAAGCAACGACATTGTGCGGCGGAACATCTTTTTCAAAAACTACGCCCCCTCGCACATGGGCAAGGAATGGGGCAGGGAACTCGACTTCAACATCATCCACCGCCACGGCGTCACAGACCCGGTCCCGGCCACCGAACTCCAGGAACGAAGCCGCAAAGACCAACACTCAATCGCCGCCGACGCGCGTTTCCTCTCCCCGGAAAAGGGCGACTACCGTGTCGCCCCCGACTCGCCCGCCGCCAAGCTCGGCTTCGTCAATTTCCCCATGGACAACTTTGGCGTGACGAGCCCGCGGCTGCGCGCACTCGCCCCCGCAGTCAAGCTTCCCGATCACACCACCGCCGTCAGCGACGCCACCGCGGGAAATCGGCGCAGTGACGCCACCCGGACCTGGCAAAAAGCCCGCATCAAAAACATCGTCGGGCTCGGCGAACGCTCCGCCGCCGGACTCATGGAGGAAACAGGCGTATGGCTGGTTGGCGACACCGCAAAGAGCAAATTCCTCGCCCGGTATGGCGCCCGCGACGGCGATGTCCTGCTGCGCTGGAACAACGTCACAATCACAAGCGTGGAGGAATTGCTCGCCGCCGAGAAAACAACCCCCGCCCCCTCCTCAATCCACGTATGGCGCAACCAGCAAATGGTTCAGCTTAACATCAAATAGGGTGGAATGAACCGGAGGGGCCGCCCCCCTCCGATTTTGGACAAAAAAAACGGTGCGCCCCGCACACAGCGGACGCACCCGCGTTTTCACACCGCCCTCATTCCCGGATCAGCGGGACGGATCGTATGTGATTTTCTTCCACTGCAATTTCCCGAATTTGAAATTCAGCATGAGCACCATCGGCAGCTGGGTCAGCTTGAGATAACTTATGTTCTCCGAAAAATCCGTTTCGTTGAAATTTGCCACCGACCGGCAGTCCAGCAACAGCAACTCGTTGGCGATGACACCCAGCGTGACAATGCCAACCTGTTGGTCGCCATAGAGCACGTCCACCTTCCGCCTGTATTCGAACCGCACCCCTTGTTTGGCCAGCTCGAGCATCATGCAATTCTCGTAAATCCTCGCATCAAGCCCGGGCCCGATTGTGTTGAGCACAGTGATCGCACACCCCGTCACCTTATAGCACAAATCCTGCAAAGGAGAGGGAGGGATGGCGGGGCTGGCCGCCGCTGCGAAGATATTGCCAACAGCTGCGGCATCACCCGGTGTTTCTGATTTATTGTTTAATTCCACTGAATGGTCCTATGTTTGAGTTAATTTTCAAAGTGAATGAATCGGTGTGTAAAATTTTCGAAAATTTTACCGAAACAAGCCTTTTTGAATTTTCAACGATTTTTCGCACAATAAACGTTATGTCTAATTTGGGATTTCCCCACCCAAAACTCGGGGGCCATCAAGGGTTTACGCGAAGACCTCGTTGGGTGCGAAGAAACGGTTGATTTCGGCGCTGGCGTTTTCCGGGCTGTCCGAGGCATGGCAGATGTTCACGGTGACGTCGGTGCCGTAATCGCCACGGATGGTTCCTTTGGGTGCCTTGGCGGAGTCGGTCGGGCCGAGCAATTCGCGGACGCGGGCGATGGCGTTCTCGCCTTGCAATACCGCCACCAGAACGGGACGCGATCCCATGAATTGGGCCAGTGCCGGGAAAAAAGGACGCGTGGCAATGTGGGCGTAGTGTTCGCGCAGAAGCGTGTCGTGAAGACGGGTCAATTTGGCGGCGACGATGTCGAGGCCAGCCTTTTGGAAGCGGTCAAGGACGACGCCAGCGAGGCGTTTTTCCATGCAGTCAGGTTTGAGGATGATGAGTGTTTTTTCCATGGGTGCGGTTGTGTCAATTGTGCGGGGGCTCACGGTGCGGCACGGGCGGCGGCTTGCAAGAGAGCAATTGGCGCGCGTGGGTGCGCGCGGTCACGCCTTGGCGGTCACCCAGCATCCGGGCGATCTCGGCTTCGCGCGCGGCAGGGTCCGTGTGCAGTGGGTGGATGGTGACGGTGGTGTCCTCATCGGTTTGCGACTTGAGGACTTCGAAGTGGTGATGCCCTTGGGCGGCAACCTGGGGAAGGTGGGTGACGCAGAAAACCTGGTGGCGCGCGGACAGCGCGGCGAGTTCGCGCCCGACTTGGGCCCCGGTCTCGCCGGCGATATTGGAGTCCACCTCGTCGAACACGAGGACCGGGGTTTGGTCCGCGTTGGCGAGGACTGTCTTGAGGGCGAGCATGACTCGCGCGGTCTCGCCGCTTGAGGCAATTTTGTTGAGTGGCAGCAAGTCCTGCCCGGCGTTGGGTTGGAAAAGGAACTCCGCGGTGGTGCCGCCGGTGGCGTCGAGGCGCGCGGTGGCGTCGAGGTGGAGCCGGAGGGTGGCCTTCTTGAATCCGAGCTTGGCAAGCATGAGTGTTGCCGCGGTGGAGAGCGTGGTGGCGGCGGCGGCGCGTGTGGCGTGAAGTCCGCGTGCGAGGTGGTGAAGCTCGTCCTCGATTTTTGCCGCGGCGGCAGCGGCGTTTTCGAGCGTGGCGGCGATGTTTGTTTGCCGGGCGAGGCGTTGGGAAATGGCATCGCGCTTGGCGCGGACAGTGGCGGGCGCGGGGCCGTGTTTGCGGCGGAGTTCGAGCCAATGGTTCATGCGCATGGCGAGGGCTTCCTGGGTGGCGGGGTCGTTTGCAACGGCAATGCCGGCGCCAAGGCGCGCGTAGTCGGAATGGATGTCGGCGAGCTCGACGGCGAGTGCATGGAGACGTTGTTCGAGCTCGGCGGTGCCGGGATCGAGCTCGGCGGTTGCGTGCGCGGTGCGCAGGAGCGGCGCGAGCCGTTCAGTCAAACCGCTCTCGCCGCCGAGGGCGCTGTCAAGGCTGGCGAGCAGTTCGCCGAGTTCGTGCGCGGACGACTTTTTTTTGAAATCGCGCTCAAGCGTGGCGATGCCCTCATCGGAAAGATCCAGTGCGTCCATGTGCGCGAGCTGGGTGCGCGCATAGTCGATCTCCTCCTCGGTCATTTTTTCCTCGGAACGGATTGCGTCCATCTCGTCGAGGGCCTCGCGCCATGCGCGGAAACGTCCACGATAATGTTCAAGGTGAGCCTGGTGCGCGGGACCGGCGTAGAGGTCGAGCATCTCAAGTTGATGACGTTCGTGGAAAAGTTTTTGCGGTTCCCCGGGTCCGTGGAAATCGATCCAGATTTCGCCAAGTGCCTGCAGTTGGGCAAGGGTTGCGGAAGCGCCGTTGATGGTGATGCGCGGAGGCCTGGTGTGGGACAGGGTTCGGCGAAGGATGAGCACCCCACCCTCTTCGCATGGCGGGAGTTCGAGGGCGGCAAGCGCGGAGGCGATGCCGCCGGTGTCGGCAAATTGCAGGACACCCTCGACCTCGCACACATCGCTTCCCTTGCGGATGAGATTTTTTGGGGCGCGATTACCGGCAAGCAGGTTGAGCGCACCGAGGAGAACGCTTTTGCCGGCACCGGTTTCGCCAGTGACAACGGTGAAGCCTTGGCTGAAATCGAGCGCGGCGGAATCCATCAAGGCGAGATTTTTTATCCCCAGTGAACAGAGCATGAGGCACGAGAAAAACGATTCATTGCGAAACGGGAATTCTGAAATTTTGCCACCCCACCCTCTTCGCCAAGCAAAAGTGGCGGGCCACTCACGCCCCGCCACTTTTCGCCGTCCATCAAGCTTTGCGTCTGCGGCGCAGCAACGCGAGGGCCAGCGCGCCGGTGGCGCCGAGGAGCGCGTAGGTCGAGGGCTCGGGAATGGCCGCAATTGTGGACACATAGGTTCCGTCATTCCATGTCCCAACCTGCGGAGCGAGTCCGACGGCTGACGCCCAGGCGTTCACGTCCGCGTAGTT